>NZ_JAYGJO010000029.1:0-63120 GCF_035013185.1 Acerihabitans sp. TG2
CACTAACCTGCTCTAACGCCGGCAACCACGTTTTACCTTCGCTGCGTAGATAGGCGTCTACGTGATCTTTTTCTTGGTCATTAAACCAGATCACATCCAGCGGGCTGCTGTCAGGGATTCTTTTTTCCGCTATCAGGTAATTACCATCGAGCGCATTTAATAAATGGGGTAAATTCGTGGCATAGGGGCCGTAAAAACTCGCTTCAAATCGCAGATTCAACACATCTTTCAGCTTGTTGTGACTAACCGCTTTTTGTAAGAACCAAGCCAGTTTTTGAATTTCCAGCAGGCTGCATTCCATACCCAGCACCCAGTAACGACGGACCAATTCAGCGATCATGGCTCTTGCCGGCGTGAGCTTTTTTACACCGTTACGTTTCAACAAACCCAAGTGGATCCCTTCAATATCGCAGTTCAATCTTAATGGCATTCATCCCAAAAATAAACCGGGTGACACCGATACACACTGTTGAGCAGAAATGGCGTAATCCCCTAATTAAAGACACAAAAAAAGCCACCCTTGGGTGACCTGATTGTGTACTAATGGTGCCGAAGGCCGGAATCGAACCGGCATGCCCGAAGGCGGTTGATTTTGAATCAACTGCGTCTACCGATTTCGCCACTTCGGCACTGAAGTTAGTATACGGAAAACGAGGTGCATTATACCGTTAACGCATCCCGGCGCAATACTAATCAGCGTTAGCCGGTGCTGACTGCTGAAAAAACGCCCTCTTTCGCCAGGTTTTTGTCGCCAAAGGCCGAATCAGCACCGGTTATCGTGCCAATCCACGTTTAACAACTCAACGATAGCACCGCGGCAATTTGCTGCGCCAGCCAGCGCCGCGCCGGGTCGCCGTCCAGGCGCAGGTGCCAGAGCAACGACAGCTCAAAGGACGGCAGGTCAAATGGCAGCGGGCTGGCGCACAGGCCATAGTGGGTTTGCCAGGCCGACGCCAGCACGCTCGGCACGGTGGTCAGCACCGGGACGCGTTGCAAGATGCCGGGCAATGCGGAAAAGTGCGACGTGGTATAACGAATCTGGCGTGATCTGCCCCGTTGCACCAGCAGGTCGTCGATGGCGCTGTGCGCACGCGAGCGATAGGTGACCAGCAGGTGATCGCAAGCGAGATAGTCGTCCAGGCTGAGTGGCGCCGGGTGTGCGAGCTGCTGCGGATGCCATAGGACGACAAAAGCCTCGGTACGCAACACACTACGCTGTAACCAAGGGGCGGATTCGGTGGTGACCGACAGCGCCATATCCAGTTGATTTTGCTCCAGCAGCTCGCGGTCCTGGTAGGGTGTGGTGGCGAGGGTATTGAAGCGCATATGGGGAGCGGCGGCGTGCAGGCGTGCCAGCAGCGGCGGCATCAAGCAGATCTCGACCCAATCCGCCATACCCAGGGTGAACAACCGCCGGCTTTGGTGCGGATCAAAATCCGGGCTGTGGAACAGCGTATCTTGCATCTGCCCCAGCAGCGGCGCGAGGCGTTGAGCCAAATAATCGGCACGGCTGGTGGGCTGCATGCCTTGCGCGGTGCGCACAAACAGCCGGTCGCCAAACAGCTCGCGCAAGCGCCCCAGCGCGCTGCTGACCGCCGGCTGGCCGAGGAACAGTTTTGCCGCTGCCACCGAGACGCTTTTTTCCCGGTACAGCACCAAAAAGGTCACCAATAAATTCAGGTCGATGCCCCTAAAATCACTTTCATTGATATTCATAATTTTTCCAATCAATTGGAGTAATAGTAGTACGTATTGAATACTTCCCCCTAATGAAAAAACAGATTAAGGGAAAAAGATGAAATTAATCACCATTGGCAAAACCAGCGCGACGTTGCTGCTACTGGGACAGCTGCTCTCTCCGGCATACGCACAAGGGCAACCCCCCGTCGCACCGGTGCCGATGCAAAAGACCCAGGCACCGGGTTATTACCGTATGATGCTGGGCCAGTTTGAGGTTACCGCAGTGTCGGACGGTACGGTCACCATTGCATTAGACAAGCTGTTAAACTCTATCACGCCGCAGGCGCTGCGACAGCGTTTGGCTGCTAACGATCTCAGCACCCAGGTGGAAACATCGATCAATACTTTTTTAATTAACACCGGTGAACATCTGATCCTGGTGGATACCGGTTCCGGCCCGTTATTCGGCAGCAACGGTGGTCGGTTGTTGGATAATCTGCGCGCGGCGGGTTATCCACCGGAACAAATCGATACCGTATTGCTCACCCATATCCATGCGGATCATAGCGGCGGCCTGGTGCATAACGGTAAGCTCGCGCTACCCAATGCCACTGTCTACGTTAACCAGCGGGATGTGGATTTCTGGCTCAATCCGGCCAATATGGCAAGCGTTCGCAAGAGCGAAAAACACACTTTTGCCGAATCGGAGTCTTCCTTGCGCCCGGTGATCCAGGCTGGCCGCCTGAAAACCTTCTCCGGGGAAACCGAACTGTTCCCCGGGGTGCGCGCAGTGCCCGACCCCGGCCATACGCCCGGCCACACCTTGTATATGGTTGAAAGTGCGGGTCAGAAACTGTTGCTGTGGGGCGATACTATCCACGCCGAGGCGGTGCAGTTTGCCCGGCCACAAACCACCATTAATTTTGACTGGAACCCTGCCCAAGCAGCCAAGGCCAGGGCATCGGTACTGGCGGACGCGGCCCGTGGGGACTATTGGATCGGCGCGGCACATATTGCGTTCCCAGGGCTGGGGCATGTGAAAGCGTTGGTGGAGAAACCGGGCCAGACTCCGGCCTATCGCTGGGTACCGGCCAACTACAGCTTGGCTGGCCTGAAATAAAACCAGGTGGGGGGTCGGTAGGCGCTATCGACAGAATTGTCCGAAACTACGCCACTCGCGCCTGAAAAACGCGTCGGTGTTCTGACGACGGCGCGTTTGTCCGGCATACTGGCCATCATTTAGCGTCGGCGGCGGCCTGGCCGTTCGACCTGGTATCCTTCTTTATTACAGGAGTCACCCCCTTATGATGTCCTATCAACAACCGCGGTTATTGGTGGCATTGGCCTTGTCCGCCTTGCTGTCGTCCAGTGTGGTCCACGCAGCCGGTAACTGGATGGATTCGGTCAAAAGCGTGGCCGGTGAACTGAGTCAGTCTTCTACTGACAAGGGTTCCACCACCGCTGGCACGACCTCCGGCAATAATGCCAGTTCGTTGGCCGGATTATCGGGCCTGCTTAATGGCGGCGATAAGGCCTTAAGCGCCAGCAGTATGACTAATGCCGCCGGTGTGCTGCAATATTGTGTGAAAAACAACCTATTGTCGGCCAACGGGGCCAACTCGCTCAAAGATCGCATGCTGAACAAGTTGGGCATCACCAGTACCGCCAATACCAAAAGCCAGGACTACCAACAAGGCCTCGGCGGTCTGCTGGCCACCGGCAAAAACGGTCAAGTTAACCTTAACGATCTGAGCAACTCCCAATTAGGTCAACAAGTAAAAACCAAGGCCTGTGATATTGTGCTGAAACAAAGTAAACGTTTTGTTTCGTTATAAGGTCGCCGTCGGCCATTACGCACCGGTTTAAGCCCTATCTCACGCAAGCCGGTATCGTGGCTATCCCTGTTCGATTGAGCAGGGATTTACCGTCCATTGGGGTAGATAAAAACGGAACTAACTTTATTAAAATAATATTATTATTATGCTATTTACATTCAATTAACTATATTATGCATATTATCAAAAATGTGATCCATGCCAGCGATAACGCCCAACATTGAACATTTAATGCTTCACGGTATTGCACTACTGCAACGCAACGTCTATTTTCATCTTGTCATTATTGACAAATAAAAGATAAACTCGTTAGCCACTAAAATAGATAAGTTAATAATTTCATATCTATAAATATATTGGAGCAATAAATAAAAGTCTGAATATAATTACACGTGCATTTATGTTCGTTAACCTACGAATATCCCTCAACCTAACATTCTAGATTACGAATCTTATATGAATAATTTCGATTTTAATTTATTGGTTGTACTGAATGCGCTTCTTGAAGACTGCAGCGTCAATCTGGCAGCCAGAAAACTGAACGTTACCGCGCCCGCCATCAGTAAGTCGTTGAATAAAATACGGGGTATGTTTAACGATCCCATTTTAGTGCGTAGCGGCACCAAACTTATCCCGACACCAAAAGCCATCGCACTTAAGGAGGATGTACGCCAGTTGGTCAATCGTATCGAATCGATGCTGAATACCAATATGGCGTTTGAACCCCATACCACCACGGTGTCGTTCACGATTGCCGCCAATGCCACTATTGTGTTCACGCTCAATGCCCGGTTATTTAGCGAAATACAGCGTAGCAGCGCCCCGAATGTGTTTATAAACATGGTGCACGATTCAGAGTTTGACGATGATTTTCTGCGTTCTAATGATATTGATCTTTATATTGGTGAAATGCGTGATTTGAACCCGGAAATCACCATTCGCACCATTCATTCCGCCAAGTGTTATTTTATGTGCCGCTGCGGTCACCCGGTTATTTGTGGGGATAAAAGCGTGGACAATTTGCTGAAATATCATTTTGTCCAGACCAATGAAAAATACTCGGCCGGGTCGGATGAGGCAATGCAATATTTCTGGTCAACACGTCAGGTCATGGGGACCACGCCAGGTTATATGGCCACCATGAACGCCATTACCCATTCCGATGCGTTGGCCATTGTGCCGGATTTTGTGATGAATAATCTGCGTAAGCTTAACATCGCGGTGGAATTTTTCAGCTCGGATTTCAATTTGGGCAAACGCAGTATTATCCAGGCATGGCATTCTAAGCATAACCATTCACCTTGCCATAAGTGGCTGCGCGACCTGACTAAAGTGATGTTTGTCGACAGTATTAAATGAAGCAGGCTTGAGTAAAGCACCGAAAATAACACTGCAGGTCGAGTCAATGGGCGTTATCCCCACATCCTACGCTAACAGGCAATCACCCGTTAGCGTAGGATGTGTTGTACCCGATCTCTAGCGTTTTTTGAGCAACAACGCCACACTGATGATCAGAAAAGCCATGCTTGGCAGTAACGCCCCAAACAGCGGCGGCATGTTATATACCAGGCTGAGTGGACCAAAGATCTGGTCCAGCACATAGAATAAAAAGCCGAAACTGATCCCGGTAATCATCCTCACGCCCATCGCCACGCTGCGCAGCGGACCGAATATAAACGATACCGCCATGAGCATCATCACCGCCACCGAGAAGGGGGAGAAAATTTTACCCCACATATTGAGCAGATAGCGGTTGGCCTCCTGGCCGCTTTGTTTTAAGTAGCGTACGTAATTATACAGGCCGGTGATGGATAACGATTCGGGATCAAGCGCCACCACGCCGAGCTTATCGGGCGTCAGGTTGGTTTTCCATTCCCCGTTAAGGGTCTGCCGGCCGGTAATTTGCTGATTATTGCTCAGGTTGGATTCATCCACCTGCGATAGGTGCCAGATGCCGTTGTTAAAACTGGCACTGGCGGCGTAGCGCAGGGTTTGCAGCCGGTTGTCATTGTCAAAGTGGTAGATGTTTACCCCGGCGAGCTGGTTATCGCTGACCACACGTTCGATAAAGATAAAGTCGTGGCCGTCCTTGGCCCACAGGCCGTTTTGCACCGACAGCATTGAGCCGCCATAAAGTGCCTGGGAGCGGAAATTACGCGCCAACTGATCGCCCTGCGGGGCCACCCATTCGCCAATGGCCATGGTCAGCAGCACCAGGGGAATGGCGGTTTTCATCACCGAGGCGGCAATTTGCAGGCGGGAAAATCCCGACGCCTGCATGACCACCAGTTCACTGCGGCTCGCCAGGGTGCCCAACCCCATCAGCGCACCCAGCAGCGCCGCCATCGGAAAGAAGATCTCGATATCCTTGGGGATGCTTAACAGGGTATACAGTCCGGCGCCCATGGCCGAATAATCGCCCTGGCCAACCTTGCGCAGCTGATCGACAAACTTGATAATGCCCGATAACGACACCAGCATAAACAGCGTCATCATGATGGTATTAAAAATCGTCTTGCCAATATAGCGGTCTAGTACTCCAAACATCAGGCCGCTCCTCTGCCGTGTAAACGCTCACGTGCCCGCCTAAACGGCACGCTGTCCCATATATTGAGCAACAGGGCGATGCCCAGGTACACCAGATTGGTTAACCACATCCATACCACCGGGTCAAGTTTTCCTTTAGCACCGTTGGATCGCAGCGAGCTTTGTAGCAGGAAGAAAATTAAATAAAGCAGCATGGCCGGCAACATGCTCAGCACTCGACCCTGACGGGGATTCACCGCGCTCAGTGGCACCACCATCAACGCCATGATAAATACCGATGCAACCAGCGTTAGACGCCAT
Source organism: Acerihabitans sp. TG2 (assembly GCF_035013185.1). Classification (NCBI taxonomy): domain Bacteria; kingdom Pseudomonadati; phylum Pseudomonadota; class Gammaproteobacteria; order Enterobacterales; family Pectobacteriaceae; genus Acerihabitans; species Acerihabitans sp. TG2. The sequence goes on from NZ_JAYGJO010000029.1 coordinate 6,363, forward strand.
TGTAGCTCGGCACGGGCCTCTGGTTCTGGCGATCGCCACAGCGTCTTCATGCTCATCTGTTCGGCATCATTACTGGCCACCGCCACAGTCTGATGGCCAATCACGGCCTGATATTGCGTAAAGTCGGTGATGCGGAAATCGCGCAGCAACGCCGTACCCTCGTAGCGAGTGCCTTTATTTAACGTCACCACCTGTGAACCGTCCGGACGCTGGGTCATATGCCCCTTGTCCGCTATCACCACCGAAGGACGAGCATTGCCTTTGGGATGCAGTTGCGCCAGGAATACGTTTTGGAACTCCTGACCTTTGACATTGCCAACAAACAGTACCGAATTGCCGTTTTGCGCCGCCTGAAACTGCCCTTCAACCATGGCAGCCATGCTGGGATTGGCCTTGGCTTCCGCCAACACTTCATCCTGATGCCGCGAGGACCACGGGGAAAGCCAGATAACATTTACTGCTGCCGCCAGGGCTGTCAACACGCTTAACAACAGCCCGGCTTTAATCAGCGCCATTTTCCCCATTCCGCAGGCATGCATCACGGTTATTTCGCTTTCAGCGTATAACCGGCTCAAGGTCATCAGTAACCCGAGGAACAGGCTCAGGGGCAGAATCAATTGTGCCATTTCTGGCACCCCTAACCCGAGTAGGGATAACACCAGGTTTGTCGGAATATCGCCGTCTACCGCCGCACCCAACACCCGTACCAGCTTTTGACAGAAAAAAATCAGCAGCAGTACAAACAGGATGGCCAATTGGCTTTTAAAGGTTTCCCGAACCAGATATCTAATGATGATCACGCTAATTTCGCCTGTGAAAACTTGTCTTTTTGCAGGAAAGTCGATAGTTTCTTCGCTAATCCACTATTAATCCGTATCAATTAGCCACCTTTCATCGCCAGATAGAGTATAACAGCATTAAGCGTTCGGCTGTGCTATGAGAACGCACTGATTATTGCCGGAATAACGTCCTTTGCGTCGTTCAGATTAACACATAAGAGTTAATGCAAAGGCGGGGGATACGATAGGAAAACATTTATTTTATCCCGGTATGGCGTCTTTGTCTTTAAGATTCAGGAGAGTGCATGGAGTTCAGTGTAAAAAGCGGTAGCCCGGAAAAACAACGCAGTGCCTGTATTGTCGTCGGCGTCTTTGAACCGCGCCGTCTGTCACCCATTGCTGAACAGCTCGATAAGATCAGCGATGGTTATATCAGTGCGTTACTGCGCCGCGGCGAACTGGAAGGGAAAGTGGGTCAGACCTTACTGCTGCACCATGTTCCTAATGTGCTATCTGAACGTATCCTGCTGATTGGGTGCGGTAAAGAACGCGAGCTGGACGAGCGCCAGTATAAGCAGGTGATCCAAAAAACCATCAATACGCTGAACGATACCGGGTCGATGGAAGCCGTTTGTTTCCTGACCGAACTGCACGTCAAGGGGCGCAATACCTATTGGAAAGTCCGCCAGGCGGTGGAAACCTCCAAAGAGTCGCTTTATACCTTTGATCAGTTGAAAAGCAATAAGGCTGAACCGCGCCGACCGTTGCGTAAAATGGTGTTTAATGTGCCCACCCGCCGCGAACTCACCGGCGGAGAACGGGCGATCCAGCATGGTTTGGCCATTGCTTCAGGGATTAGCGCCGCCAAGGATTTGGGCAATATGCCGCCCAATATCTGTAACCCGGCTTATCTGGCCTCTCATGCACGCCAACTGGCGGATAAGTATGGAAAAACCACCACTACCCGAGTGATCGGCGAACAGCAGATGAAAGAGCTGGGCATGAACGCGTATCTGGCGGTGGGACAGGGTTCGCAAAATGAATCCCTGATGTCGGTTATCGAGTATAAGGGCAGCCCGGCCCCGGAAAGTCGGCCGATTGTGCTGGTAGGTAAAGGCTTGACCTTTGATGCCGGCGGCATCTCGATCAAACCCGCCGATAGCATGGATGAGATGAAATACGACATGTGCGGTGCCGCGACGGTGTACGGCGTGATGCGCATGGCGATGGAACTGAGCCTGCCGCTGAATATCGTTGGCATCCTGGCGGGCTGTGAAAATATGGTCGATGGCCGTTCGTACCGTCCCGGTGATGTGCTGACCACCCTGTCCGGCCAAACGGTAGAAGTGCTCAATACCGACGCCGAGGGCCGTTTGGTTCTGTGTGACGCCTTGACCTATGCCGAACGTTTCGATCCCGACGTGGTAATTGATGTTGCTACCCTCACCGGTGCTTGCGTTATTGCCTTGGGTCATCATCTGACCGGCATGATGTCGAATCATAATCCGTTGGCCCATGAGCTTATTGCCGCCTCGGAGCAGTCGGGTGATCGCGCCTGGCGCCTGCCGTTGGGCGATGAGTATCAAGAACAGTTGGAATCCAATTTTGCCGATATGGCCAATATCGGTGGCCGCCCGGGCGGCGCCATCACCGCCGGTTGTTTCCTTTCCCGTTTTGCCCGCAAATTCAATTGGGCGCATTTGGATATCGCCGGCACCGCTTGGCGTTCGGGCAAGGCCAAGGGGGCTACCGGTCGTCCGGTGGCGCTGCTGGCGCAGTTTTTGCTCAATCGTTCCGGCCTGAACGGTGACGAATAAGCGAAAAAAAGGTATGCTTTAGGGGGTAGCGCAGGCTGCCCCTATTTTTCCATCATGCCTTTCTGGCTAACTAAACACGGCACATGAAAAACGCGACCTTTTATCTCCTCGATAGCCAGGATCTACAGGACGGACTGAGTGCCGTTGAACGGCTTGCCTGCGATCTGGCGGCACGTCACTGGCGCGCCGGACAGCGGGTGCTGGTGGCCTGTGGCGACGAGGAGCAGGCGCTGCGGCTCGATGAAGCATTATGGCAACGTGACCCGGCGGCTTTTGTACCGCACAATCTGGCGGGAGAAGGCCCGCGCTACGGCGCGCCGGTGGAAATTTGCTGGCCTGCGCGACGCGGCAATGCGCCACGCGACCTGTTGATCAGCCTGTTGCCGCAATGTGCGGATTTTGCCTCCGCTTTCCATGAAGTGATAGACTTCGTTCCAGATGAAGACGCATTAAAACAGTTGGCGCGCGATCGGTATAAAGCCTATCGCAGCGTCGGCTTCCAATTGACTACGGCCACGCCGCCAACGCAGTGAAATACAACGTATAATGGAAAAGACATATAATCCGCACGACATTGAGCAGCCGCTCTACGAGCACTGGGAACAGCAGGGCTATTTCAAGCCGCATAACGATACCAGTAAAGAGAGCTTCTGCATCATGATCCCGCCGCCGAACGTCACCGGCAGTCTGCATATGGGGCATGCTTTTCAGCAGACCATTATGGATATTATCGTGCGTTATCAACGCATGCAGGGTAAAAACACCCTGTGGCAGGTGGGCACCGACCATGCGGGCATCGCCACGCAAATGGTGGTGGAACGTAAAATTGCCGCAGAAGAAGGCAAAACCCGCCACGATTATGGCCGTGATGCTTTTATCGAAAAAATTTGGCAATGGAAAGCTGAATCCGGCGGCACTATTACTCGCCAAATGCGTCGGCTTGGCGCCTCGGTGGATTGGGAGCGCGAGCGGTTTACTATGGACGCCGGCCTGTCCGAGGCAGTGAAAGAAGTGTTCGTCCAGCTGTTTAAGCAGGATTTGATCTATCGCGGCAAGCGTCTGGTTAACTGGGATCCCAAACTGCGTACCGCCATTTCCGATCTGGAAGTGGAAAATCGTGAATCCCAGGGCTCGATGTGGCATTTGCGTTATCCATTGGCCGAGGGTGCAACCACCGCCGATGGCAAAGACTATCTGGTGGTCGCGACCACCCGCCCGGAAACTGTGTTGGGCGATACCGGCGTTGCGGTGAATCCGCAAGATCCGCGTTATCAAAATCTGATCGGCAAGTTCGCAATATTACCGCTGTTGGGTCGCCGCATTCCGATCATCGGCGACGAACATGCCGACATGAGCAAGGGTACCGGTTGCGTTAAAATTACCCCGGCCCATGACTTTAATGACTATGAGGTCGGTAAACGCCACGGCCTGCCGATGATCAATGTGCTGACCCTGGATGGCGATATTCGTCAGCAGGCAGAAGTCTTTGATACCCTGGGTGAAGCCAGCGACGCCTGGAGCGGTGCCATTCCGGCAGAATTCCAGGGGTTGGAGCGGTTTGCCGCACGCAAAGCGGTAGTGGCGGCGTTTGACGCGCTTGGACTGCTGGAAAAGGTTGAATCCCATCCTATGACCGTGCCTTACGGCGATCGCGGCGGCGTGGTGATTGAACCCATGCTCACCGATCAGTGGTACGTGCGTACCGAGCCGCTGGCCAAAGTGGCCATTGCGGCGGTAGAAGACGGCGACATTCAGTTTGTGCCGAAACAGTATGAAAACATGTACTTCAGCTGGATGCGTGATATCCAGGATTGGTGTATCTCTCGCCAGCTGTGGTGGGGCCACCGCATCCCGGCCTGGTACGATGCTGCCGGTAAGGTGTATGTCGGGCGCGACGAAAATGAAGTGCGCCAGGAATATCATCTGGACGCCTCGGTGGTGCTGCGCCAGGACGAAGATGTGCTGGATACCTGGTTCTCTTCCGGGCTGTGGACCTTTTCCACGCTGGGCTGGCCACAACCCACCGACGCGCTGAAAACGTTCCACCCCACCAGCGTAATGGTGAGCGGTTTTGACATCATCTTTTTCTGGATTGCCCGCATGATCATGTTGACCATGCATTTTGTTAAAGATGAAAACAACCAACCGCAGGTGCCGTTTAATACCGTGTATATGACCGGACTTATCCGCGACGACGAAGGCCAGAAGATGTCAAAATCCAAAGGCAACGTCATCGACCCGCTGGATATGGTGGACGGCATTTCCTTGGCCGAACTGGTGGCTAAGCGCACGGGCAATATGATGCAGCCGCAGTTGGCCGATAAAATCCGTAAACGCACCGAGAAACAGTTCCCCAACGGCATTGAACCGCACGGTACCGATGCCCTGCGCTTTACCTTGGCGGCGCTGGCATCTACCGGCCGGGATATTAACTGGGATATGAAACGGCTGGAAGGTTACCGCAATTTCTGCAATAAGCTGTGGAACGCCAGCCGTTTTGTGTTGATGAATACCGAAGATCAGGATTGTGGACAGCATGGCGGCGACATGACGTTTTCGCTGGCCGACCGCTGGATCCTGGCCGAATTCAACCGCACGGTGAAAGCCTATCGCGATGCCTTGGATAGCTACCGTTTTGATCTGGCCGCCAACGTGCTGTATGACTTTACCTGGAACCAGTTCTGTGACTGGTATCTGGAACTGACCAAACCGGTCATGACCGAGGGCAGCGAAAGCGAACTGCGCGCGACCCGCCATACGCTGGTGGAGGTATTGGAAGGTTTGCTGCGCCTGGCGCATCCTATCGTGCCGTTTATTACCGAAACCATTTGGCAACGGGTTAAAGTGCTCAAGGGCATTGACGCCGACACCCTGATGCTGCAACCGTTCCCGGTATTCGATGCCACCCTTGACGATAGTGAGGCGCTGGCGGATGTGGAATGGATCAAACAGCTGGTCATTGCGGTGCGCACCATTCGTAACGAAATGAATATCGCCCCGGGCAAACCGCTGGAGGTGTTGGTGCGTGGCGCCACGCCGCTGGCGCGTCGGCGTATCGAGGGCAACCGTGGTTTTATCCAGACGCTGGCTCGACTGCAAAGCCTGGTGATTCTTGCCGAGGGTGATAAAGGCCCGGTATCCATCGTTAAGCTGGTGGATGGGGGGGAATTACTGATCCCCATGGCCGGTATCGTTGATAAGGCGCTGGAGCTGGATCGTTTGGCCAATGAAGTGGTAAAAATTGACACGGAAATCGACCGTATTCATAACAAACTGTCCAATGAGGGTTTTATCGCTCGCGCGCCGGAAGCCGTGGTGGCCAAAGAGCGGGAAAAAATGGCCGGTTTTATCACCGCCAAAGCCAAGCTGCTTGAGCAGCAGGCAACCATCGCCGCACTTTAACCCCCTGCGCCGCCCAACCCCGCCCGTCTATTTTGGGCGGCGGTTGTCTTAAATTAACTGAAGGTTTATCCTGCAGTGAATATAATAACATCGCCGACATCGGCGATGTTATTGCTCATTTCCTTGGGTAAAAACGATGTCCATGGCTAACGCAGTCAATATTCTGGTACGCCCTATTACGCTGGCGGACAATCCAGCCATTGCGCAGGTGATTCGTCAGGTGTCGGCCGAATTCGGCCTGACGGCGGATAAAGGTTATACCGTGTCCGATCCCAATCTGGATAAGTTGTATCAGCTCTACAGCCAGCCACGCAGTGCGTATTGGGTGATTGAGTTAAACGGGCGGATTGCCGGGGGCGGCGGAATTGCGCCATTGGCAGACGGCGGGGAAGATATTTGCGAATTGCAAAAAATGTATTTTCTGTCTAGCCTGCGCGGACGTGGCATGGCCCACGAGTTAGCGCTACGGGCGTTGGCGTTTGCGCGCGAGCACCATTTTACCCATTGTTACCTGGAAACCACCGCCAGTCTGACCCGCGCAATAGCCTTGTATGAACGGTTGGGATTTGCCCATATTAATGGGCCGATGGGCACCACCGGGCACGTGGACTGTGAAGTGACCATGCTTAAGCCGCTAGCCTAAGCACAAGGCATGTCCAGCGTGACATGCCTTGCCAAAGAGCAACGCTTAGTGGCGGGTGCCGTTATCATCCTGATCGATAATGCCATGAATCGGCGGTGCGCCGTTCACACCGTCTTCGGTATCATCTTCATCTTCATCTTCATCTTCGTCGTCGTCTTCGCCGTCTTCGAAGTAGGTGCCCCAACCATCGTAGTTCACGCCCATGCGCTCGGCCAAGGCAAACAGCTGCTCAACCTGGCTGTCGATTAAATCGGCATTCAGTGACATTTCGCTGACGGCGTCACAGCACACCAATACCGAGCCGTCTTCCACTTCCAGCTCTTCGGCGTCGGTGACCTCGTAGCCCATTTTGAATGCTTCAACGGCGGCTTTTTCCAGCAAATCGAAATTTTCGGCGGAAAAGTGATGCTCGATGGTATAAAGCGCTTCCGGATCGCTGCCGTCTTCCAATAGCTCTTCGATTATCAAACGTGTTTCGTCACGCTGCTCTTCCAGGAATTGATGTGCCATGCCCCTATCCTCAATGCGTCGGTCAGCTTATTAGGCGTTCATTTTCCCACAGCAGGGGTTAAGGCTCCAGCTTAAACATGAAAGATTTGATATCAATACTTGAAATTGAATATTCATACATATAAAGTGAATTTAAATTCATTATGATTAAAATTATATGTGCAGAGGGATAATTATGAGTCAGTTTTTTCAACGTCACTTCCTAAAATTAATGGATTTCTCACCCGCTGAAATTCTCGATCTGCTGGCGCTGGCCGCCACCCTGAAAGCAGAAAAACGCGCCGGCCAGGAAACGCCGCGCCTGACGGGGAAAAATATCGCGCTCATCTTCGAAAAAGATTCGACCCGTACCCGCTGCTCTTTCGAAGTTGCCGCGTTCGACCAAGGTGCTCGTGTGACCTATCTCGGCCCCAGCGGCAGTCAAATTGGCCATAAGGAGTCCATTAAGGATACCGCCCGGGTATTGGGGCGCCTTTATCACGGTATCCAATACCGTGGTTATGGTCAGGAGATCGTCGAGACACTGGCGCGCTATGCCGGCGTACCGGTATGGAATGGCTTGACCACCGAGTTCCATCCGACCCAGTTACTGGCCGATCTGCTGACCATGCAGGAACATTTGCCGGAAAAATCCTTTGACCAGATGTCATTCGCTTACGTCGGGGATGCCCGCAACAACATGGGCAACAGTATGCTGGAGGCGGCAGCACTGACCGGTTTGGATCTGCGTTTGGTGGCGCCACGCGCCTGCTGGCCAGACGCACAATTGGTCAGCCATTGTCGCGATATGGCACAACAACACGGCGGCAAGATCACGCTCACCGAGGATATAAGCGAAGGCGTCACCGGGGTGGATTTTCTCTATACTGACGTTTGGGTTTCCATGGGCGAAGCGAAATCTATCTGGCGCGAACGTATCGCACTTCTGCGCGCCTATCAGGTCAATATGGATATGATCAGGCTAACGGGCAATCCACAGGTTAAATTCCTGCACTGTTTGCCCGCGTTTCATGATGACCAAACCAGCATGGGCAAAGCGATGGCCGAGGAATATGGTTTGGTGGGCGGCATGGAGGTCACGGACGAGGTGTTTGAATCAGCTCATAGTGTGGTGTTCGATCAGGCAGAAAACCGGCTACATACCATTAAAGCAGTCATGGTCGCGACGCTGGTATGATTGGCCAAGCGGTCACAGTTGCTAGGCTTGAGCAAGTCGCCAAGCGGTCACGGTTGCTAGGCTTGAGCGATCCGGCCAGGACGATGGATTAACGCGGGGATAACATCCCCCGCCCTTGCCGGTACGGTCTCAATAGGCTAACGGGCGTGCGTTAGCCTGCGGCATCAGCTGACCAGCGCGACGTCGATTTTCACCACAGCTTTACGCACGTGGGCCGGCGCGCCTACGGCGCACAGCGGTTTGTGAACTTCACCCGGGTAATACACCACAAAATCACCGTTGTGCATGACAAACTGCTTTTCCTGTTCGCCTGCCGCCAAGAAGGCAATATCCTTATCTGCCAACCAGTCGGTATCAGGTTTTCCTGCTGGCAGGTTACTGAACGTCATGCCTTCCACGCCATTGAGGATAATTTGAATATCCAGATATTTTGCATGGTACTCCGCGCGGCGTTTTTCCAGCGCTTCGGTACTGTCATTAGAAATCAGGACAAAGACCTGATTTCCGTCAATGTCATGCTTGCCCAGCGGCGTTTCAGTGGTGATATGTTGTTTTACATATTCAATCGCTTCACGCAACTTGGCCGGCAGATAGGGCACCAGATCGAGGTGGTGGATGTTACCAGTGATCATAATTGTTCCTTAAAAAATGAAATAACGTTTCATTATAAAACAGGTACACAGGCCAAAGTGAGAGATATTTAACACTTATTTTTATTAACTAGCCAATCGTTTGCTTATTGACGAATATCGGCAGGTTGGCCCTTGAACTACTTGGGCACACGCGTATAATTCCGGGCAGTTTGCCGGGAGGTTCAATGTACAGCAGCATGATCTTCGATACCCATGACGATTGCCCTCTGCCCGTTGGCAGTCAACTGCCATCATTGCTCCCGTTGCCCGTTTTATTATTTCAGTACCGGCCCCTCATTGAGGGGCTTTTTTTTGCGCAATATTCCAGCCGCGCCCTAAACTTGCGTCAGAGAAAGGCGTCACCGTCATCCGTAAGGAGGAACCATCATGGCTAGTCCACTTTATCAAAAGCATATCATTTCCATAAATGACCTGAACCGCGAGGAGCTGGAGCTGGTGCTACGAACCGCCGCCGGCCTGAAAGCCCATCCGCAACCGGAACTGTTAAAGCATAAAGTCGTGGCCAGCTGTTTTTTTGAAGCCTCCACCCGCACCCGGCTGTCATTTGAAACCGCCATTCATCGCTTAGGTGCCTCAGTAGTGGGGTTTCCCGACGCGGGCAATACGTCCATGGGCAAAAAGGGCGAAACCCTGGCAGACACCATATCGGTTATCAGCACCTACGTTGACGCTATTGTGATGCGCCATCCGCAAGAGGGAGCCGCACGTCTGGCCACCGAGTTTTCCGGTGGTGTGCCGATCCTCAACGCGGGCGACGGCGCCAACCAGCATCCCACGCAAACCCTGCTGGATCTGTTTACCATCCAAGAAACCCAGGGACGGCTCTCCAATCTTAACGTGGCGATGGTGGGCGACCTGAAATATGGCCGCACTGTCCACTCTTTGACCCAGGCACTGGCCAAATTTACCGGTAATCACTTCTTTTTCATTGCGCCCGAAGCGCTGGCCATGCCGACCTATATACTCAACATGCTGGCGGAAAAAGAGATTGAATACAGCCTGCACGCCTCTATTGAAGAGGTGGTGCCTGATCTGGACATTCTGTATATGACTCGGGTGCAGAAGGAGCGATTGGACCCGTCGGAGTACGCAAACGTCAAGGCGCAGTTTGTCTTGTGCGCCGCAGATTTACACCAGGCACGGGAGAATATGAAAGTGCTGCATCCGCTCCCTCGGGTTGATGAAATCGCCCATGATGTTGACGCTACGCCTTATGCTTATTATTTCCAGCAGGCGGGCAACGGTATTTTCGCGCGCCAGGCGTTGCTCTCCTTGGTGCTTAACGATCAACAGATTGCAGGTTAAGGGGGTATATATGACTCAGGATAATAAATTGCAGGTCGAAGCGATTAATCGCGGCACGGTGATCGACCATATCCCGGCGCAGGTGGGCTTTAAGCTACTGACGCTGTTTAAACTGACCGCGACCGATCAACGGATCACCATCGGGTTAAATCTGCCGTCCAATCAGTTGGGCAAAAAGGATCTGATCAAGATTGAGAACGTTTTTCTGACCGAGCAACAAGCTAACCAGTTGGCAATGTATGCCCCGCACGCGACCGTGAACCGCATTGATAACTACGAAGTGGTACGCAAGCTGACCCTGTCGCTGCCTGATCGGATCGATGGCGTCCTGACCTGCCCTAACAGCAACTGTATCAGTCGCAGTGAGCCGGTTGCCTCTGGCTTCACGGTGAAAAGCCGTGGCAATCAGGTGCATTTACAATGCAAATACTGTGAGAAAGAGTTCGAGCATCAGGCGGTGATTCAACATTCTTGAGCTGGGCAATAGCCGCGTGAGTCCTTATACTAGCCGGCAACGCTTTTTTATATCTTGATCAACACACTAGGAGCCAGCATGACCCGTATTATCAGTACCGAAAACGCCCCGGCAGCCATCGGGCCCTATGTCCAGGCAGTAGACCTTGGCAATATGCTTTTCACCTCTGGACAGATTCCGGTCGACCCCAAAACCGGTCTGGTCGCAGCGGATATTGCCGCTCAAGCCCGCCAATCGCTGGAGAATGTCCGGGCGATCGTCGAAGCAGCCGGTTTAAGTGTGGCCAATATTATAAAAACCACGGTATTCGTGAAAGACTTAAACGATTTTGCCACCGTTAACGCCACCTATGAGGCGTTTTTCACCGAGCATAACGCCCCCTTCCCAGCCCGTTCATGTGTGGAAGTGGCGCGTCTGCCGAAAGATGTGCAAATCGAGATTGAAGCTATTGCCGTGCGCGGATAAATACCACCGGGCGCGCTGGATAAGGCGTGCCCACATTGGCATCAGTTAAGCCAATTTTCTACCATTAGACCGTTAATCCGGTTGAATTCACACATATTATTAGTCACGACAATCAGGCCCTCACTGCGGGCATGGGCTGCAATATGTATATCGTTAACACCGATAGGTGTCCCTTTTCGTTCAAGATCAGCACGTATATCACCATAGTGCATTGCCGCTTTGTCGTCGTAACGTAATACGGTCAATCGCGAAACAAAATTTTCCACAGCTAACCTGTTGCGCGCCACTGCTGCACTTTTTTCCACGCCATGCAGCATCTCGGCCAGCGTGATTGACGAAATGACCATTATCCCTGCATTGGCATTAAAAATGTCCATTATTTCCAATGGCCGTCTTTTGATCACGTAAATCACGATATTGGTATCAAGCATGTATTTAAACATTAAAAAGGCTCACGCTCCTGTTGCTCCTGAGTCGATCTTTCTTCCATAAAGTCGTCTGATACCGCCGGATCGGTGAGAAAAAAACTATTCCAGGTACTTTCTACAGGGGAAATAATTCGATCCTTACCTACCGTCCTGACGTTTACAATTTTTACATCATCGGCAAAGCGCAATTCAACAGGAATACGCACCGCCTGTGAGCGATTATTGATAAACACCGTACTGTGCGTCATTATCCATCCCCCACGTTAAGTCTTTTCGTTATCATAATTGTACTAAAAAAATTGTATATAGCAAGCGTATATATCATGCCCACTCATTAACCTCATGCCCTCTTTTGGTTAGAAAAAATACCCCCCTGCCCGGACCGCACCAAAACAGCGCGTATTCTCGTCACAGCGCATCGTTTGTGCCTTTGGCAACGTGCTGCCAACTGGCGCGCTTTATGCATAAGGCTATTATCTGCGTTGATGGGCCAGCAAAGGTAAACCGATGATAAAAATCAATCTTTCCGGGTCGCCATTTTTTGATGAAATGGTCACGACTGACGGTTCGCACCGCGGTCATTACGATGCCTATTGGCAATGGTTACAGCAGGCCGATCAGCAAGCCATTGTGCAGAAAAAAGAAGAGGCCGAGCTACTGTTCCACCGGGTGGGGATTACGTTTAATGTCTATGGCGAAGAGGGGGGCACCGAGCGATTAATCCCGTTTGACAGCGTGCCGAGGATTATCCCTGCCAAGGAGTGGGCCTGGATGGATCGCGGTATTCGCCAGCGGGTCCAGGCACTGAACGCCTTTCTTTACGATATCTATCATCAACAGCACATTCTCAAAGCGGGCATCGTGCCGGCGGAACAGGTGCTGGCCAACGAACAGTATCAACCCTGTATGCAGGGGGTCGACCTGCACAATAATACCTATGCGCATATTGTCGGCACCGACATGGTGCGCAACAGTGATGGTCATTATTATGTGCTGGAGGACAATCTGCGCACCCCATCCGGGGTCTCTTATATGCTGGAAAATCGCAAAATGATGATGCGGCTCTATCCGGATTTGTTTGCCAACCAGCATATCGCCGCCATTGAACGCTATCCATTCGAACTGCTGCAAACCCTGCGCGAGAGTACGGCGGTGGTGGATCCGACGGTGGTGGTGATGACGCCCGGTCGTTTTAACAGCGCCTATTTTGAGCACAGCTTCCTGGCTCAGCAAATGGGCGTCGAACTGGTAGAAGCGGCCGATTTGTTTGTTAAACAAGGCGTGGTGTTTATGCGCACCACCGAAGGGCCATGCAAAGTCGACGTCATTTACCGGCGTATTGATGACGCCTATATCGACCCGCTGGCTTTTCGCGCCGACTCCACGCTTGGCGTGCCGGGGCTGCTGTCGGTATACCGCACCGGCGGTGTGGTACTGGCCAACGCACTCGGGACCGGGGTGGCGGACGATAAATCCATCTATCCCTATGTGCCCGAGATGATCCGTTTCTACCTGTCTGAAGAACCGATCCTGGGTAACATTCCCACCTGGCAGTGTCGTGATCCGAGCGCGTTATCCTATGTGCTGGCCAATTTGGAACAGCTGGTGGTGAAAGAAGTGCACGGTGCCGGCGGTTACGGCATGTTGGTTGGACCCAAAGCATCGCGGGCCGAACTGGCCGAGTTCCGCCAACGGCTGCTGGCCAACCCGAGTAATTACATCGCGCAGGAGACGCTGGCGCTCTCCACCTGTCCCACCTTTGTCGAGGAAGGGCTGGCGCCGCGCCATATTGATTTGCGACCGTTTGCCCTGACTGGCGACGAGATCCGGCTCATCCCGGGCGGATTAACCCGGGTCGCGCTAAATGCCGGATCGCTGGTGGTGAATTCATCACAGGGCGGCGGCACCAAGGACACTTGGGTTATGGAGGATAATCAATGCTAAGCAGAACCGCCAGCGAACTCTATTGGATGGCCCGTTATCTGGAACGGGCTGAAAGCATTGCACGGGTGCTCGATGTCACCTACAAATTATCCCTGATGCCGATCCGCAGCCAGCAGAATGAAGATTTAACCCTGCCGCTGAACCTGACCGGCGGTCATGCGCTGTTCGAAGAGCATTATGCCCGTCTGACCATGCCGAATCTGCTGAATTTTTTCGCTCTCGATCCGCGCAATCCCAGCAGTATTTACAGCTGCTTTGAAATGGCCTGGAATAATGCCCATGCCGTGCGCGGCAGCCTGTCTTCCGAAGTGTGGGAAAGCATTAACGCCACCTGGATTGAAATGAAGCTGATGCGCAGTAAAGGCGTGGCAAAAGTGGGTACCGATGCGTTTTTTGATTGGGTTAAGGAACGGGCTCACCTGTTTCGCGGTGCGATGTTCGGCACACTGTTGCGAAATGACGCGTTGTGTTTTATCCGTCTCGGTACGCTGATTGAACGGGCGTACGCCACCGCACAGTTGCTCGGTGTGAAAAACCAGCAGTTGGATCCCGAGTCTGATCCCGTGCGGGAATACTATCGTCTGGATACCCTGCTGCGCGCCGTCAGCGCTCGGGAGGCTTACCACAGTCTGTACAATCATCCCATTAGCCGCGAAACGGTGGCCGAATTACTGGTATTGCGCAACGATATGCCCCGCTCCCTGCGTGCCTGCGTTGGTGACCTGGTGCAACAATTGGAACGCATCGGCGGCCAACGGGCCAACGGGCCACGCCGTCTGGCGCATACACTGCATGTCGAGTTGCGTTTTAGTACCCTCGATGAGGTACTGGAACCCGGTCTACAGGCCTATATGATACAGTTCCAGGGCAAAATCAACGCCTTGGCAGAAAGTATTAACCATACCTATCTGGAGGCGCTATGAAACTGGCCGTCGATCACCTGACGCATTATCGCTATGATAATGAAGTTAAATTCAGCACCCAGTATCTGCGTCTGACGCCGCAAAACACTGCGCGGCAACGGATCCTGGAGTGGTCGCTCAACTTACCGGAGCAGGCAACGCAGGTCACCGATGGGTTTGGTAATCTGCAACATGTGCTGACCCTTGACCGCCCGCATGAGGTTATCGCCATCCGGGCGAAAGGCGTGGTGGAAATTGCCGATGACAGTGAAAACATTCCCGAGGAGTGCGGACCATTATCACCGCTGGTTTTTTTACGTTCCAGTCCTCTGACCCAGGCTGACGAAGCGATCCGCACCTTTGCCGCGCGTTATTACCGCATATCGGCGGCAAACGAGAGTCTGCGCGAACTGATGGCTGAGCTGCGCCAGCGCATGCCTTATACCCCCGGGGCCACCGGCGTGCAAGATTCTGCCGCCAAAGTCTTTGCCGCCCAGCACGGCGTCTGTCAAGATCATGCCCATGTGTTTCTTGCCTGCTGCCGCAGCTTGAGTATTCCCGCCCGCTATGTAAGCGGGTATATTTACAGTGAAGATACCAAACATGTGGCGATGCATGCATGGGTGGAAGTGTGGCTAAATGAACATTGGCAAAGTTTTGACATAACAAATAATACCTGCAACCCCAGTCAGCATTTGAAACTTGCGGTCGGTTTCGATTATCTTGATGCCTGTCCGGTTCGGGGTTCGCGTATCGGCGGAGGTTATGAAGAGATGTATTCGCAAGCGACAGTGGAACAAACTGAGGATCAACAGTCCGGTGGGCAACAACAATAAAGTCATGTTAAAGGATGTGCATTTATGACCTACTGCGTAGCGATGCGCCTGTCGGGTGGGCTGGTGTTTGCCTCCGACTCCCGCACCAATGCCGGAGTGGATCATATTTCCACCTTCCGTAAACTGCATGTCTTGCATCAGGACAGTGAACGTACGTTGGTGCTGCAAAGCGCCGGCAATTTGGCCACCACCCAGAGCATCATTAACCTGCTGCACCTGCGGGCCAACGAGATGGACCGGCCAAATCTATTAAACGTGCCCACACTGTTTGACGCCGCCAGCCTGGTGGGTGAAACAGTGCGGGAAGTGATTTACCGCGACAGCAGCGCGCAGCAAAGCGGTAGCAGCACCGATTTTAGCTGCAGCATCCTGTTGGGCGGGCAAATTGCAGGAGAAAGGCCGCGGTTGTTTCATATTTACCCAGAGGGTAATTTTATCGAGGCGACCGAGGATACCCCTTACTTTCAAATTGGCGAGAGCAAATACGGCAAGCCGATTATCGATCGGGTGCTCTCGTTCGACACCTCGCTTGAGCAAGGGATGTGCTGCGCATTGATTTCCATCGATTCCACGCTGCGCAGCAATTTGTCCGTGGGCCTGCCGCTCGACGTGATGATCTATCGCCGCGACAGCTTTGCCAGCGATGAGCAGTACCGCATTACCGAGCAGCACCCCTATTTCGCCACCATCCGCAAAGCCTGGGCCGAAGGGTTATTAAACACTTTTTTGCAGTTGCCGCCGCTTAAACTTACCGAAGAATAAGACCGCGCCGTCCGGCCGATGACGCGTAAACCCGGCACCTCGTTGTGCGTCCCCCACGCCCACCGGGTATGCCGACGCCGGGCAATGGCTTGTTCCACTGCCCGGCCAGGGTTTTATTGCCAGCCGTAACGACGAACAAACCACCCCTTCATCGCCTGCACCAAGGCCATATAACCGACCAGAATCACCACCAGCCAAGGATAATAGCCCAGTGGTAGTGTCTGCAGATGCAGAAAACCGGCCACCGGGGTAAACAGCATGCCAATGGTGACGATCATGACCGTCAGGGTGGTGAGGCTCAAGGCCCAGGACGGACGACTCTGCAAAAAGGGAATTTTGCGTGTACGCAGCATGTGCACAATTAACGTCTGCGACAATACGCCCACCACAAACCAGCCGGTTTGGAACAAGGTCTGTTGCGCGACGCTGTTCGCTTTGAACACCCACCACATCAGGCAGAACGTGAGAATATCAAAGATCGAACTGATTGGGCCGAAAAATACCATAAAACGGCCCAGATCCCGACTGCGCCAGTGCTGTGGCCGGTTCAGCTGATCGTGATCCACTTTGTCGAACGGGATGGCAATTTGTGAAATGTCATAGATTAAATTCTGTACCAGCAGGTGCAGCGGCAGCATGGGCAGGAAAGGTAAAAAGGCGCTGGCTACCAATACGCTGAACACATTGCCAAAATTGGAACTGGCCGTCATACGGATATATTTCATCATATTGATAAAGGTACGACGGCCTTCCACCACCCCTTGCTCCAGGATCATCAGGCTTTTTTCCAGCAAGATGATATCCGCCGCCTCTTTGGCAATATCCACCGCTGAATCCACTGAAATACCGATATCCGCTGCCCGTAGCGCCGGGGCGTCGTTGATGCCGTCGCCCATAAAACCCACCACATGCCCCTCATGACGCAATGCACCGACAATCCGCGCCTTTTGTAACGGCGTCAGCTTGGCGAATACCGCGGTTTCCAGAGCGGCTTGACCCAGTTGTCGATCGTTCAGGGCGTCGATGTCACTGCCGATGAGTATTCGGCTAACCGATAATCCCACGTCCTTGCACACTTTAGCCGCCACCCGTTCGTTATCGCCAGTGAGGATCTTGACCGTGATCCCATGGTGCGCCAGTGCTTCCAGGGCCGGAGCGGCACTCTCTTTCGGCGGGTCGAGGAACGCGATGTAACCCTCAAGAATCAGGTCTGACTCATCCAGCCGGCTGAAATCGCAGCGCTCTTGCGCCATTACCCGACTGGCCACCGCCACCACCCTGAGTCCCTGGCGCGCCAGTTCACCGGTAACCTTGGCGATATGTTCCATTACGCCGGGCTCGATCGGGATGATGGCATGACCGTGCCTTATCCGGGTGCATGCGCTGAGCACTTCCTCCAGCGCACCTTTACATATCAACTGCGGGAGACCATCCTCGCCGGCGACAATGACCGACATCCGCCGCCGTTCGAAATCAAAAGGAATTTCGTCAATTTTCCGCCAATCGGCTTGGGCCAGAGAGGGATGATGATCAGCAACGCTTTCCAGTACGGCTTTATCCAGTAGATTCTTTAATCCTGTCTGGTGAAAACTGTTGAGCCAGGCACACTGCAAGACCCGATCACTACGAACCCCGTAAACATCGGTATGGCATTCCAGCGCAATTTTATCTTGCGTCAGGGTGCCGGTCTTATCGGTACAAAGGATATCCATCGCGCCAAAATTCTGAATAGCATCCAGACGTTTGACGATCACCTTTTGTCGTGATAGTTGTACTGCCCCTTTGGCCAGGGTAGATGTCACGATCATGGGCAACATTTCCGGGGTCAGTCCCACCGCGACCGAGAGCGAGAACAGCGCAGCTTCCCACCAGTCACCCTTGGTAAAACCGTTTACCAGCAACACTATCGGCGTCATGACCAACATAAAGCGGATCAATAACCAGCTGACGCGACTTATCCCCAGTTGAAATGCGTTCGGCGGTGCCGCGTTGAGAGTGGTATAGCTGGCTAACTGGCCAAACCAGGTCGTATCACCGGTACCGATCACTATGGCCCGGGCGGTACCACTGATCACATTGGTACCCATAAAACACAGATTGGCGCACTCCAGCGGATTGCTCACCGGCACCGCGATGGGCAGTGCGTTTTTTTCCACCGGCAACGCTTCGCCAGTCAACGCCGCCTGGGCAATAAACACATCCCGTGCATGTAAAATCCGTACATCCGCCGGGATCATATCCCCGGCGGACAATTTGATAATATCGCCTGGCACCAGCCAACTGATGGCGATTTCTCGCCAGG
Organism: Acerihabitans sp. TG2; assembly: GCF_035013185.1. NCBI lineage: Bacteria > Pseudomonadati > Pseudomonadota > Gammaproteobacteria > Enterobacterales > Pectobacteriaceae > Acerihabitans > Acerihabitans sp. TG2. The sequence continues at coordinate 24,763 of NZ_JAYGJO010000029.1, forward strand.
TGGCATCGCCGCCGGGAATATCACTGCGCAGTACCGTCGCCGTGGTGCTCACCATTTTTTTCAGCGCGTCGGCGGCCCGGTTAGAACGTAATTCCTGCACAAAATTAAGCAACGTGGCAATCATGACCATGAGGGCAATGACCATCGCCGCCACGCTATCGTCGGTACCGTAAGAGACGATGCCTAATGCCGTCAGCAGAATATTAAACGGGTTGCGATAGCATAACCAAAGATGCCGCCACCAAGGCAGCGGCAGCTCGGCCGCGACGGTATTACGCCCGTAGCGTTCTCCGGCTGAGGCAGCTTGCAACGCATTAAGGCCCTGTTCGCTGCTGGCGAAACGCGTATACAGCTCCGCTGCGGTGGCCGCGGCGCACGTCAGGCAGGTACGGGTCAGCACCGCCGGGATACCCCGACCCTCTGGTTTTTTCAGTCCATCCAACATCACATCACGTTGGAATAGACGTCGCGGGAGATGACGGAATACTTTGGTGAGTAACCGCCGGGAAATAATTTTTAGCATGATGCCATATCCCTGCCTATGACCGGTGTATACCGGTTATGGGCAAAAAATCGTAGCAGCAGAAGGGCGTGCTTCCGCTTACCGTTTATCATCCGGTAAGCCAGCACCAACAATGAGGCAATGCTTACCGGATGGGCGAATGTCGATCAGAACTCGGTGCAGGGTCCATATGGGTGATACACCTCCGGTAAAACAGGAAAAACTGACTGTGGCGGGCAAACACGACCGCAGCCGACGATACCGCTGTCCCTAAGGTGAAAACGTCTTTAGGGTGGTAAGCTGTGATATACGCTATCATTTGATGATGGCAATTCGGTAGCGGCATTCATTATCAGCGGGATAACTATATTCCTGCGGACTATACGACCGAAAATATCAACGATAAATAAACAACATGCAGTTAATTGAATAAACCGAACAACTTCACGGATTGCGGCGTATTTTTTGTCTACTCGACAGATTTTTCGTACTATAACGCCATGGGGAATGACCCCTTTTTCGTTATCGAACGACGTGCGCGCAACCGACTTGCGACGTCGAATCACTGCAACGGGCGCTTAGCATGACAACGCAGGATGCCTGGTGGCGTACCGGGGTGATATACCAGATTTACCCAAAAAGCTTCCAGGACAGCACTGGCAATGGCTGCGGCGATTTAGCCGGCATCATCCGTCGCTTGGATTATCTGCACCAGCTGGGCGTAGATGCGCTGTGGCTCACCCCGATCTTTGTCTCCCCGCAAGTGGACAGCGGTTATGACGTTGCCGATTATTATGCCATTGACCCGGCGTACGGTACGCTTGCCGAGTTTGATCGACTGGTGGCCGCTGTCCATCAGCGCGGAATGCGTATTATTTTGGATATGGTGCTCAACCACAGCTCCACTGCCCACGCCTGGTTTCAGGCGGGTAGGACGCCCGGTAATCCCCATCGATCTTATTATTTCTGGCGCGACGGCAAAGATGCCGGCCCACCCAATAATTGGCAATCCAAGTTTGGCGGCAGCGCCTGGCGTCGTTCTGGGCCGGACGGTCAATATTACTTACACCTTTATTCGCGCGAACAAGCCGATCTGAATTGGGAGCAACCGGCGCTGCGCGCTGAGCTGAAAAACATTTGCCGCTACTGGGCCGAACGCGGCATCGACGGCCTGCGCCTCGACGTGATTAACGTCATATCAAAACACCCACGGCTACCCGACGCGCCGCTGGGCGATGGCCGACCATTTTATACCGACCGGCCACGGGTTCAGGATTTTTTGCGGGAAATGAACACGGAGGTTTTTTCGCCCTACGGATTGACGACGGTGGGTGAGATGTCCTCCACCTCCCTGGCCAAATGCCGGCACTATGCCAACCTTAATGGCAGTCAATTATCGATGGTCGCCCATTTCCATCATCTTAAGGTGGATTACCGTAACGGTGAAAAATGGGCCTTGGCCGCCCCGGATTATGTGCTACTCAAACAGATTTTCAACCGCTGGCAGCGCGGCATGCATAACCGTGCCTGGAACACCCTGTTTTGGTGTAACCACGACCAGCCGCGTATTGTCTCCCGCTTCGGTGATGAAGGCCCGCTGCGGGTGGTCTCGGCCAAAATGCTGGCGATGGCCTTGCATGGGATGCAGGGTACGCCATTTATCTATCAAGGTGAGGAACTGGGCATGACCAATCCCCATTTCACCCATATAGATCAATACCGGGACGTGGAGAGCCTGACCATGTACCACGAGGGCGTAGCACGAGGCGTTGATACCATCCGACTGCTGCACATTCTGGCCGCCCGATCCCGCGACAATGGCCGTACACCGATGCCATGGAAGGCCGGGGCGAACGCCGGTTTCAGCACCGGCACCCCGTGGATTGAGCGTGGCGACAATGCCGACAGCATCAATGCTCAAGCCGCGTTGGCGGACAAAACGTCAGTTTTTTATTGTTATCAGGAACTTATATTATTACGCAAAACCTTGCCAATCCTGGCGCAAGGCGATTATCGCGACCTGAGTCCAACCCATCCGGCACTGTGGCATTATCAACGTACCTGGCTCGGCCAGCACCTGTTGGTATTGGTGAATTTAAGCAACCAAGCCCAAGCATGGCAACCAGCCCATACCTATTGCGGCACTTGGCGGCGGCTGATAAGCAACTATTGTGATACGCCCGATCGGCCACACGCGTTAACGCTGCGCCCCTATGAGGCGGTTTATTGGCTGCACGCACCATAAGCACCTTGCGCCATGACCAGCCTCTTCAGAGCGTCACGCTATACACTAACCCGCGCCAAAATACCGCGAGAATCTCGATAAATATTTTTTTCTGCCACTCACATCGGCGATACAAAATTTAATGATTTATTTTCAGTAGCATAAATCATAACGCCCTCTTTTCCGCTTAAAAAGCACCCTGTACAACACTTCATCCGGGGGTGTTTTTTATTGAGCAAGGTCAAGTTTTGTTACTTTTCCATGGCCCATACTCTACATCTAGTAGTAAAATAAACTTTATCAAACTATATATAGTGTTTTTTCGCCTACCGATAGTTATCACACCCGTCGTCGTCACGATAGGGCATATCGGCAAGAGGGGCGAGACCTTAACCCACCCAAAGGAGTCCCATCGTGAAACCGGTAGTGATTAAACGAGACGGTTGTCAGGTTAATTTCGATGAAGAACGGATTTATCAGGCTATTTTACACGCGGCCCAAGCCGCCGGGGTGCAAGATGATGATTACTGCGCCACCGTCGCCGCCCTGGTGGGCCAGCAGATGAATTCGCGCTCCCATGTGGATATCCGCGATATTCAGGATGCTGTGGAAAACCAGCTGATGGCCGGTCCCCATAAGACCCTGGCCCGTCTGTACATCGAGTACCGTCACGATCGGGATGTTGCCCGTGAGCAGCGTGGCCGTCTTAACCAGGAAATTCGCGGACTGGTTGAGCAAAGCAATATGGCGCTGCTCAATGAAAACGCCAATAAAGACAGTAAGGTGATCCCCACTCAGCGTGATCTGCTGGCCGGCATCGTCGCCAAACATTATGCCCAGCAACATATCCTGCCTCGCGAGGTGGTACTGGCCCACGAACGTGGCGAAATTCATTACCATGATCTGGGTTACGCGCCTTTTTTCCCGATGTTCAACTGTATGTTGATCGATCTGGAAGGTATGCTGACCAAGGGTTTTAAAATGGGCAATGCAGAGATCGAGCCACCCCGCTCCATCTCCACCGCCACGGCGGTAACTGCACAGATTATCGCCCAGGTGGCCAGCCATATCTATGGCGGCACCACCATTAACCGTATTGATGAAGTCCTGGCGCCTTACGTCGCCGCCAGTTACGACAAGCACTGTAATACCGCCACACAGTGGAACATTGCCGATGCACAAGGGTATGCCCGCTCCCGCACGGAGAAAGAGTGTTATGACGCCTTCCAATCACTGGAATATGAAGTTAACACCTTGCATACCGCCAATGGACAAACGCCGTTTGTCACCTTTGGCTTTGGTCTGGGCACCAGCATGGAATCGCGCTTAATCCAACAGTCGATACTACGCAACCGGATTGCCGGCCTGGGTAAAAATCGCAAGACCGCCGTATTCCCGAAGCTGGTGTTCGCGATTCGCGACGGTTTGAACCACAAGGTCAACGATCCGAATTACGATATCAAGCAGTTGGCCCTGGAGTGCGCCAGTAAGCGTATGTACCCTGACATCCTGAACTACGATCAGGTGGTCAAGGTGACCGGCTCGTTCAAAACCCCCATGGGCTGTCGCAGTTTCCTTGGTGTTTACGAGGAAAACGGTCAGCAGATCCTTGAAGGCCGCAATAATTTGGGTGTTATCAGCCTGAACCTGCCGCGTATCGCCCTGGAAGCTAAACGGGATGAAACTCGCTTTTGGCAACTGTTGGATGAGCGTCTGGTCTTGGCCAAAAAAGCCTTGATGACCCGCATTGCCAGGCTCGACGGTGTTAAAGCCCGGGTCGCGCCCATTTTGTATATGGAAGGGGCTTGCGGCGTGCGCTTAAAAGCCGACGACGATGTCGCGGAAATCTTCAAACATGGCCGGGCGTCGATCTCGCTGGGTTATATTGGGGTGCATGAAACCATTAATGCGCTATTCGGCGACCAGACTCATGTTTTTGATGATACGCGGTTGCGTGAAAAAGCTGTGGCGATTGTCGCCCATCTTAAGGCAGCCACCGATCGCTGGAAAGAAGAGACCGGCTACGGTTTCAGTCTCTACAGTACGCCAAGTGAAAACCTGTGCGATCGTTTTTGCCGTCTGGATACGGCAGAATTTGGTGTCATCGAGGGCGTCACCGACAAAGGCTACTACACCAATAGCTTCCATCTGGATGTGGAAAAGCAGGTAAACCCGTATGAAAAACTGGATTTTGAGGCGCCTTATCCGCCCCTTTCCAACGGCGGGTTTATTTGCTATGGCGAATACCCCAATCTGCAACATAACCTGAAAGCATTGGAAGACGTTTGGGATTATAGCTATACCAGGGTGCCTTATTACGGTACCAATATGCCGATTGACGAATGCTATGAATGTGGGTTTACCGGCGAATTTTCCTGCACCAGCAAAGGTTTTACCTGTCCGAAATGCGGTAACCACAACCCCGCCAAGGTGTCGGTCACCCGCCGGGTATGCGGTTATCTCGGCAGCCCCGATGCCCGCCCGTTTAACGCCGGTAAGCAAGAAGAGGTGAAACGACGGGTGAAACACCTGCCCAGCGGGCAATTGGGTTGATGATCTCATGAATTATCATCAGTATTACCCTGTAGATGTGATTAACGGTCGCGGTACGCGCTGCACGCTGTTTGTCGCTGGCTGCGAGCACCAATGCCCGGGCTGTTATAACAAAAGCACCTGGCGGGTGAATTCCGGCGTGCCTTTTACCCAGGCAATGGAAGACCAGATCATAAGCGATTTGCAGGACACGCGTATCCCGCGTCAGGGGTTGTCACTGTCGGGCGGTGACCCACTGCATCCGCAAAATGTGCCTAGCGTACTTCATTTGGTACGACGCATACACGATGAGTGCCCTGGCAAAGATATTTGGGTCTGGACCGGTTATACCCTGGCAGAGCTTAACGCCGCTCAACAAGAGGTGCTGGGGTTGATCCATGTCTTGATCGACGGCAAGTTTATGCAAGAATTACGCGACCCATCGCTTGTCTGGCGCGGCAGTAGCAATCAGGTGGTTCACCAGCTGCGTTGATTGCCGCAGGTAAAAAACAAAAGCCAGATCGTCCGCACAGTGTCCCCTGCAACGCCATGTCTGTTTCCTCGGCGTTGTAGGCTTAACCGCAAACCACACGTCAACCCTCTCAGGATTTGCCCTCACGTCAACGTTTTGCGTTAAAACATTGGCGAAGAAAAAAGGACGTTGACTTTATATCAGTTATGTAATAATCTCAACGCCAATTCAAGGATGATCGACAGTATGAACATTAACGCGCTAAAACCCGTGGTGTGGCTTGCCGGCAGCAAAAAAGCCTTGCAATCACTGCCTGATGATGTCGCGAAATCAATTGGTTATGCGCTTTATCTCGCCCAGTTGGGTATGAAAGCCGCTCAAGCAAAACCGTTAAAGGGCTTCTCAGGCGCAGGGGTCCTTGAAATCGTCGAGGATGATGGAGGTAATGCTTACCGCGCGATATACACCGTAAAATGTAAAGACGTCCTGTTTGTACTGCATTGCATGCAAAAAAAATCCAAATCAGGGATAGCAACCCCGAAGACGGATCTTGACCTTATAAAGTCTCGTCTCGGCATGGCCAGGAAAATTTATCAGGAGATGCATAATGACTCAACACCAGGCTGATTATGAAATCGGATCAGGTAACGTTTTTGCCGATTTAGACCTTGCTGATGCCAAAGAGCTACAGTTTAAGGCCGATATTGCAGCTCGAATCATCGGCACCATCGACCTGCTGGGATTAAACCAAACCGAAGCAGGCAAACGCATGAATCTGCCTCAGGCGCGGGTTTCCGCACTCTATAACGGCAAATTTTTTAATATCTCTGAAAAAAAGCTAATGGAATGCCTTAATCGCCTGGGCTATGACATTGAGATCAGCATTAAGCCCAGTAACCATAGCATCGGCCAGTTGACCTTTTCCGCTGCCTGAGCGGTTAACCCGATAGGCAAATAACCGGCAACCGGTTACATTGAGAGATTAATGTTGATGTGCATCAATAACGGAACCGGCCATTTCGCGTTTACTTAAGCCCGCCGGACAAGACCGGCGGCAAGCAAAAGAACCCGATGAGCTTACTCTAGTAAGTGATTCGAGTGAAAGAGTGCAGCCAACGCACCTGCGGTTCGAAAGATGACGGGTAGACCCTATAGCTTTCGAGTTGCAGGAAGGCGGTAAACGAAAGAACCCGATGAGCTTACTCTAGTAAGTGATTCGGGTGATAGCGCACAGCCAACGCACCTGCGGTTCGAAAGATGACGGGTAGGCCCTATAGCTTTCGAGTTGCAGGAAGGCGGCAAGCAAAAGAACCCGATGAGCTTACTCTAAAGTGATTCGGGTGATAGCGCACAGCCAACGCACCTGCGGTTCGAAAGATGACGGGTAGACCCTATAGCTTTCGAGTTGCAGGAAGGCGGCAAGCAAAAGAACCCGATGAGCTTACTCTAGTAAGTGATTCGGGTGAAAGAGTGCAGCCAACGCACCTGCGGTTCGAAAGATGACGGGTATATGAGGGATGTTGATTGTCGGCTAAACGGGTCACTGAATTCATGGTAAAACTACGCTGCCGCAGGCGGCGGGTATTTGCCTTGATTTTGTTATCCTTTTGGTTATTACTCAATACCCAGATGGCCCTCGCCAGCCATCAATGTTCGATGCCCATTACCGCGCTGCCGGCGACACTTGAACATACGCAGCGTATGTTGCATGACGACATGCCATCCCCACAGCAGATCGCTGCGCCCGGATTACTGTGCGATAAGCATTGCGTGCCGGATTCCGAGCAAAAAAACAGCCAGCATGCACCTTCTGTCGCCCTACCCAGCCACACTGACCTGCACATCGCCGAATGGCGAAATGAACCCCGTATCCAGGCCATCGCCTGGCTAGCACCGCCCATAGCAGGGCCTCCGGCAGAGATTCAGTTCTGCCGGTTCCGTTTATAGATCCTGACATAACGCCAAGGGTTGCCGCGCATGTTATGCCGCGGCAGTGGATGACTTATGTTCAGGAATTAACTTAATGCGCACTGTATTTTTTATTATCGTCTCAACGCTCTCCCTCTTTACCTTGCCCGCTCTGGCCGATGATATGGCCACCATGCCCAATATGCATCACCAAGGTGGCATGGGCGATATTGCCGACATGCACTCTGATGGCGGTATGATGACGCCGTCCAATACCACTGTCCCCAGCACCACAGAGGAATACCATTCCCAGGGCACCATCAAACGCTGGAATGCTCAGGGTGTGGCCATTGCCCACCACGCCGTGCCCTCTCTTAACTGGCCACCGATGACCATGACGTTCAGCCTGCCTCCAGCGCTGGCTGCCCATCCGCTGGCCAGCGGTACCGAGGTGGATTTCAGTTTCCACCAGGACGACCAGGGTTATTCGCTCACCGCCATCCATCCCATTCAGCCTTAAGCGAGGGTCTTATGTTAAAACCATGCTCCCTTCGGGCGTGGTTGGCCCTCATGCTGTTCATTTCCACCGCGACACCCGCGGCGCAAATGACGCTGGATGAGGCGCTGACCTTGGCCGAACATTATTCAGCGGATCTTTCCGCTAATCTCCATCAACGACAGGCGCTGGAAAACCAGGCGGATTCCGCCATGCAACTGCCCGATCCAAAGCTTAAGTTCGGTATCGATAATCTACCGGTAGACGGCAATAATGCCCGTCGATTCACCCGCGAGAACATGACCATGCAGCGTATTGGGTTGATGCAGGAGTATGTCAGCAGTACCAAACGCGAACGAAAAGCCGATGCCTTTCGCGCGCAAGCGGCCGCTACCGCCGCCGGTTATCAAAACCTGCGTGCCGGGCTGCAACGAGACACTGCCCAAGCTTGGTTGGAATTGGCGCTGGCTCAGAAAGCGGTGACGGCGGCGCAAAACGTAGTGGCGGAAAGCGAGCGGCAAATTGCCGTGCAGCGCGCGGCGGTAGCCGGCGGAGGCAGCGCTAGCGCAGTATTGGAGCGACGACTGGTGGTCATTGATATGCGAGATGCGTTAACCGACACCCAGCGGGATGTGGCGGTGGCGCAGGCGCGGTTAACCCAGTTGACGGGTGTTACACGCATTCAGACCGAGGGGCACCTACCGCATTTTGAACGTCTTCCGGCGGATCCGACGGTCTTGACCCAGGGTATTACCCAGCATCCAGAAATAGTGCAGGCCCGACGCGAGGCGCAAGTCTCCCAAGCGCGCGCCGCACAATCGGCAGTGGCAGCCATACCGGATGTCGGAATAGACGTCTATTACGGCAAGCGCGACGCCGGGCGAGATGATGTCGCCGGCATCATGTTTACCGTGGATTTACCCCTGTTCCAGTCGCAACGCCAGGATAAAGATCACTCAGCGGACCGGGCGCGAATCTTTGAAGCCAACGATCGACTGGCGTTGACGGTGCGCGACCATACCGCGCAACTCGATACGCTGGTGGCTCAATATCAGGCGGCGCAAACCCGTTGGTTAAGACAAAAGGATGAGGTTTTGCCGCTGCAAACGCAGCGGCTGCAATTGACCCAGGCACAGTACCGCAGTGGTAGCGCCACACTCACCGAGTTGTTGGCCGCCCGCCGCGCGCTACTGGCAAGTGAATTAAATGAAAACCGCGCAGCGCGGGAAGTGGCGCAAAACTGGGCCGCCATCCAATACCTTATCCCGCAGGAGAAAACCCTATGACCCGCTTAACAACCGGTACGGCTACCAAACGGGTCATAATCATCATCTTGGCCCTGGCCGCGCTGGCGGCCGCCTTTGTCGCCGGCTATGTTTTACGCCGTCCCACAAGCACACCATCGGCCACCAATGCAGCCCAGGCCGAGGGCGGCGCACGGCGGGTGCTCTACTGGTATGACCCGATGTCACCAAGTCAACGCTTTGATAAACCTGGAAAATCACCCTTTATGGACATGCCGCTGACGCCACGTTATGCCAATGAGGCCGGGTCGGATGATGGTGTGACCGTCAGTGCCCGCCAGCAACAGAATCTCGGTGTCCGCTTGGCCACGGCAGAACCACGCACCCTTAGTACACCTTTTGAGGCGTTCGGCACTGTGACGATCAACGACCGTGGGATACGGGTTATCCCGGCCCGCGCCAATGGTCTGGTGGAAAAGTTATATGTGCGCGCCGAGCAGCAGCAGGTCACCAAGGGCCAGCCGTTGGCCAGACTCTGGATCCCCGAATGGAGCGCCGCCCAACAGGAATATCTGGCGATACGCCATCTGGGCGATCCCTCGCTGAGCGCAGCTGCGCGGCAACGATTGCAACTGCTGTTTATGCCGGAAGATATTATCCACGGTATCGAAAAAACTGGCCGGCCACAAACGCGGATCGACATTCGTGCGCCTGAACAAGGATTTATCAGCCGATTGGCGGTGCGAGAAGGCAGTCAGGTCAGCGTGTCACAGGCGATGTTTGAGTTGTCTTCGCTCGATCCGGTCTGGGTTGTCGTGGATTATCCCGAATCCCAGGCCGGTGCCGTAGCGCAAGGCAGCGAGCTTGACGCCACCACGTCACGCTGGCCGGGTGAGCATTTTCACGGTCGCATTACAGAGATGTTGCCCGTATTGGACAACGCGACCCGGACCTATCGAGCACGCATTGCACTTGAGAATCCTGATCACCGGTTACAGCCCGGTATGTACGTTAATGTGCGTTTGGCCCACGCCACATCGGGTGAACCCGTACTGGCGATTCCTCTGGATGGCCTGATCCAGACCGGCAGCCAAAATACCGTGCTGCTGGCCAAGGGCGACGGGCATTTCACCCCGGTTAAGGTGACCGCCGGGCAGGAGTTCGGTGAGTGGGTTGAAATTCGCCAAGGCCTCTCTGCCGGGGATCGTATCGTGACATCCGGTCAGTTCTTGATTGATTCGGAAGCCAGCCTGCGCAGCGCCTTGCCGCAAATGGCCGGTGATACGGCAGACAGCACCCCATCGGGGGCACCCGGTCTGGGTGCATTACCTGCCCTTCAACCGCAGGAATACACGACTCAAGGGGTGATCGATGCGGTGCACGGCAATAGGGTAACCCTATCCCACCAGGCGGTGGCGAAGCTGAAATGGCCGCCGATGACCATGGATTTTACCCTGCCGGCCACGGGGCTACCTGACGGTATCACCGTCGGATCCCATATCATGTTCCATTTCACTCTCGATGATAATGGCGCGCAAATTACCCAAATGATGGGCCTAAGGAGCGCCAAATGATTGCCTTTATTATCCGCTGGTCGCTACGTAATCGGCTGTTGGTACTATTAGGCGCCGTCATGTTGGCTGCTTGGGGGGTATGGGCCCTGCAGCGGATGCCGGTGGATGCGTTGCCCGATTTGTCCGATGTACAGGTCATTATCCGTGTCAGCTATCCCGGCAAGGCCCCGCAAGTGGTGGAAGATCAGGTCACCTATCCCTTAACCACCACCATGCTGTCGGTTCCCGGTGCTACCACGGTGCGCGGGTTTTCGATGTTCGGCGATGCCTATGTTTATATTTTATTCGAGGACGGCACCGACCCCTACTGGGCACGCTCGCGGGTGCTGGAGTATCTCAGTCAGGTGCAATCAACCTTGCCGGCTGAGGCCCAGGCCAGCCTTGGCCCGGACGCCACCGGGGTTGGCTGGGTGTATGAGTATGCGCTGGTAGACAAGACCGGCCGCCATAGCCTGGCCGATCTGCGCGCCATCCAGGACTGGACGTTGAAGTTTGAACTGAAAACCGTGCCAAACGTTTCGGAAGTGGCCAGCGTCGGTGGCATGGTACGCCAATACCAGATTCTGCTTAAACCCGATCGCTTGCGCGCGCTGAATATTTCCCATCAGCAAATTATCGACGCAGTCAAACAGGCCAACCAGGAGGGCGGTGGTTCGGTTTTGGAAATGAGCGAAGCCGAATATATGGTGCGCGCCGCCGGGTATTTGAGAACACCAGCGGATTTCGAACATATCGTGATTGCCTCTCGTGGCGGTATCCCGATATTGCTTGCCGATGTGGCAAGCGTAAGGCTCGGACCGGAAATGCGGCGCGGCGTGGCGGAGCTCAACGGTGAGGGCGAGGTTGCCGGCGGCATTGTTGTAATGCGTTATGGTAAAAATGCCCTGGAAACCATTAATGGCGTAAAACAAAAACTCGACCAACTCCGTCGCAGCTTACCACCCGGGGTTGAGATCGTGCCGGTCTACGATCGATCTACGCTTATCAAACAGGCAATGACCACGCTGTCACACAAACTGGTGGAAGAGTTTATCGTGGTGGCCCTGGTCTGCAGCCTGTTTCTGTTTCATTTCCGCTCGGCGTTGGTGGCGATTATCACTCTGCCATTGGGTATTCTCGGTGCCTTTATCGTAATGCATTATCAGGGGGTCAACGCCAATATTATGTCGCTGGGGGGGATTGCCATCGCCATCGGCGCCATGGTGGACGCGGCGATTGTCATGATTGAAAATATGCATAAGGTCCTGGAACGATGGCGACATGAGCACCCTGGACAAACGCCGGGGAGCGAAGATTATTGGCGGATTTCCGCCCAGGCGTCCATCGAAGTGGGGCCAGCGCTATTTTGCAGCCTGCTGATTATTACGCTGTCATTTATCCCGGTTTTCTCCTTAGAAGCGCAGGAGGGTAAAATGTTTGGCCCTCTGGCGTTTACTAAAACCTATGCCATGGCGATCTCTGCGGGTCTGGGTATTACGCTGGTACCGGTGCTGATGGGGTATTTTATTCGCGGCCGCATCCCCGATGAGCACGCCAATCCCATCAATCGGGGGTTGATCAGACTTTACCAACCCTTGCTGGAGCGTGTATTGGCCTGGCCGAAAACCACCTTGGCCTTATCTTTGGCACTGCTAATAGCAACCTTATTCCCCTTGAGCCGTTTGGGGACGGAATTTATGCCGGCGTTGGACGAAGGGGATCTGCTCTACATGCCTTCCACCCTACCGGGTATTTCCGCGCGCGAGGCGGCAAGACTGTTGCAGCAGACCGACCGCTTGATAAAAACCGTGCCGGAAGTCGCCACGGTGTTCGGTAAAGCGGGCCGGGCAGATTCCGCCACCGACCCGGCGGCATTGACCATGTTGGAGACCACTATTCACTTCAAGCCAAAGGAACAGTGGCGACCGGGCATGACCCCCGACAAGCTGGTACAGGAACTTGATCAGGCCGTGTCGTTACCGGGGGTGGCCAACGTGTGGGTACCACCGATTCGCAATCGGTTAGATATGCTGGCCACCGGGATCAAAAGCCCGGTGGGTATTAAGGTTAACGGCGATAATATCAATCAAATAGCGGCAGTGGCGCAGCACATCGAACGGGTGGTAAAAACCGTGCCGGGCGTCACATCTGCCCTGGCGGAGCGGCTGAATGGCGGCCGGTATATTGATATCAATATCGACCGGGTACGCGCAGCCCGTTATGGCGTATCGGTGGCGGAGTTGCAATCCATCGTGGCATCGGTGGTGGGTGGCGATAATATCGGTGAAACCATTGAAGGCCGGCAACGGTTTCCTATTAACCTACGTTATCCACGGGAGTTACGGGACTCCGTGCAAAAGTTACGGGATTTGCCGGTAGTGACCGCCAGCGGAGCACTGGTCACCTTGGCCGATCTGGCGGATGTTCGGGTCAGCGACGGCCCACCGATGCTCAAAAGTGAAAATGCCCGTTTGTCCGATTGGATCTATGTGGATTTACGCGGCCGGGATTTAAAATCGGCGGTGGAGGATATGCAGCGGGCAGTCGCCCAGCAAGTCAAGCTGCCGGAGGGCGTCTCGTTAAGTTGGTCCGGTCAATTTGAGTATCTCGAGCGGGCCAGTGCCAAGCTGAAAATTGTGCTGCCCTTTACCCTGGCAATCATCTTCATTCTACTGTACGTCACCTTTGGGCGGGTGCGGGACGCGTTGCTGATTATGGGTACCCTGCCCTTTGCATTGATTGGCGGCGTCTGGCTGCTGTATCTACTGCATTACAATTTGTCGGTGGCGGCAGCGGTGGGTTTTATCGCCCTGGCGGGCGTGGCGTCTGAGTTTGGGGTGATTATGGTGCTTTATCTCAATCATGCCATGGAGCACCAACGCACCGGTTCTGAACCATTAACCGAACAGCAAATGCTGGCAGCGATCCGCGAAGGGGCGGTACTGCGCGTCAGGCCCAAGGTAATGACGGTAGCAACCATCATGGCCGGGTTGTTACCTATTATGTGGGGCGGCGGCGTCGGATCGGAGGTGATGCAACGGATCGCGGCACCAATGATTGGCGGTATGGTCAGCGCACCGCTGCTCTCGATGTTGGTGATCCCGGCATTATACCGGCTGATGCACCGAAAGGGGTGATCAGGATGGCTCTCATGGATGAGAGCCACAGCCACCGCACGTTTTCTGCTATTAACTCGGCAGGATTGGCGTTTCCTGCAGGTTCAATAACTCTTTTTCGTACGCCATGGCTTTATCGCTATCAAACTGATTTTCCCACTTGGCAATCACCAGTACCGCTAACGAATTGCCCACCACATTTAGCGCGGTGCGCGCCATATCCAGGATCCGATCGACCCCGGCGATAAACGCCAGCCCCTCAAGAGGAATGCCCACACTACCCAACGTCGCCAGCAACACCACAAAAGAGACACCCGGTACGCCAGCAATGCCCTTTGAGGTCACCATCAGGGTCAGAACCAAGATAATTTCCTGGCCGATGGACAAATCGATTCCATATAACTGAGCAATAAAAATGGCGGCGATGCTTTGATAAAGGGTAGAGCCATCCAGATTAAACGAATAGCCGGTGGGCACAACAAAACTGGTGATGGAGCGTGGTGCGCCATAGGCCTCCATCTTTTCCATAATGCGTGGCAGTACGCTTTCCGAACTGGCGGTGGAATAGGCCAGAATCAGCTCCTCTTTGAGGATGCGAATCAGCGTCCAGATCCGAAAATGACACAACCGCGCCACCGTCCCCAACACCACAAAGGCGAAAAAAACGATCGCGGCATAAATCAACAGCACCAGCTTGGCCAACGGTATCAGGGAAGAAAAGCCAAAATTGGCCACCGTGACGGCAATCAGTGCGAACACCCCTACCGGGGCGTAACACATGATCATATGGGTGACCTTGAACATGGTCTCGGCGACCGCCTTAAACACATTAAGCAGCGGGGTCTTGGTTTCAGTAGGCAACGCCGCCAGGCCCAGGCCAAACAGCACGGAGAAGAAGATAATCGGCAGCATATCCCCACGCCCCATGGCGGCAAAGATGTTCGGCGGAATCAATGACAATAGAGTGCCTACCAATCCATGGTTACCGGTTTGAATCTGCTCGCTGGTTTTTTCATATTGGGAAATATCCACCACCGCCAGCGCCGACATGTCGATGCCATGCCCAGGCTGGAAAACATTGGCCAGGGTGATCCCCAACACAATCGCCAAGGTGGTAATAATCTCAAAATAAATAATGGTTTTCAGGCCCAGGCGCCCTAATTTTTTGGCGTCCCCAACGCCGGCGATGCCAACAATCAACGTAGAAATAACAATCGGCACCACGATCATTTTTATCAACCGGATAAAAATATCGCCGGCTGGCGATAAGATATTGCCGATCACCCATTCACGACTGTCGGCGTGATTATGCAAAATTGCACCGATACCGATCCCCAGGATCAGCGCTATCAGAATTTGCCAGGCAAGCTTAATTTTTAACTTTTTCATAACAACATCATTTTCCCGAGGTGATCCCGTCATGGCCCGACGCTGTTCGGACCTGGTAATAATTTAGCGTTTGGACACGTGCTCGCTACATACGGCGGCCGGTCTGTGTACAAGACCTTTATTTGGAGAGGTCACTCTGTACCATTTGAAAAAGCATCATTGCAAGTGCTGTTTTATATGCCTTTCGTCGTCATTTATCGTTTATTCACGGGAATATCGCACGAAGCATCACCAATTTACTGTAATATAAGGAGTAATAATATGTCACACCACATTATACAATGCACTGCGCGGGATTTTTTAACCTCATTATTTTTTTTCTCTGGCGTTTATTCGTATTCCTCAAACGCCTAAAAAGACATCATGCCACGGGCAACGGTTGCCGTAAAAATCGGCTAAACCTTGTCCTCAACGACACATTTTCATGCCTTAAGGCAAACCCACATTGAAGATACGTGATCTACTGCGCAAATAACAAACAAAGCCCTCAGCAGAGGTTTAATTAACCGGCGATTGACATAATATTAACAAATTCATGAGGGGAGGAAAATCATGAGCCATCCGCACACGTATCCGATTCCGGCCAACATTGCGCAGCACGCCCTTATTTCGAGGGAACAATATCAACAGATGTATCAACAGTCGGTAACCAACCCGGAGGCTTTTTGGGGCCAGCAGGGCAAAATCATCGATTGGATCACGCCATACAGTATTGTTAAAAATACATCCTTCGACCCCGGCCATGTGCGAATTCGCTGGTTCGAGGATGGAACATTAAACGTAGCCGCTAATTGTCTGGATCGGCATCTGGCAGAGCGTGGTGATCAAACCGCCATTATCTGGGAGGGGGATAACCCAGAGGAAAGCCAAACCTTAACCTACCGACAATTGCATCTGGCAGTCTGCCGTTTTGCCAATGTACTCACGACGCAAGGCATCGCTAAAGGTGATGTGGTGGCGATTTATATGCCAATGGTGCCAGAAGCGGCGGTGGCTATGCTGGCCTGCGCCCGCATCGGCGCCATTCATTCCGTCATTTTTGGCGGTTTCTCACCCGAAGCGATTGCCGGACGTATCGTTGATTCCAGCGCCAAAATGGTGATCACCGCCGATGAGGGCATTCGCGCCGGTCGCAAGATTCCGCTGAAAAAGAATATTGACGACGCGCTGAAACACCCGGCGGTAAACACCATACAACGGGTGATTGTATTTAAACGCACCGGTAAACAGATTGACTGGACCCCGGAGCGCGACCTCTGGTGGCATGAAGCCGTCGCCAGCGCCAAGGATGATTGTCCACCCACAGTGATGAACGCGGAAGATCCGCTGTTTATTCTCTATACCTCCGGCTCCACCGGCAAACCCAAAGGGGTACTGCATACCACGGGTGGGTATTTGGTCTACGCCGCCATGACCTTTAAATATGTCTTTGATTACCATCCGGGAGACGTGTATTGGTGCACCGCCGACGTGGGCTGGGTTACCGGCCACAGCTATTTGCTCTATGGTCCACTGGCTTGCGGCGCCATTACCCTGATGTTCGAGGGGGTGCCTAACTGGCCTGATGCCCGCCGGATGTCACAGGTGGTCGATAAACATCAGGTTAATATCCTTTACACTGCACCGACCGCCATCCGCGCGTTAATGGCTGAGGGCGACAAGGCCATCGAGGGTACCAGCCGGACATCTCTGCGGATTATGGGCTCGGTGGGCGAGCCCATAAACCCCGAAGCCTGGGAGTGGTATTACCATAAAATCGGCAATGCCAAGTGCCCGATTATGGATACCTGGTGGCAGACCGAAACCGGCGGGTTCATGATCACACCGTTGCCGGGCGCCACGCCGTTAAAAGCCGGCTCCGCGTCGCTGCCGTTTTTTGGCGTGCAGCCCGCACTGGTGGATAACACCGGCACGATGCAAGACGGTCCAGGAGAAGGTAATTTAGTGATTACCGATTCTTGGCCGGGCCAGGCGCGCACGTTGTTTGGCGATCATGACCGTTTTGAACAAACCTATTTTTCAACCTTTAAAGGCATGTATTTCACCGGCGACGGCGCGCGGCGTGACGAAGATGGCTATTACTGGATCACCGGACGGGTGGACGATGTACTGAATGTTTCAGGTCATCGTCTCGGCACCGCAGAAATCGAATCGGCGCTGGTCTCTCATCCCAAAATCGCCGAAGCCGCAGTGGTCGGCATCCCCCACAATATCAAAGGCCAGGCGATTTATGCTTATATCACGCTAAACCACGGTGAAATGCCTACTCCCGAGTTGTATAACGAGGTCCGTAGTTGGGTACGTAAAGAGATTGGCTCGATAGCCACCCCGGATATCCTTCACTGGACCGACTCGTTACCCAAAACCCGTTCCGGCAAAATTATGCGGCGTATTTTGCGCAAGATTGCCGCCGGCGATACCAGCAATCTTGGCGATACCTCGACCTTGGCCGATCCTGGCGTTGTTGAGAAACTGTTAGAAGAAAAAAACGCAATGCAGATATCGTCATAACCATTCGCCGCCTGCGGGCGGCATATTCCGATCGTCCCTTACCCTACTGGAGAATCCCTGATGAATGATGTCATTTATCAAAGGATCGCGAGTAACCCGCATTTCAAAGAACTGGTGGAAAAACGCCAGCATTTTGCGATGCTGCTCTCGTTGATTATGCTGGTGCTCTACTACGGCTTTATCATGCTTATCGCTTTCGCCCCAGGCTGGCTAGGCACACCGTTATATGCAGGAACCAGCGTCACCCGAGGTATTCCGCTGGGTATCGGGTTGATTGTGATCTCTTTCATTCTTACTGCGGTGTATGTCATTCGCGCCAACGGGGAATTCGAACGTATGACTCAGCAGTTGCTGCGGGAGGTCCGCTATAATGGCTAAACGTTCCCAAGCCTTAACCGGCCTGCTGCTCACCGTTCCGTTGCTGGCACAGGCGGCGGATCAACCGAGGCCGCTGAATATACAAGCGATCATCCTATTTGTGGTGTTTGTCGCGCTGACGCTGTATATCACTTATTGGGCGTCACTCAGGACGCGTTCACGCCGGGATTATTATACCGCCGGCGGCAAGATTACCGGCTTGCAGAACGGACTGGCCATCTCCGGTGATTTTATGTCGGCGGCTTCGTTTCTGGGTATCTCCGCGCTGGTCTATACCTCAGGCTATGACGGACTGATCTATTCTTTGGGCTTTTTGGTCGGCTGGCCGATTATCCTGTTTTTAATTGCCGAACGGTTACGCAACCTTGGCCGGTATACCTTTGCCGACGTGGCGTCCTATCGTTTGAAACAAAGACCGATTCGTACCTTATCCGCCTGCGGTTCCCTGGTGGTAGTGGCGCTGTATTTAATTGCTCAAATGGTGGGTGCCGGCAAGCTGATCCAATTGCTGTTTGGCCTCAATTACCATGTGGCGGTGGTCATGGTGGGGATCCTGATGGTGATGTACGTGCTGTTCGGCGGTATGCTCGCCACCACCTGGGTGCAAATCATCAAAGCGGTATTGCTGTTGGCTGGAGCCAGTTTCATGGCGCTGATGGTCATGAAAACCGTGCATTTCAGTTTCGATACCTTGTTTAGCGAAGCCATGAAAGTGCATAGCAAAGGGGCGTCAATCATGCGTCCTGGGGGATTGGTATCCGATCCTATCTCTGCACTCTCCCTGGGCCTGGCGCTGATGTTTGGCACCGCCGGCCTGCCACATATCCTGATGCGATTTTTCACCGTCAGTGATGCCAAAGAAGCACGTAAAAGCGTGCTCTACGCCACCGGTTTCATGGGGTATTTCTATTTCTTAACCTTTATCATCGGTTTCGGTGCCATTTTGCTGGTAGGCCCCAACCCTATCTTTAAAGACAGCAGCGGCGCGCTGTTAGGCGGCACCAACATGGCGGCGGTACATCTGGCCGACGCCGTGGGCGGTAACTTCTTCCTGGGCTTTATCTCGGCGGTGGCCTTCGCCACTATCCTGGCGGTAGTGGCCGGTTTGACTCTGGCCGGCGCCTCGGCGGTATCTCACGATCTCTATGCCAGCGTCATCAAAGAGGGCCGGGCCACCGAACGGGACGAGCTGCGGGTCTCCAAAATTACCGTGGTTATTTTGGGCATCGTGGCTATCGCGCTGGGGGTGCTGTTTGAAAAACAAAACATCGCTTTTATGGTGGGCCTGGCTTTCTCCATTGCCGCCAGTTGCAATTTCCCGATCATCCTGCTGTCGATGTACTGGTCGAAACTGACCACGCGTGGAGCCATGATCGGAGGATGGGCCGGACTGATCACGGCGGTAACCTTGATGATTCTTGGGCCGACCATCTGGGTTAAAGTATTAGGCCACGCCGCGCCCATTTACCCTTACGAATACCCGGCGCTATTCTCAATGTTGATGGCATTTATTGGCATTTGGTTGTTCTCTATTACCGATCGCTCCGCGCAGGGCGACAAAGAACGTGGATTGTTCTTCGCGCAGTTTATCCGTTCACAAACCGGGGTACGGGAAGCGGTGGACACGGCTCGAGAAGCGCGGGAAAGCGCACAAGACGATTTGGAGAGTGCACAAAAAGCACAGTAACCCCCACGGGCTGGTATTTCAGGACAGGCCAATGCTGGCCGAAAGGCCAGCATTGGGTGGTTCTTGCAAGACGTCCGCATACAGACCAAAAGGCTGTGCGTTCAGTCGGTTATGGCCGGTTTACCACATGATGCGCCCAATCAGTGGCGCTACCAGCACGGTCAACACGCCGGATAGCATCATCACCAGGCTGGATACTACGCCCTGTTTTCTGCCCATCTCATAGGCCCGCGCGGTACCGGCACCATGGGAGGATGCGCCCAGGCCGGCGCCCCTGGCCATTTTTCCCTGCACTGACAAGCGCAAAAACACAATATCGCCAATAGCCATGCCGAATACGCCGGTAATCACCACAAACAGCGCCACCAGATCCGGTTGGCCGCCCATCTGCTTTGCTGCCTCCAGGGCGAATGGTGTGGTAATAGAGCGCACCGCCAGGCTGCGTTGGATCACCTCCGGCAGTGCCAGCAGCCGTGCCAACCACACCGAACTGATCACCGCGACCAAGGTGGCGGTGATCACGCCGGCACTAAGAGACAACCAATGCTGACGAATTATCGACAAATTTTCATACACCGGCACCGCAAACGCAATGGTCGCCGGGCCCAGCAGCCACAGCAGCCAGTGGGTCTCCAGCAAATAGTGCTGGTAGGACACGTGGGTCACCGCCAACAATGCCACCAAAACCGCCGGAGTAAAAATCAGCGGCATTAACATCAAATGGTGATAACGGCGATATAGCGTTTTATTGGCGAAATACAAGATCAGCGTCACAAACAAACACAGCACACCAAGGATAATATCAACCATGATGGGGTTTCCTGCGCGCTAGCCACAACTCAAAACGATAAACCCGTTCTACCACCAGCCCGGTGGTCCCCAAGACCAAGGCGGTGCTGATGGCGATCACCAAAAATATTCGCCAGCCGTCCAGCATTAACAATTGGGTATAGTTAATCACCGCCACCACCGCCGGCACAAAAAACAACAACATCTCCGCCAATAACCAGCGCGCCCCCGCTGAAACCCATTGCACCGGCAGCAGGCCGGATAAAATCAGCGCTAATAATAAAAACATGCCGATAACGTTCGCCGGCAAGGGTAGATGGAAGCGTTCAACCAACCGTTGGGACACCATAAACAAGCCGATATACACGATCAACTGGGCCGGCAATTGACACTGAACCCTACGCAGCAGCATGTTCACGCGCCCTGACAACAACATGATTGGATCCTTTTTGAGGAAGTTTGAGGCTGCATTATAGGCGGCCCGGCAAACTTGCGGAAAATGAATTAATATCATGTGTATTATTACCAATAGGAATAGTTATGGACATCCGGACCCTGCGGTATTTTGTCGAGGTCGTCAGGCAACAAAGTTTTACCCGCGCCGCACAGACGCTGTTTGTTACCCAGCCGACCATTAGCAAAATGCTCAAACATTTAGAGGAAGAGCTGGATTGCTGCCTACTGGTGCGCGAAGGGCGTAAGTTGCGTCTGACCGACAGCGGCCAGGTGGTGTATAACCGGGGCATCACTATTCTGGATGAGTTCCGTCAGCTACAGGCGGAGTTGGAAGATATCGGCTCACTGAAAAAAGGCCTACTTCGGTTGGGCATCCCGCCCATGGTGGGGACCCAAATGGCAGATCTCATCCGCGACTTTCGCCACCTATACCCGGGCGTCGAACTGCAAATCGCCGAATTCGGCGGATTGACGGTCCAGCACGCGGTATTATCCGGCGAGCTGGATCTGGCGCTTACCGCGCTGACCGTGGATACCGAGGCCGATTTAACCGTGCAACCCTTGTTCAGCCATCCTTTATGCGCCGTAGTACCGCGTACTGCACCTTGGCTTAACCGCACATCGGTACCATTAGCTGAACTGGGCAGTTGGCCGATGTTGATCTATAACAAAGAGTTCGCGTTGTATCGACAATTACTGTCGGCATTCCAGGCCGTGGGGATCACGCCGCAAATCGCGGTGCGCAGCGGACAGTGGGATTTTCTGGCAGCCATGGTGGAAGCGGGTATCGGTATCGCCATCATGCCGGAGCCGATATGCCAGCGGCTGGATAAAAATCATCTGCTGTGGTTACCGGTAGCGCCGCTGATGATGTGGCAGTTGGGGCTTATCTGGCGCAAGGATCGTTATCTGCCCCACAGCGCCCAAGCCTGGATCGCTGCCTGCCGCGACCACTGGCCGCAGATGGCAGCACCTAACCTGCCGCTCGGCGGTCAGCAAAATCCGTCGTAAACCCTTGCCCTATGCGGACGGGGATCAGCCGTTATTCGCTTTCCACCAACAGCGCTTCCAGCAAATCAAGGTCGCGCAATAATTTGACCAAGGTTTCATTACTGATCTTTTGCTGTGCACGCAGGTGGTAATACTCGCCTCGCTCGGCACGCAGGGCATTGAGCCGCATACGACGCTCCAGATTTTCAATTAACAGCGCATTGCCCAGCCCGGCTTTGCCATCAATTCGCCGACGCAGATTGCCCACCACCCTAGAAGCGACTTCTGCCAGCAATTGGTCATCAATATTTTCCTCTTTATCGACGGCCAGACGTTCTTGCATCTTATGCAGACTTTCGATGGCTACCGCAGCGGCGGCGGCCCGGGCCATACGCTCTTCTCCGCGATGCGCCGTTTTATCCGAGACCTTGATACCGCGCAGCAATAACGGTAGCGCGATCACCCCGCAGATCAGCGAAAACAGGATGACACCGGCGGCAATAAACACCAATTGATAACGCGAGGGGAATGGTGTCCCGTCGCTCAATAGCAGTGGGATGGACAACACACCGGCCAGGGTTATCGCACCGCGTACGCCGGCAAATGAAGCCACGAGTATCTCACGGATACCGTAGTCGCCAAATACCATCGGCCGTTTCTTCAAAAAGCGCTGGCTGATTTTTTTCATCAACAACAACCAACAAAAACGCAGCAGCATGAGTGCTGCATAAATCACTACAATATCAACAAACAACATCCAGATTTGGATTGTGGGATCCCGCTCGGCCTGGGTCATTGAGGTTTCGATGATGTTGGGAAACTGCAGGCCCAACAGAATAAACACCATGCCGTTAAACACAAACTCCAGCATTGACCAGACACTGTTAGCCCGCAACCGCATCCCCAAGGGCGCATTACGGATAATGCCAGACTGGCCAATGGTCATACCGGAAGCCACCGCCGCCAGGATGCCGGAAACGCCCAGATGTTCGGCAATCAGATAGGATGCAAAGGGCAACAGTAACAACAGTACGGTCTGGGTAGCTGGGTCGTCGCCGCTCCAGCGGTTAATCAGGCGCAGAGACTTACTGTAGGCCCAGGTCACCGCAACGCCGGCCAACAACCCTCCGGCCGCCACTTTCACAAATTCAACAGACGCACCGCCCACGGTAAATACCATGGTACCCATGGCCACTGCGATGGCGAACTTGAGCGATACCAGACCGGACGCATCATTCATCAACGCCTCGCCCTGCAGAACGTCCATCAGATTTTTAGGAATTCGCCCTTCACCAACGATGCCCGACAGCGCCACCGCATCGGTGGGCGACAATACCGCCGCCAGCGCCAGCGCCGCCACCAGAGGGATGCCGGGGACCATCCAATAGATCAGATACCCCACGCCCGCCACGGTAATCAGCACCAAAACCAATGCCAGCGCCACAATTTCACCGCCGTGGCGTAAAAACTCCCGCGCCGGGGTTTTCCAACCGTCAGCGAACAGCAACGGCGGGATAAACAACACCATAAAGAGTTCAGGATTAAAATCCACATGCAGCCCGATTTGCGGCCAGGCCAGCAGTGCGCCCAGGGCAATCTGCATTAATGGCAGCGGGATCTGGAAAGGAAGGATACGCGTAATGACACCTGACAAGGATACAATCAGGATAAGAATCAATATGGTGAAAAAGATTTCCATGCTTGCCTTAGTCTTTAGCTCTGGTAAGGTCCACCGCCGGACCCCATTAACATCAAAGCCCGCAACGCGAGCTTTGATAGTAGAACATTTTACCAAAAGTTAAAAACCTGTTCGTTGCCGCACCGAGTGAATGTTGACTCAACCGTATGCCACCGTGCGCCAATGCAACGCGGCTCAGATCGCCCAACCACCCGCGTAGAACGTCACCAACGCAATGGCAATAATCACCGTGCCCGCATTCAGCTTACGCCATTCCCCGGCAAAAACGCGCCCGATAACCAGCGACCCGAAACCCAGCATAATACCGGTTACAATATTGCAGGTCAGCACAATAAAGGTGGCGCACAGCAAACCGGACATCGCGTCGACAAAATCGCCGAAATCCAGCTTGGCGACGTTGCCAAGCATCAGCAGCCCGACGTACATCAGCGCCGGCGCAGTGGCGTAGCCCGGCACCAGGTAGGATAACGGCGATAAAAACAGGATCACCAAAAACAAGATACCGACGATGGTGGCGGTTAAGCCGGTTTTGCCGCCGGCGGCGGTGCCGGCCGCCGATTCAATATAGACTGCTGCCGGGGAGGCACCCACCAGGGAGGAAAAAATACTGCTTAATGAATCGGCCGTCAGCGCTCGACCACCATTAATAATCTGCCCATGCTTATCCAGCAAATTCGCCTGCCCCGCCACGGCGCGGATGGTGCCGGTGGCATCAAATACCGCCGTCATCACCAGTGCCAGTACGCTGGGCAACACCGCCGGTTGTAGCGCCCCCTTTATATCCAGATTAAAGATAAGCGAGTGACCCTGGGCATCGGACAAAGTGGGCAGGGCAAATAATCCTCGGTAGCTGACGTTGGGATCGAAGATCAGACCCAGCAAGGATATTGCAATAATGACCAGCAAAATGCCACCAGGCACCCGCAGCTTCTCCAGGCCGAAGATCGCCGCCAATCCTACCAGCGACATAATGACCGGGAACGAAGCAAAATGCCCTAACGCCACCGGCAAACCTTCTATGGGATTTTTCACCACCAGACCGACACCGTTGGCGGCAATGATCAGCAAAAACAAGCCGATGCCGATCCCGGTCCCCTGGGCGACACCCAGAGGGAGATTATGCAGGATCCACGAGCGAATGCCGGTGGCAGAAATCAGGGTAAACGCCACCCCCATCAGGAATACCGCGCCGAGTGCCACGGGGACACTAATATGTTGGCCCAAGACCAGGCTAAAGGCGGTAAAAGCAGTTAAGGAAATGGCACAGCCAATCGCCATGGGCAAATTAGCCCAAAGCCCCATCAACAGAGAGCCGAACGCCGCCACCAGGCAGGTGGCGACAAATACCGCTGCCGGCGGAAAACCAGCTTTGCCCAACATCGCAGGCACCACAATCACCGAATACACCATGGCCAAAAATGTGGTCAGACCGGCCAGCGCTTCTTGGCGGATGCTGCTGCCCCGTTCGGATATTTTGAACCAGGCATCAAGAGCGCGAAGCGGCTTGGCGTCCCCGCCGGCCGGTTGGGTGGAGCTGGACATGGCAAATCCTCTAAAATGAAACGCGAATCGTCGTGAGTGGTCCCAATGACCGGATATGATTATGTGGCGTCCCTCCCGGTTATTCCGTCATGCCGGACTATAGCCTGGTCGCCGATGACATGCCGTCCGGCCGTCGCGGTGAAACCCTGGCGCGACGAGAAAAGATAGATATCGGGGAAAGAACGCGAGGGCAAAGATTATCCGACCCCCTTGGGGGGGATTTCAACGTAAAATTCCACTAAGCAGCATGTTTATTGATTTACATGCGGTCTCAAGCAGTCACTCATTATGCTGTTCACGCTTTTTAGCACGTTGATAGGCCGGACGCTGTCGCAGTTTATCAATATAGGCTTGCAGTGCGGGATATCCGTTGATACCCACCCGCGCCGCTAGCCCCTCCAGAGGAAAACTCATTTGAATATCCGCCGCACTGAACCGCTCGCCGGCGAACCAGGGATACTGGCTTAAATGGCTTTCAAGATAACGGCAATGGGTCAGCAATTGCGGATCAAGATACTTTTGTGATACCCCTTTGCCTACCGCTGCTCCAATCGGCCTGGCCAGCCAGGGTACCGGGGGTTTGCTCAACATTCCGAAAATCAGTTTCATGACCAACAACGGCATTAGCGACCCTTCGGCGTAGTGCAACCAATAGCGGTAACGAACCCAACTGTCATCATGGCTATCTGCGGGGGAGAGTAGATGAGCGCTATCGTAGCGGTCCTCCACATAGTCGATAATCGCTCCCGACTCCGCCAGCGTGAGCTCGCCGTCGGTAATAATAGGTGATTTCCCCAGCGGGTGAATACGTTTTAACGACTCCGGGGCCAGCATATTTTTTTCACGTTGGTAATACGTCACGTCATAGGGCAGATCGAGTTCTTCAAGCAACCATAAAATCCGATGTGAACGTGATTGATTCAGGTGGTGGACGGTAATCATCACATGCTCCTTTGGCCATTATCCAATGATCACTGTAGCCCACTTGAGCCTTTGCAGCAGTCTAAAACGACACAGAATAACTCAACATCAGAATTACCGGGCCGACCCGCACCGATAGTGAGTGCCCTGGCGGTAGCGTTAAGCCCTAACCATCAAGACGCGACCGGGCCGGTTTATCCTATAAAAAACTGCACGCAGCTCACGCCGGTGCAGCCTACGAGTACCGTAATCGACGAGTGTAATAATCGACGCTTAGAAATCGACGGTCATCGATACCTTCGCCTCACGGGGGTCACCTTGGGTCAAGTAACCGCCGGTGGCCGATGCCCAGTATTTTTCATTAGTGACGTTTTCAATCGCGGCACGCCAGATGATAGTGTTTCTCGGCAGGTTCATATTGTAGCGCACACCTAAATCCAGTCGGGTCCAGTCATCCACTTTAAGCTGGTTGGCCTGGTCTGCATATTGCGAACCGGTATGAATCACTTTGCCGGTAGCGGTCAGACCGGTCAGGCCGGGGAGGTCCCATTCGCCGCCGACCACCATCTGGTAGCGCGGGACGCCGACGGCATCATTGCCGTTATAGGTGCCATCTTGGGTTTTGGTCAGTTGCGGATCCATCCAGGCCATGCTGCCGTTGATACGCACGCCAAACAGGGGCTCACCAAATACATTGAGCTCCAGGCCGCGGTTGCGCACTTCACCATTATTACCAAACACATAACCGTTACTGGACGGGGTATAAACACCGACCGGTTTTTTGATTTCGAACAGCGCCAACGAACCGGCAACCCGGCCATAATCCGCTTTGATCCCCACTTCATTTTGTTTAGAGGTTTCGATGCCGGAAACCTGGCCGCCGTTGCTGACAAGGACACCGTTATACTGCGTACCGGCGGTTTCGCCAGCCTGCAACGCTTCGATATGGTTGGCGTAGAGGGAGATATGATCCCAGGGCTTGACCACCAGGCCGAAGGCCGGCGTGACCTTGGTTTGATCAAACGAACTGCTTTGCGCGCCGGTATAATCATAGTTATACACCACCACGTTTTGACGCCGTAGCCCGCCGGTGAACTGCAACCGGTCGTCCAGTATGGAAAGGGTATCGGAAAGCGCCACACCATAGTTACGCACCCGGTTAGTCACGCCGGGATCCCCCATATCGCCGCCCGAATAAAGGTCAGTCATGGGTTCGCTGACATTAACCGGGTGATAGATATTTTCACTGATGGTCGTCCCGGTCAGGGTATAGGCAGAGCGGGTTCGACTATAAAGGGTGGACATGCCCAGGTTGACGTTATGCTTGACAAAACCGGTGCTAAATTTGCCTCGCACCCCCGCTTGGCTTGAGAGACTGTCGGAAAAATAGGGCACGGTCATTCGGCTCATGGTGGCATCGCCATCGTCACCGGACAACGTCGGTGACGCATATTTTCCATATTCATGGGTGTGGTTGGCGCCCACCGCGCCATAAGTGGTCCAGGCATCCGTCAGATCATATTCAGCCCGCAGCATGCCAAACTCATTTTCCGTATCGGTAAAGGCCCATGGCTGACCATAGTTGCTGGTGGCGGAAGGTGCCTCGGGGATTTTGGTGGCGGTTCCGAGATAGACCACCGGCCGTCCGCCGTGCACGGTTTGCTTGACCACACCAACGTCAAGGGAGCTCCGGAAACGGTCGCCTCGGTAATCCAGGCCTACCGATCCCATGGTCATCCGACGCCGTTCATCATCAATGGCGGTGCCGCCCTCGCGGTGCGCACCGTTAATCCGCACGCCGAACTGATTGTTATCGCCATAGCGGCGGGAAAGGTCAAAGGCACCGCCCTCCTGGGATGTAGAGGTATAATCCAGGGATACCCGGTTGAGCGGTTCGTCTCCGGCGCGTTTGGGCTCGACATTCACCGTGCCGCCAACCCCGGTACCGCCCGGGGGCACACCGTTAAGGAAGGCACTGGATCCCTTGAGCAGTTCTATGCGTTCGGCAAACTCGGTGGGCAACATCTGCCGAGGTAAAATACCATAGAGGCCACCATAAGAAATGTCGTCGCCATCAAGAGAAAATCCCCGCACTACGAAAGTTTGCGCATAGTTGCCATAGCCATAGCCGCTTTGCACCGAGGCATCGTTATTCAATACATCCGCCAATGACCGCGCCTGCTGATCCTGGATCAGCTTCGAGGTAAAACCCACGATGCTAAACGGCACGTTATTGGCATCCTGTTGCCCTAAAAAACCTAACCGTCCGCCGTTGGCAATCTGGCCATCCAAAAAGGCTGGCACCAGTTGATCACCACCCGCACGAAACGTGTTATCCGGCGCGGCCACCACGGTAATGGTATCAGCCTGGCCATTAACCGGCGTCGCGCTGACCGTTTTGACGGTGTTTAGCGTAGAGGTTGCAGTGGCGGTGGTCGCAGCAAAAGCCACCGCGCTGGTGGCGGCGGCATAGACCGGCAAGGCCAGCGCGGCACAGCCTGCACGGAGAGTCACCGCCAATAGGCACGGTAGGAATGCGTTGCGCTCAACGGGGGAAAAATCGGCAGTACACATGGACACAAAACCTTTATTGAATAATAATGAGAATGATTCTTATGCGAATTCAGGATTATGCTAAAGGTAAATAAATATGCAAGTAAATACTTCCAAAAGTATCAACTTTCTTGCTTAAAGATAAGAAAGCCGTGGAGTGCGCCGCCGACATCGCCAGGCGTTTTTTATTGGCCGCACCGGCCGGGTCAGTGTGTTTTTCGGCGGCGGACTTATGCACACCGACTACTGCATTGCCGGTACTCGAGCCTTTTTTGCAGTTGCACCCTGACGAGGATCGAGCGGCCGTAATATCCATGTGGTCGCAATGGTATTTTGCCCGCCTGCTGCCCATATGGACACGAATTAACCTGCTGTATCGCTGGCAATTGCCGTCTGATCCACAAGCCATTCGCTTTTGCCTTGAAGATACCGGTGTGCCGCGGGGATTCCTGCTGGATGATGATGGCGAGCAAATCGCTCCCGGCACCAATATTTTTGCCCGCTTTCACCCCCTGGTGACCGGGCATTTACACCCCCTATGCCAAACGCTGAGCCACCTGGCGGGGATAGCACCGAGCTTATTTTGGAACAACGCAGCCATCCGCATCGCCTACGGTTTTACGCTGGCACAAGAGCAAGGTTTGAATACTACCGACGCCGACCCGTTACTGACCAGTAAAACACAGCCTGATGGCACACTAAACCGGCTGTTTGCACCCGTACGGCACATTGATGACACCGAGGGCGGCAGTGCACACATGATTCGTCGCCAGTGCTGCCTACGTTACAAACTGAGCGATGCCGAGTATTGCCCGAGTTGTCCGCTACTGCTGGCGGAACGGCGTAAAAATCGCCGGGTTTGACTACATTTTTTTCCTTATCCCTGACGGTAATGTCATCTTAATCTCATTGGATCAACCTGATAGGTAGAGCGTTAGTTATCGCTTACATACTCAGAAGAATCCCGGTGCGGGCGTAATAACGGCGATAAGCTCAAGAAGTGCATCGTTTAACACCGGGATATTTGCAGTACCGTGCCGCCGACGAGGAACTGCGGCAACTGCCCTTACCTTGCGCCTGGCGCAAAACACTGCCACTCGCCTCAGATAAGCACGCCGCCGGAGGCTTCGATGCGTTGGCCGGTGATCCAATGCGTTCCGTCTGATAATAGCGCCGCCACTGCGCCACCAATATCATCCGGCAAACCTACCCGGCCCAACGCGGTAGCCGAGGAAATTTGCTGGTTTATTTCTTGATTATCCCGCACCAACCCGCCGCCAAAATCGGTTTCAATTGCACCGGGGGCAAGTGCGTTGACGCTAATACCACGGGCGCCCAACTCTTTGGCTTGATAGTGGGTCAATACCTCCAACCCGCCTTTCATCGTGGCGTAGGCGGCCAATCCCGGCGAGCAAAACCGGGTCAGTCCGGTGGAAATATTGATTATCCGCCCCCCGTCGTTGATTAATGGCAACAGTTTTTGTGTCAGGAAAAAGGGGCCTTTAAGATGAATATTGAACAGTTGGTCAAATTGCTGCTCGGTGGTATCGGCAATGTCAGCATAAAGGCCAATCCCGGCATTATTGACCAGAAAATCAAAACGCTCGCACGAGAAGGTTTTGGTTAAAATTGCCTTCAACTCCTGAGAAAACGCACCAAAGCCGGCGCTGTTACCCATATCCAACTGCAGCATCACTGCCCGCCCCCCGGACCGTGCGATGTCATCTTCCAGCACCCGTGCCTCGTCGGCTCGGCTATGATAGGTACCGATAATGCCCACACCCTGAGCAGCCAAATGCATGGCGATATTTTTCCCCAATCCACGGCTGGCGCCGGTAATCAACGCAATTTTTGTATTCATGACATTTCTCCTAAAACAATTGAGACGTGAGGAACTGGCTGTGTTCTAGCTTATTAGACGGCAGTCACTCGATAAACCCGATAAAATCGGAAATACTGTTCGCGAGGGGTGAACAATAGCGGAGGAAGAATGATGATGAATAAACTGGAACTCCTACGCAGCTTTATTCGTGTCACGGAGTTGTCGAGCTTTACACAGGCAGGGGAGAGCCTTGGCCTGCCTAAATCCACCCTGTCCGAGCATGTCCAGACGCTGGAAGCCTTTATGGGCACGCGGCTGTTGCACCGTACCACACGTCGGGTCAGCGCCACTCAGGATGGATTGGTATTGTATGAACGCGCTAAAGATATGCTGGCGAATATGGATGAGCTGGAAGGACTGTTCCGCCAGGATGGGCAAGTTCTGTCAGGCAGACTGCGCATAGATATGCCTACCGGCTTTGCCCGCAGCCTGGTATTACCGCATCTGGTAGAATTTTTGCATCAGCATCCACTCGTGCAAATCGACGTCAGCTGCACCGATCGCCGGGTGGATATGATACGTGAGGGTTTTGACTGTGTGCTGCGTATCGGGGAAGTAGCCGATAGCTCTCTCGTGGCGCGGCGACTAGGCTGGTTGCCTATGATCAACTGTGCTAGCCCGACCTATTTAGCCGCTCACGGACTCCCTCGCATTCCAGCGGATCTTGCCGGGCATTTTCTGGTTCATTATGTGGCTCAACTCGGCGCTAATCCTGGGCAGTTCACCTATTCTCATCAGGACAAAATTGAGGGGGTAGCGCTGCCAGCCTTGGTGACCGTCAATAATGTTGACGCCTATGAAGCCGCTTGTCTCGGCGGACTTGGCATTATCCAGGCTCCCGCCATCGGCTTTGACGACTACCTCTCCAGTGGTCGTTTAGTCTCCATATTGACCGAATACCGGGCGCCCCCAATGGAAATTGCGTTGATGTACGCCCACCGGCGCTATTTGCCACAGCGAGCCAGGGTATTTATGGACTGGCTCGCCGAGTTACTCAAACCTTATATCCTGTCTTAACAGCCCCACCTTCATACGACCAACAATCGCTTCATCCGCTCATGGCGAGAAACTTGCGATACTTATTCAAAACCTAGGTTCTTTTGGTGGATGAACCATGACTCTACCGGGGAATTGGGTAATCTGTGGATAGAGAGTGACGCACAACAACTGTTGACAACGGTCAACATCCCATTTATCATCCTCAACATGAAGAGATAGACGATGAAGGAACATCCGAACAAACATATTCAGGCCGCCATTGAGTATGCCCTCTCTGCAGGCTGGTACTTTCGGCAAGGTAAAGGACACGCATTTGGCCGGTTGTATTGTGGCATTGCCGTACATCATGAACACCAAATGAGCATTTGGTCCACACCGCGCAACGCTGAAAACCATGCCAAACAAATTTGTCGCAAAGTTAATAATTGCCGGTAAATAGCACTGGATCACTGATAAATGGCGGATATCGCCACTGAAGGAGCAAATTATGGAACTGTATAATTTCGCGCTTACCCTGACAGGTGTAACCGCCGACACCAAAGGCCTGGAGGATGCCCTGTTCGACAGCGGCTGTGATGATGCGCTGGTCTGCTTCTACGGCAAATCCGTATACCTTGAATTTGATCGCGAAAGCGACAGCTTTTGCCAAGCGGTATTCAGCGCCATCAGGGATATCGAGTCCGCACCGCTGGGTGCAAAAGTCTCCTCGGTGGATGCCAATCTGGTGGGTTTGAGTGATATCGCCGAATTATCCGACATGTCTCGCCAAGCCATTGCCATGCTCAAAGACGGCACCCGCGGTTCAGGCGATTTTCCCGGACCGATCCAACGAATAAAAGGCATATCACCACTCTGGCGCTGGGCCGACGTAGCCGAATGGTTAAGCACAAGAGGCAAACTGGACGCTAAATTGGCCGTAAACGCTCGACAGCTTGATATTATCAATCTTGCGTTGCAATTACGTGAAACCAGCGCGCGGGATAGCATAACGCAATACTTGGCTATGTTGGAACATCCCCAACAACTCGCCGATTTTTGCCATTAAACAGGTCATGTTTGGTACGCAGCGGCTCGCGCAATATCTCGCAGTTGTCGGTAAAAGGAAACGATGAAATGTCAGCAATTGCCATAGGACTGCATATCGGTCAAGAGGAAACGGTTATCACGCTCATGGGCGCCGATGCAGCAAAGCGGGTTTTGGTGTTACAGCTCGGTAGTCAAAGGATTGCGCAGCATTATTTTCATCATGTTCCACCTACTCCAGATGAAATGGAAAACGCCATCATGGTGGTCGAGGATGAAATATCCCGCATCCGCCATGACATTCCCGCCGGCTCGCAACTGTTCAGCAACGACCCCCTGCTACTCAACATAGCCCTGCTTGCAGGCGTAACGCCCAGTAAATCACCTGAGTTATCCCTGGCAGCCACGGAACTCACATTTGATCGTCTGGCCCGGGTCATCAACGGCCGACCAGCACATGTCGAAGGCTTACCCGAAGAGCGGGACTTCGCCGCCACTCTGCTGATTTTACGTGAATTTATGCACCATTTGGCGTTTGACAAGATCGTCATGGTGAGTTGACGGACTGAGTGAGTATTGCAGCCAATGCATTTTTTCCCTTTGGCGTCATGTTCATACCACGGCTATCAAGATGGCGAGTCACCCAGGCATGTTGTTCAAAAGCATTCAGGATGGCTGCGCCCAATTGCCCGCCAAGATGCGGGCGTCGTTCACTCCAGTCGAGACACGGGCAAGCGAAACGCCGTCTGGTTGTACCGGAGGAACAATCAACACCGATCTCAGTCAGCGCGGCATACCCTAAAGGCGTTAGTGTGGTTCCGTCATTGCTTAGCCAAGTTGAAACGATCATCTGCTCGTACAGCGCAACGGCAACTTCACCGGCCAGATGATCATAACAACGTCGGATGTGACGCAAATAAACGGGAGTACGTATTGGAATGGCTACTGTCTGCGTCTGCTCCCATGATAACCCCATCAACCGTTCCATGATGTCAGCCACTTCCGGTCCGGCTAACCGGTAGTAACGATGCCTTCCTTGCGAAAGATATTTTATCAGTCTGGTTTGCGTGAGTCGGGCAAGGTGCGCACTGGCAGTGGAAGGCGAAATGTCCGCCACGGCACTAAGCTCGGTTGCGGTATACGCACGGCCATCCATTAAGGCGCACAGCATCCTCGACCTGGATCTATCGGCCAATGCGCTTGTCACTGCGGTCAGCGCATCCTCAAGATGTTCATGTTGGTTATGCTGCCCGACAACAGACTTTTCAGGTGTTACCGGATACGGTTGCCTCATTTCTATTCCTCTTTGTGAGACACGTTGCAACCCGCCCATATCTGCGTGAGCCGCCTGGCCCTTATAGCATCATCCACCACCAGAATGAGTTGATTATGATGATCGCTATATTGGGTAATAATATTGATATTATTTTCTGCCAATGTTGCGCAAAAAGTGCCCAGTTGCCCAGGAGTTTCTTGATCGAGTCGCCGGATCAGCACCTCGTTAACCTCTTCCACCACAATACCCTGCGCCTTAAGTGCTGCACAGGCTGTAGTGGCGTCGTTTACCAAAAAATGGGCATGTCCTTTTTGCCCGAAGGTAAAAACTCCGCCGCCTTCGAGGCTTACGCCGGCCGCACCTAATATATTGCCAAATTTGCCCAATTCACCTGGGATATTAGCCAAAATAACGTAAATATCGTACACGTTTGCCCCTAATGGTGTTGATGTATAGGCAAGCGTAGCCCGACTAATAAACCAATGCTTTGTTGTCCAACGAAGCGTTGCAGGCCCAACCCTGAGTATTGTCTTGGCACAACTTATTGAATAGAGGATTTATCATGGGAAATTATGTCGCCAACATCATTTGGCATCGCAATAACGAGGAACGTTTCACCGATCAAAAGTACAGCCGCGTACATCAATGGAATTTTGATGGCGGCATTCAGGTCACCGCGTCATCATCACCACTGGTGGTAAAAAAGCCCTGGTCCATGGAAGAAGCGGTGGACCCAGAGGAAGCCTTTGTCGCCGCGCTGTCCAGTTGCCATATGCTGTGGTTTTTATCTATTGCCGCATCGGCGGGGTTCTGCGTTGATCATTACCATGATGCGGCCCTTGGCCACATGAGTAACAATATCAAAGGCGAAATGGCGATGACTCGCGTTGAACTTAACCCAAAAGTATCGTTTAGTGGAAAGACGATTCCGACGGAAAATGAGCACCTCTCACTTCATCATGAAGCACACCGTCATTGCTACCTGGCAAACTCAGTCTTGACGGAAATACGTATCAGACCAGAACTGGCGTGACCACATCAGATTAAAGGCGAAACCTGAAGGATATGGGGATCACAGGTTAATTGCGTCTGCACACATCTTCTGGAATAAATTTATGCTGCATTGACAGAAGATTACGCTAAAAAATGCATGATGTTCACACGAAGACAATCGAGTTAACGCGGAGGCCATTTGAAAATTTCAGAAGTCATTATCGGCAGTTTTTTTCTCCTTATATCAGCCGTTTCTGTCGCCCAGTCAAGACCCGACGCCCCCGTAAACCTCACGGTGAACAGTCTCCATCATATCAGCCATCAGACAAACATTGCTGATACCGCCGAAGTCCCCGATGAACACTGCAGAGAGTCCTCAGAGCGGGATTTTCACCATGCGCAGTAGTGTAGGGTAAACAAATAGGCGTACCCATCATCAATGATGAACGCTGGAGTTACGATAATTTCTTGATTTAAAGCATAAATTAAAAAGCCTCCGATAAATCGGAGGCTTATAATGGAATTATTGACAATTGTATCTAAGGTCAACTTTAGAACGGTTAGATTTACCTGATGAATCACGACTGAGTGTGTAATTAACAATAAAATGCTGTATATATAGGGACTTGAGCATATAAACACCCAAAAAAATACATAAAGTGTAATGTTTTTTGTAAAATTACCCATAACATCCGCTGTTAAACATTACATTGTTGCCTAAGACTACTAAGTATATGGATCAGCCACAAACCACGTCTGGCATGGGGCAATTCTGTTTTCGTTAGGTTGCCCGTTGCCTCTCAATCTCAGCCAGCAAGTTCTGGATTAACCCTGCGGCAAAACGCTGCCGCCCAACAAGTTCGTCTTCGTCGTCCTCGCCGTAGAAGCGTGCGTAGGCAACAGCCCCCACCTTCTCATAGCCTTCGCCATGCTCGTCGTCCCCAAAGCGCCTTGAGAGCGCCGCTAGCCCGTCCTGCATAGCCTCTGGGTGCTGCTCGGAACAAATACGTTCAACGAATAGCGCTGCGACTTCCTTTATCGAGCCTGAGTATCTGATCACGTGGATTAGGTCGGCGGCATCCTTCCTCTCCTGGCGTTGATCCAGAGCCAGTGCTTTCAAAATGACAAATGCTGGCACGTCCGCAAATCGCACGATATCTACTGATAAGCCATCACCATCCAAGAGTTGGGCAGAAATTTCCTTCTGCTGATACCAATCGTGAACAATTCGAGCATGTTTGATTGTGAGTGCCGATACTTTTTCCCCATCGACGCTGATGATCCGGCCAGGTTCCTCATCACCAGCATCCCGGAGAAGTTCAACGACTACCTCGATGTGGTCATTGACCTTGCGGCGCCAGCGCCAAGATGCAGACTTTCCCTCTTCGACCCATCGGGTGAAGTCCCGTGCTTTTAACTGCTGCGCAAGGCTAGCATATTCATTGCCAGCTGCCAGTACTTCCAGGTTTAACACAATGTCCACGTCAGAAGTCCCCGCATGCATAGGAACATCAGGCGGAGTCGCTGGCGTGAGATAACGAGGAACCAAGCCACCGACAAGTCTCAGGGTGTCCTTAAGATTCCCAAAGGCGCTCAGTAGTGTGAGCAATGTCCTCTCACACGCCGAAGTAACATCTTGATCGTATCCAGCCGCTGTACGAGGCTTCAGTCCTGTTGCCATAATGACTCCAAACGTTTCCTAAGATGGTCAGCTAATTCTTTGTTGCGGCCTCGACCATCCAGCAAGTCCAGGTAAAGAATGTAAGGGCTTGCGAAAAAGACAGGGTCGCCCAGGTGCATATCCCGGTAAAGTAAGCTCGCGGGTTCGCGTTCGATGAGTGTAACGTTCGCCCCTTTACTGACGGGTTTCAGGCCTAGCAGGTTAGCCATCCTCTCTGTGTAGCCCTTGGGGACTATAATCTCCGCCCCCTCAGTACTGGTCAGCAACGGAGCGTAAACATTCGCCGCCGCAGCACCTGTAAACGCCCACGGATAATCCACCTTCTGACGGTCGATCCTTTCCGCAAGGTGAGCTAGCAGATGCTTGGGATTTTCGACAAAGGTGTACCACTTCGACTTCTTTTCTTTGCGCTCCTTCCACTGTTCAGACCAAGCGTCCAAAAGCTTACTAGGGTGAGTGAGCATTCTGCGCTTGTTCGGCCCTCCACCAGTAGACTCCACCCACTCACGCAACGTCAGCTCCTGCAACACGAGAGAGCAGGTGTACGAGGAAGTTTCGGCTTGTTCGGCCAGTTCTGTACCAGTTAGCCATCCATGACTATTTATCAGAAGTGCATGGATTACACTTTCACGAGCCTCAGTGAAAAGGTCAATGCCCTGTGTGTTCTTTTTAGAACGATGAGAAGGCTTTTCGATATTGATGAACCAGCCATCGTGCTTTAAATAAAGGTTGCCTCCCAACTCGAATGAGGCGATATTCTGTTCCTTAAGCTCCTGCTTAGCACCTGGGCTCAATACGTCTGCCGCGAGCAGTCCAATAGCTTCGTGATGATGACGAGTTTCGTGTATGCTTCTGTGGAGTTGGTACACGGCATTCCTCAAGTCTCTTGGGTAAACCTTCTTTTTGACTTCGACAAAAATCTGCAGGGTTTTCCCCGGAGCCTTAATTACGATCATGCCATCAAGCTCCGTCCCATGTAGCTCGTGTGAAGCATCGAGCACTGAGGCTTCAGAGCCGAATGCCTCAGCAAGAGCCTCCACCAGTGCATCCAGCATCTGCCTTTCGAATTCAAACCCTGAACGATGTGAGTAATGTTCCATAACATTAGCCTCCAATGCATTATTAGCTGAACAGCAAAAAAGGTCACATCAGCTAAGATTTAGGCCTTATACTATCATTAGCTGGTCAGCTAGCAACCCCTTATAGACTAAGCTTTGTATTAATCAACGGGAGCCGGTCGCCTGCCCTATAGCTGACAATATGGAGCTTAGATGAAAGCGTGGATTATCAGACTTTTCATCTGATAGTTAGTAGTATAATATTCCACCCTATTGATATATAACGAGGTATTCATGAAAAATCAGGTTGAAATCGAACTCCAAAGATTGATAAGGGCGCGGTATGACGCCGCGTTCGAAAATTGGAGTGAATGGAAATGGTTAGAAATCGGGCCTGGCGCCGTCACCATATATCTCGGTTAAAATCTAAGAGAAAAACATATCGAACTGCGGTGGCTAAAACACCGAAAGTTGTAGGGAAAAT
>NZ_JAYGJO010000030.1:0-60937 GCF_035013185.1 Acerihabitans sp. TG2
ATTGGCATTATTGCCGGTACCGTCGAAAAACACCCCGATGGTCAGGGTGATTTCCCGCTTTTTCTTCGGCGTTTTTCCGTCATCATGGGTATCCGAAGCCGCGTTCTTCCGCGCCGCCTGGGCGTGCTGTTCCGGCTCGGATGCGCTGACCGACGCAGCAGAAGAAGCAACAACTCGCGGGGTATTTTCCCGATAAGGGCCATGAGACGCCCACGTCTGTGAGGGAATAAACCAAGCCTCACACGGGCACGTCGAACGGCTGTACAAGGTGCTGGCGACGAAATGCCCATGTACCGACTCACTCCGATGTCCTCCAGCCACGTAGTAGTTGCCGGGATGCTTGCCGCACGAGACTTTACTGCCGTTCACCGCCACGGGATTATCGGCAAAACGTCGTTCCTGCATGCCTTCAAGTACCCTGCCGCCACAGCTGGTCTTGTCACCTTTGACTATCCAGTATCCTATTGCCATTACTCAATCTCCCAGCACCAGGCCGATAACTGCGCCCTGACGTCTGTGGACATCGCCGATAGATCTTTTGCTAAGCACCGTAATGTCTCCATTGCGGGCGGTAATTTTGCGCTCAATTGATTGGTATTGTGCTTTTCCATGCCGGATCCTTGTCCGTTTAGGGATATTATCCATCATCACATTTGTACAGTGACGTCACTGAAATTCACCTGGATCCACCACCCTGGTCGACGGTCGCGGCAATACCAGGATAATATCTCGGTTATATTTTATTGTAATAATCCACTATATTTTTACATTAATAATTTCTTTCTAAATAAAATAATTATTTGCATTTAAATAATGTTTTTAGATTTGTTTCAGGAACAAATAAATCACATATAAAGTCACAAAAAGCTAAACGGAATTCCGATAATAAAATAAATAAAACACCACAAAGTATAATTATTATATTAATAACCTATGGGTTTTCCATGTGTTAATCATAATAATATATGGCATTGTAATATACACTAACCGCTTAAATTGGTTAGCGTCACCATAGCATTTTACGCCGCAACAAACCGTTAGTATTCTCATTCGTTCCTCGCGGCCAACTGGCATAAGGCCGGGCAAAATAGACGTCTGCTTGGGTGAGCGCTGATATCTTCCCATGTCGTGCGAACTCGCCCCCATTGTCTAGCGTGAGGGTATGGCTGAGTGCTATGGTCTCGGGAAGTTCACATTTCATCCGTAAGCTTACAGCACCCAATATCACTGGCTATTTTTCGCTGGGCACAACCATTGTGGTGGAGGGCTTAAAGCGGGTATCGCTGGCCCTGGGTCAACTGATGGTAATGCTTGTTTTGTGTACTCATTTCAGGCAATTATTCCATGGCGCGGTAACTGCAAAATGTACCACAGTTGATCCACCGGCCAAATCACCCACCTGTTGCACTTTTTATGTTAATCCAGCACTCGTCAACTGAAACGATTGCGGCGCACTTGGTGGCGACCCACCGCATGAGCTGGATCACATTGTTGATTTATATCCTGATGCCCCAAGTAATTGCGCTATCCCACACGAGGGTCCTGATGTACTCTTCGGGGCTAAAACCGCAACACAACAACAATGCGGATTGACTCATCAGGCCCAGATTAATCAACGCCCATTACGCCGATGACTCGCGTTTACCTTAGAGTACATTACCGTGCAAAAAAACGATAAATCGATACTGATTTTTTTTATTTTCCTAATAATTGGCGTGTTGCTTTTCGCCATAATGAAAGACGGTATATGGTTCGGCCACGATAGGGTTGCGCATTTTCAGCGCATGATCTCATTAAATAATGAATTAGCTAATCATCAATATCCGCCATTGTTTGATTATTGGTCATCAGGCCAATTTGGTTATTCTTGGCAACTGTTTTATCCGCCGCTGACGTCGTTGTTATTTTTAATCGCCAAGGCAGTGACGTTTAATAGCCCAGATACCATCTTACAGATGAAAATGGTGTTTTTTATCATTGTCCTGATTGCATTTGGCGCATGCTTTTATGCCGCCAAGCGTGAGCACAATTCCAACGCGGCCGGTTATCTCTGCGCAATCATTTTGCTGACCTCAGGTTATTTCCTGACCAATATATTCGTGAGATTTGCGCTGGGGGAATGCCTGGCAATGGCCTTAATGCCACTGTTTATCAGAGGTTGCAGCTCATTAGTCGGCGATGGACGCGATCGGTGGCTAATCCCTTTTGCCACCTTGGGCATATTGTTATCCAATATCCCCAGTACCATCGTGGCCGCGCTATTTTTTTTCCTGTTTATGGCCGCTAATCTAAAAGCCATGCTGAATCAACACACCCTATTGTTTTTTCTGCGATCGGCATTAATAGTCATCTCACTTAGCGCATTCTATTGGTCACCGCTGCTTTATCATATTCGCCATTCCGATATTTTCGCCACCAGCGGCAAGCTACTGCAATATGAAGACTTGTTAAAATTCAGCAGTAGTCTGATCGAAACGCTATTTTCCCTCCCTTCAACCTATGGCGTATCCAATCCAGGCATGTTTTTGTCCATTGGCGTGGTGCAACTGGTTTTATCGCTGTTTTATCTGAAATATGGCCACTCATCCCAGGGACGTAAGATGGTGATTATTGCCTTGGTGTTTATCGTTGCCACCACGCATTTTGTACCCTGGAACCTGATTCCCAATTCCGTCCCGGTATTGAAACTGATGCAGTTCCCCTGGCGTTTGTTATCCTGCGCGGTGGCCATTGTGGCCTTATTTACCTCCGGGATGCTAGCTCGCAAGCTAACGCAGAGTCCCACGCTGGTTCTGTCCCTGGCGTTGTTATGTATCGCCACGATGTATTTGCCAATCAAACAGCGTTTCGATCACCCGTTGGTGCCGCTGAACCTCAACGAAATGTATGATGACTATCTCAATAACAGCAACGTCCGGCCGGAAAACTTTAGCCATCTGGACAAAAATGACTTTAGCTTTTTCACCAACCCGCAGGCCTCGATAACCGATACCCGGTTTGTCGATGGATACCCTGAAATGACCATCCAGTCCAACGGTGAGCAAGTGGTCACACTGCCTTTTATTAGGTACTCAGGCTATTATTTGATTGTCGATGGCAAGAAGACCTTGCCTGTGCTCTTGGCCAGCGGCCTGGTGGGCGTAAGGCTTAGCGGTGGCGAGCATCGGGTCAATCTGGCCTATCGTACCCGGATCGTGCTGATCCCGGCCTTAATCAGCGTGCTCTCATTGGGGGTGATCCTGGTATTTTTCTCGCGTCGCCGACGCAATAAATTATATGGACACCAGCCCAATGGCAAACTAGACGACCCTTTTATCTAACCATGTCGTCATAAACCTCTATTCGCCGTCAGTAACGGTAATGATAAATCGTGATGTGGCGACCAGATATACATTGCGGATGGATAATGAAGATTATCAACTGTGGCATACGGGACGTGACGAGCGGAGACAACGTCACTGTTATGGTTCCGTCTAATATCTATGAGTGCGAGCTTCATGACGATGTGTTTATCGGTCCCTTTGTTGAGATTCAGAAGGGGTGCGTCATTGGGCGTGGCTGCCGAGTGCAGTCACACACATTCATGTGTGAGAACGTATTTTTGGGAAGGGGCTGT
The DNA here is from genome assembly GCF_035013185.1 of Acerihabitans sp. TG2. NCBI lineage: Bacteria > Pseudomonadati > Pseudomonadota > Gammaproteobacteria > Enterobacterales > Pectobacteriaceae > Acerihabitans > Acerihabitans sp. TG2. The sequence goes on from NZ_JAYGJO010000030.1 coordinate 3,617, forward strand.
TTTATCGGCCATAACGTCACATTTGCCAATGATTTGTTCCGGCGTGGTACGCCAGACCCAGACCCAGGCAGTTGGATTAGAATCTGCCTTGGCGATAATGTTACTGTCGGCAGCGGTGCAACGATATTGACAGACTCAATATGCAGCGGGGCAGTGATAGGCGCAGGGAGTGTGGTGGTAAAGCCCGTAACGGTGAAAGGAATCTATGCTGGCAATCCAGCCCGGTTGATCAGGATGTTATAGTATGGGCTACTGAAAACCACCGGAAACCGCACTGAACAGAAGGGTGATAATATGGTCAATATCCTTTTCATCAATATCGCCTGTTTAGGCAATTGTCTGCGGGATTAATGGGATTGCGAGGGAAAACCGGCTAAAATGGCTAGGAACAACCGCATTGCTAAATGCACAATGGCAAAATGCCCCGGAAGTGTCCGTTAAGACCCTAAATGTTACGGACATTAACTATCCCCCTATCAAGAGGCTTATAGCAACGTGGCTCAATACGTCTATACCATGCATCGCGTCGGCAAAATTGTGCCGCCAAAACGTCATATTTTAAAAGATATCTCCCTGAGTTTCTTCCCTGGAGCCAAAATCGGTGTACTGGGACTTAACGGCGCCGGTAAATCCACCCTGCTGCGTATCATGGCGGGCATCGATACCGAAATCGAAGGCGAGGCGCGCCCGCAGGCCGGCATTAAAATCGGCTATCTGTCGCAAGAACCACAGTTGGATTTACAGCAGACGGTGCGCGAGGCAATAGAACAAGCGGTAGGTGAGGTCAAACAGGCGTTGACTCGTCTGGATCAGGTCTACGCCGCTTATGCGGAGCCGGATGCAGATTTCGATAAGCTGGCCAAAGAACAAGGTGAACTGGAGGCGATTATCCAGGCCCATGACGGGCATAACCTGGACAATCAGCTGGAACGGGCCGCCGATGCGCTGCGCCTGCCACCTTGGGATGCCAAAATCGCCACCCTGTCCGGTGGTGAGCGGCGGCGGGTGGCGATCTGCCGCTTGTTGCTGGAAAAACCCGATATGCTGCTGCTCGACGAACCCACTAACCATTTGGACGCCGAATCGGTAGCCTGGCTGGAGCGATTCCTGTTGGACTATGAAGGTACCGTGGTGGCCATTACCCATGACCGCTATTTCCTCGACAATGTGGCCGGTTGGATCCTGGAACTGGACCGCGGCGAGGGCATTCCTTGGGAAGGCAACTACTCTTCCTGGCTGGAGCAAAAAGATCAGCGTTTGGCGCAGGAAGCCTCATCGGAAACCGCCAGACGTAAATCTATCGAGAAAGAGCTCGAATGGGTACGGCAAAACCCCAAAGGTCGCCAGTCAAAAGGCAAAGCCCGCCTGGCCCGCTTTGAAGAGCTTAATAACGTGGAATACCAGAAACGCAATGAGACCAGCGAACTGTTTATTCCGCCCGGACCCCGTCTTGGCGATAAAGTGTTGGAGGTGGAAAACCTCAGCAAATCCTATGGCGATCGGTTGCTGATCGATAAATTGTCCTTTTCCGTGCCTAAAGGGGCGATTGTCGGCATTATCGGGCCTAACGGTGCCGGTAAATCCACGCTGTTTCGTATCTTGTCGGGCAAAGAACAGCCTGACAGCGGCAGTGTAACCCTGGGTGACACCGTGCAGTTGGCTTCGGTGGATCAATTCCGCGACAGCATGGATAACAGCAAAACCGTTTGGGAAGAAGTTTCCGGCGGCCAGGACATTATGCGTATTGGCAACTTTGAATTACCCAGCCGCGCTTACGTTGGCCGATTTAACTTTAAAGGCGTTGACCAAGGCAAACGTATCGGTGAACTCTCCGGCGGCGAGCGGGGTCGGGTACACTTGGCCAAGCTGCTGCAAGTGGGTGGCAATATGCTGCTGCTGGATGAACCGACCAACGATCTGGACGTGGAAACCCTGCGTGCGCTGGAAAATGCCCTGTTGGAATTCCCTGGCTGCGCCATGGTCATCTCTCATGACCGCTGGTTCCTTGACCGGATCGCCACGCATATCATTGATTACCAAGATGAAGGTAAGATTGAATTTTTCGAAGGCAATTTTACTGAATACGAAGAGTGGAAAAAACGCACGTTAGGCGCGGAAGCCCTGCAACCCCATCGGATTAAATATAAAAAAATGTCCTGATAACCCGCCTTGCCCGCAGTGGATGGGCAAGGCTGTCGCGAGGCGAGTCCTGCTTAGCAGGACTCGCCTCACCGTCAGTGACCTTCGGGGATAGCCCCTTGCTCTGCCGTTTGTCCCAGCAGATCGCGCACCAGTTCGACACAGTGCAAAAAACGCCGATCGTAGTCAGGCACATCGACCCGTACAAAAGGAATCTGGTTGCTATTGAGCAAGTCTTCCAGCATCTGCTGGAAACCATCCCGATCCGCCTGATTGCCCAAACTACGCAATCCGTCAGCCACCCAGGGTGTATTGTTTTTTAATAAAATCACCAGATCGAATCGGTATTCATCGATCATCGCCTGGACAAACGGGTGTTCCCGACCGTGATAACGCTTGCAAAATGCCTGGCTGGTGACAAAATCAGTATCGATAAAGGCCACTTTATTCGCGTATTTTACTGCAAAATCAATATATTGTGCCTGTCCTAGCGCGATTTTGTCGTAGTCGGAATATTGCAGTGCCATCTCATCCCCACCCAGATGGGAAAAAACGTATTCCCGACCATACTCCCAAGCGCTGCTGGTATTAAAGATATTCGCCAGTTTATTGACCATGGTGGATTTGCCACTGGATTCTCCGCCGATCAGCGCCACGGTGCGCACAAAAAACGGTTTGACCTCCGTTGGGATATAGTCCCAATATCGGAACGGATTCTGACGGATCTGCTCACCACTGATCGACATAAATGAACGGTTGGGATCAATGACTACCGTGTCGATGCCCAAATGTTCACGATAGCTCGACGCATCCTGAGCTTCACTGGTATAAATAAATCCCGGCTCAATACCCTTGGTTTTCATAAAGGACTGGATACCGCGACTCCACACGTCCCACCCATGTGGATAGGGCTCCATTCCCTGTTCATTAAAAGAATGGATGTGAATATTTTTTTGATACTTGAAGGTTTGCAGCAGCCAACGTAGGCGATCGCTCACCGTTGGTTGCTGTGACATGGCGCTGTCTTCAAACAGTTGGCGATCGCGCGGCTCATCGTGGCCCAGGATCACGTGTAATTCATCAACCTGGCTACAGGCACGCTGGATCAAATAAATATGGCCAGTGTGCAGCGGATAGAATTTACCAAAGATCACACCGACTTTGTTTTGCCGCTGCGGGAACTCCAGACCCAGGAAGCGGTGGATAGCCTGCAGTTTCTGCGCGCTGGGGCTTTTTATTTTGGCATTTAACAACTGACTGAGGTAACCCTTGGTCATGTCACACGCCTCGGCCACCTGTTGTAATGTATATCCCTGTTGTTTTATCGCACCCTTCAAATAATTGAATGATGACATAGGATTCCCTCGCACGGATCAATCACTAACCTACCCCAATCAGGGTGGCAAAACCCATCGCTCATTCCAGCTCTTCCAGGATAGATAATGCGTCCGCCAGCTTTTTCACGCCGAAGATTTGCATATTATCCTGTGGCTTTTTCGGCACGTTGGCAAAAGGCACAATAGCGCGGCGAAAACCATGCTTGGCCGCCTCCGCAATACGCTCCTGGCCGCTGGGTACCGGACGAATCTCACCGGCCAGACCCACTTCGCCAAAGACCACGAGATCTTTTGGCAGTGGTCGATCGCGCAGGCTCGATACCATGGCCAGCATCAACGCCAGATCGGCGCTGGTCTCAGTGACTTTGACGCCCCCCACAACGTTGACAAACACATCCTGATCGGCCATTTGCAGCCCCCCGTGGCGGTGCAATACCGCCAGAAGGATCGCTAACCGGTTTTGCTCCAGTCCCACCGCAACCCGCCGCGGGTTGGCCAGCATGGAGTGATCAACCAGTGCCTGGATCTCCACCAGCAGCGGACGGGTACCTTCCCACACCACCATCACGCTGCTGCCGGGGGTCATCTCATCACCCCGGCTAAGAAAGATGGCCGAGGGATTGCTGACTTCGCGCAACCCCTGCTCGGTCATGGCGAACACCCCCAGCTCATTCACCGCACCAAACCGATTTTTATGACTGCGCAGCGTGCGAAAACGAGAATCGGCATCACCGTCGAGCATAATGGAACAGTCGATACAGTGTTCCAGCACTTTGGGCCCGGCCAGAGAACCGTCTTTGGTCACATGGCCGACCATCAGAATGGCGACGCCCTGGGTTTTGGCAAAGCGGGTCAGGTAGGCGGCCGTTTCTCGCACCTGCGCCACACTGCCGGGGGAGGATTGAATGTCTGCCATATGCATCACCTGGATGGAGTCGATCACCATCAGGCGCGGTTTTTCATCAGCCGCAATCAGGCAGATTTGTTCAATACTGGTTTCCGATAGCATATTCAGTCCGCCGGTGGGCAGTGCCAAGCGATGCGCGCGCATGGCAACCTGCTGCAAGGACTCCTCACCGGTGACATACAGGGTTTTCATTTGTTCGGAGAGCTTACACAGGGTTTGTAACAACAGGGTGCTTTTACCGGCACCAGGGCTGCCACCGATTAAAATGGCGCTGCCCGGTACCACACCGCCACCGAGGACGCGATCAAACTCTTTAAAACCGGTGGAAAAACGCGGCTGCTCCTCGGGGCTGATATCGGAGAGTTTACGTACCCGGCTGACACCGGCCTCACCCGAGTAGCCGCTAAAACGATCGTTACGGACTGCGGCTGGGGACGCCGCCACGCGCACTTCGGTGATCGTGTTCCAGGCATTGCACGCGCCGCATTGCCCTTGCCAACGGGGATATTCCGCGCCACATTCATTACAGACAAACGCCCGTTTCGCCGCTTTAGCCACTGATACCTCGAAAATTGATGACATTATACTCTGGCGCAGGCGCTGCTGACGGACCTGAGCTCTGGCCGGATACTGATGCCAAGCGGATGTCAGCGATCTTCGTTTTTAAGATTGCCGCTCAGAATACACATTACGCCTAATAAATCCGCATGGCGGATAATCACTTTACTCTGCTCATTCACCTTGGGTTTGGCGTGATAGGCGATGCCCAGCCCTGCAGATTGTAGCATCAATAAGTCATTGGCACCGTCGCCAATGGCCACAGTCTGGTGTAAGGGGATCGACAGTCGCTCAGCCAATTCCTGCAGTTCACGGGCCTTATACGCGGCATCAACAATGGGTCCGACCACTTCACCGGTGAACTTGCCATCGTAGAGACCTAATTGGTTGGCCGCCACGGAGACTAACCGTAGCCGATCGCGCAGATAGTCGGCAAAATAGGTGAAACCGCCGGAAGCAATAGCGACATGCCAGCCCAACGCGTGCAGTTTGGCCACCAGGCTGGTCAGGCCGGGCATCAGGGGGAGCGTATCTCTGACTTGACGCAGAATATTCGCATCGGCGCCCTTGAGGGTCGCCACTCGGTGGCGCAGGCTGGCCGCAAAATCCAGCTCACCGCGCATGGCACGCTCCGTCACCGCCGCCACCTCCGCGCCCACACCCGCCAGTTTGGCAATTTCATCAATACACTCGATCTGGATCGCAGTAGAATCCATGTCCATGATAAGCAGCCCCGGTGCGCGCAAATGCGGCGTTTTGCCGAAGGGCGCGACGTCTAGCGCCATGTCATGAGCCAGATGGGTTGCCTGGGGTGTTAATACGCCGGCCAGCCTGACCACATGATACTCTTCGATGATCCAGGCGGAGACGATCACCATCGCCGCGCCTAGCCGGCGCTGATAACGGGTCAGAAGCGCCTTATCCAGATTTTTGCCATACAGTAGCCAGCCGGTGTGTCCAGCCCGGTAATCCAGTGGCATCACCTCGTCACCGCTTAAGGACAGCGGCAAGCCGGGCCACTGGGAAATCCCGGAAGGGAGATCGCAGTATGTCAAACTGTTAGACATCAATTGCTCCTGTAGACATGGATATAGGTCATGGTAAAACAACGCGAATCAAACTACCCTATGGCCGATGATTCTGGCAACATAAAGCGTCCGATATAATAAAGGAATCCCATGGCACGAGCTAGACTCTCGTTTCGTTTACATCGCACCGCCATCGTTTTGATCTGCGTGACGCTATTGGTCTTGCTGATGCAGGGCGCATCATGGTTTAGCCTCAGCCATCAAATGGCGCGCTCCGCGCAGGTGGACGATCTGGCCGATACGCTGATCCGCCAATTATCCTCGCAATTGGAACCGCTGATGGCGCAAAGCGATGACAACACAGCGCCAATCCAGGCCATTCTGGATAAGCTTACCGTGGGAAGCCGCATTCTGGATGCCAGCGTGTATGCGATGGATGGCAGTCTGATTGCCCGGTCGGGAGAAAATATCAGCGTACGCGATCGTCTGGCCATTGAACGCCAGCGCGCCGGCAGCTTTTTTAACCATCAGTTGGTGCGCACCATGACTGACAAGGACGGCCCCTGCGGTTTTGTCCGTCTAACCCTGGATACCCATGTATTGGAGACCGAGGCCAAGCAGGTTGACAATACCACCAACCTGCTGCGGTTGATGATATTACTGGCCTTGGCCATCGGCATCATACTGGCCCGTACGCTGTTGCAAAATCGGCGCAGCCGCTGGCAACAGTCGCCTTATTTGCTCACCGCCAGCACACCGCTGGCGGAGCGCAAGGACGAGGACGAAGAAGACGACGGGCAGGCACCGCCGAAAACCTAACCGGTTCTAAGTCAACCTCAGATGTTACCCTCACCAAGCAGCACTGACTCCAGCGCGATTTCAATCATATCATTGAAGGTGGTTTGACGATCGGCGGCGCTCAGGCATTCACCGCTGCGGATATGATCGGATACGGTACAGATGGCCAGCGCCCTGGCGCCAAATTCCGCCGCTACGCCGTAGATACCCGCCGCTTCCATTTCCACGCCGAGAATGCCATATTTTTCCATCACGTCGAACATCTGCGGATCGGGCGTATAAAACAGATCGGCGGAGAACAAGTTACCCACCCGCACATTTACCCCCGCGGCGTTGGCAGCATCCACCGCATGGCGCAGCAGACCATAATCAGCGATGGCCGCGTAATCATGATCCTTAAAACGCATGCGGTTTACCTTTGAGTCGGTACAGGCGCCCATGCCGATAATCACGTCGCGAACATGCACATCAGCACGCACTGCACCACAGGAACCCACCCGAATAATCTGCTGTACGCCAAATTCCGTAATCAGCTCTTTGGTATAAATAGAGCACGACGGGATGCCCATACCATGACCCATCACAGAGATATCCCGACCTTTATAACTACCGGTATAACCGAGCATCCCACGCACATTATTCACTTCACGCGCCCCAACCAAAAATGTATTGGCAATATGTTGTGCCCGTAACGGATCGCCGGGCATCAGGACTACATCTGCAAAATCGCCTCGTTCAGCGTTAATATGCGGCGTTGCCATGGTGATTTTCCTTATTATTGAATGAATTGCCTATTTTATCCGCCGAAAGGCGGGCTATGGCTGAGTTTAATCGTAGCTCAGAGTATGGCTTTGCCGTAGGCCATTGGCGACAAGGCAAAATAATGCGCCACGGTCTGCCCGATATCGGCGAAGGTTTCTCGGTGGCCATAGGAGCCTGGTTTAATCCCGGGACCGTAAATCAATACCGGCACATGCTCGCGGGTATGGTCAGTGCCTGGCCAGGTAGGATCGCAACCGTGATCTGCGGTGAGGATCAGCATGTCCTCGCCGGTGACCCTCGCCATCAGCTCCGGCAAGCGGCGATCGAACAACTCCAACGCGGCGGCGTAACCCGCCACATCGCGCCGGTGGCCATAAGAGGAGTCGAAATCGACAAAATTAGTAAAAACAAGGGTGCGATCGCCGGCCTGCTCCATCTCGGCAAGGGTAGCGTCAAACAACGCATCGAGGCCGGTGGCCTTGATTTTTTTAGTAATGCCCACCTGCGCGTAGATATCGGCAATCTTGCCCACCGAGACCACCTGTCCATCCTTCTCCTCCACCAGCTTTTGTAAAACGGTGGCAGAGGGCGGCGCTACCGCCAAATCATGTCGGTTGCCGGTACGCTCAAAATGGCCGCTTTTATCGCCGATAAACGGACGGGCAATGACGCGGCCGATATTATATCCACCGTCGGTAAGCAACTCACGGGCAACCTCACATAAATCATATAGACGCTGCAGGCCAAAGGTTTCCTCATGACAAGCAATTTGGAAAACCGAATCAGCCGAGGTGTAGAAAATCGGCTTGCCGCTGCGCATATGCTCTTCACCAAGCTCGTCGAGAATGACGGTGCCAGACGAGTGGCAGTTGCCCAGGTAACCCGGTAATCCCGCATCTTTCACCAGTTGATCAAGCAGTTCCTGCGGGAAACTGTTCTGCGGATCGGGGAAATATCCCCACTCAAACATCACCGGGACACCGGCAATTTCCCAATGCCCCGACGGGGTATCCTTGCCGGAGGAGATTTCGCTGGCATAGGCGTAAGCACCGACAATGTCGGCCTGCGGATCCAATCCGGCAGGGAAATGCCCGGTGGACTCCTGTGCCGCCTTGCCCAAGCCCAGGCGGGATAGGTTTGGCAGCGTCAACGGCCCGCTACGGCCCTGATTAGCGTCACCTTGTTGGCAGCGCTGTGCAATATGACCCAAGGTATCCGAGCCGCTATCGCCGAATTTTTCCGCATCACCGGCGGCACCAATACCAAAAGAATCGAGCACCATAATATAGGTACGTTTCATTGTTTTCTCCTGCTGATTTACTCGCCGGATGTCATGCGGCAATAAATGACCGGCTGGGCGTCTGGCGCCTGTGCCGCAATCGTGATGGCCGCGCGTACTGCCTCTGCGGCCCGGGTCCAGCTATCCTCGCTGGCGGCGTGAAGGGTTGCCAAAGGTTGCCCGGCTTGTACTGATTCCCCCAAGCGCACCATCCGGGTCAAACCCACGCTATAGTCGATAGCGTCGCTAACCCGTTGGCGCCCACCGCCCAGCGTCACCACGGCCATACCCAAGGCACGGGTATCCATGGCGCTGATATAGCCCGATTGACTGGCGAAAACCGGCTTGCTCAGGGTTGCTGCCGGCAGGTAACGGTCGTAGTGGCCGATAAAGTCGATCGGTCCTCCTTGGGCGGCAACCATGCGGCCAAAACGTTCTGCCGCTTCGCCGTTGTCTAATACCCGCTGCAGTCGAGCCTGCGCCTCGTTGTCATTATTCGCCAGGCCTGACGTCACCAACATTTCACTGCACAATGCCATGGTCACTTCCAGTAACCGGGGATTACGCTCCTCGCCGGTAAGAAAACGGACCGCTTCACGGACTTCAAGTCCATTGCCGGCACTTGAGGCCAGTACCTGATTCATGTCGGTAAGCAAAGCCGTAGTTTTGCATCCCGCGCCGTTAGCCACACCAACGATGGCTTTCGCCAACGCCGCCGACTGTTCAATGTTTGGCATCAGGGCTCCCGACCCCACTTTGACATCCATCACCAGCGCATCGAGTCCCTCGGCCAGTTTCTTGGCTAATATCGACGCAGTGATCAAGGGAATGGAATCCACCGTGGCCGTAATATCGCGCGTGGCGTAGAAACGCTTATCCGCTGGCGCCAGCGAATTGGTTTGACCAATGATCGCCACCCCGACATCCTTGATGATCGCGCGAAAACGTTGATCGTCAGGAAAGATATTCAGACCGGGGATAGACTCTAATTTATCAAGCGTGCCACCGGTGTGCCCCAAGCCTCGCCCAGACACCATGGGGACAAAACCGCCACAGGCGGCAACCATCGGTCCCAGCATCAATGACGTGACGTCCCCTACCCCACCGGTCGAATGCTTGTCTACTACCGGACCACCCAAATCACTGCGTCGCCAGTCGAGAACATGGCCGGAGTCGCGCATCGCCAGAGTCAGCGCCACGCGCTCACCGAGATTCATATCATGAAAAAAAATGGTCATCGCCAATGCAGCGATTTGCCCTTCGGATACGGTATTATCCCGGACGCCATTAATAAAAAAACGGATCTCATCTTCGTTCAGCGATCCACCGTCACGCTTTTTGCGAATAATTTCTTGTGCCAGGAACAAGGTCACCCCCTGCAGAACAACAAAATGGGTAAAACCCGCCGAAAAGGAATCCCCCCCCCGACTGAGCCCTACCGCTGGGATAAATCAGTAATCGCTACCGGTGTTAGATGCACGCTGCCCCAGCGTCGCCAACAAGCTGGCCAGCAGGCTTGAGGCGCCAAAGCGGAAATGGCGCGCGTCGACCCAGTCAATGCCCATGATACGATCTGCTAACGCCAGGTAAGCTGCCGCTTCCACCGTGGTACGTACGCCGCCCGCCGGCTTGAGGCCCACCCGATCACCAACGCCCTTAGCGTGGATCACTGATAGCATGATTTCGACGTTTTCCAGTGTGGCGTTGACCGGTACTTTGCCGGTGGAGGTTTTGATAAAGTCCGCACCGGCATCAATGGCGATTTCCGCGGCCCGACGAATCAGATCCGGACGTTTAAGTTCGCCGGCTTCAAGAATCACCTTTAACAATACCCCGCTGTCGGCACACAGCGCCTTGCATTGACTGACCAACTCGGCACCCACCGACGCATTACCGGCCATCAACGCCCGGTAAGGGAAAACCACATCCACTTCGTCGGCACCATAAGCGATAGCTGCACGGGTTTCAGCCACGGCGATGGCAGTGTCATCGTTGCCGTGGGGAAAATTGGTGACAGTGGCGATACGAATGTCCGGCGTATTCTGTCTTAGCAATGCCTTACGTGCCACGGGGATGAATCGGGGATAGAGACAAATGGCAGCAGTGTTGCCGGCCGCGCTCTTGGCCTGATGACAGAGCTCGATTATCTGTTCATCGGTGTCGTTATCGTTAAGGATGGTAAGATCCATCAAACCCAGCGCTCGCCGGGCCGCAACGGTTAAATCACTCATAGTACTCTCCAACTTTTCGCTCCGAGCAACGGCGCGACGATCAACCTAGGGCGCTATGTTCAGACACATAACGCGCCGTATCGTTGGCGAGCGGACTTGGTTCCATGAAGAAAGACCCGGAACCATCAAATGATCCGGGCGTCAAAGATCCTTCTCACCGCATAAGCCTGTATCAAAGACGCAGAATAAATGCTCCGGCCTTACGCGCTTTCTCTATTTTTCCACATTTAACGGAAATTAGCTGCTTATGGATTGAGAATTATGCGTCCGATCCCGATTATCCGCCAAATAGTTGCGCTATAAGCGGGATAAACCGAATAAATCTAGGCTATTGCGGTAGATTATTTCAGCAATCTGTTCCGGTGGTTCCGTTCGAAGTTCACAGAGTGCCGCGAAGGTGCGCAGTACATATTCCGGTCGATTGGGTTGCCCCTGACAACCGAACGGGGGCATATCCGGCGCGTCGGTTTCCAGCAGCAACCGTTCCAGCGGCAAACGGGCCATAACCTGGCGGGTTTTATTGGCCCGCATGTAGGTGATGGTGCCGCCCACGCCAATATAAAAACCCAGTTGGGTAAACGCTCGTGCTTGCTCATAACTCCCGGCGAACCCATGCACCACGCCGGCTCGCGCCAGTGGGTGACGGCGCAGGATCATGGCCAGCCGGTCGTGGGTACGACGGGAATGGAGCATAACCGGCAGGTCGTAACGGCTGGCCAAGCGCAATTGGGCAATGAGCAACGCCTCCTGCCGAGGCATCTGCGGCTGTTCCATGTACGCATCCAGGCCAATTTCACCCACGGCAACCAGCCCTGGGGGCGCACGCCGCACCTGCTGCTCCAGCAGCGCCAGACCCTCATCGGTATGCCGCGCAATGGCTATTGGGTGCAACCCCAAGGCGGCATAAAGTTGTGGATGACGGTTGGCCAGATCCAGCACCACGCTAAAACGTTCCGCCTCTACGGCGGGGACGATAATCTGCTTGACCCCCGCATCGGCCGCCCGCTGGATGCTTTGTGTCTCAGCGCCGCTGAACGGCGGAAAATCAAAATGACAATGCGTATCTATAAAATAGGGTGTAGTCATGACTCTTATCCAAAATGCCGGATCGACGTCGGTCCGTGATTGACGTTAGGCACCACAAATACCGGGGGAAGGTAACGCATCATGACACATTATATCGTCTACATAATTTGAGTGTTAGGCAGGAAGGGCAAAGGAAAGGGAAAATAGCGGCAAAAAAAGTCCGGACAAACCACAAGTCTGTGATTTGTCCAGTTGATATGGTGCTACCTGCCGCGTCGGCCGGTGAACAGACTGACCAGAAACAGGATAATACCCACCACAAAGACGACTTTTGCCGCCCATGCTGCAGTACCAGCTAAGCCGCCAAAACCCAACGCGGCCGCAATCAAGGCGATAACCAGAAAAATAATGCCCCAGCGAAACATAAACTTCTCCTTACCCAAATGATAGAAGTACGATTATTGTGTTAACGGAAATGGTGTTAGTGCATGAAAAATGCACGTGACCCGGCAAACCGTCTTTATCCCTTGATGTCGCGTGCAACATCAAAGCGTGGGCGATCCCGCTTGGGACCACTCGCGCCTGACTGCTTAAATATTAGTACGTCAGATCGTTTTTCACACTCTTCACACCGTCAACCGTTTTGGTCACGCTTTCGGCGCGAGCAGCTTGGTTGGCATTTTTAACCGAACCGCTGAGCTGAACAACCCCAGCGTCGGTTTCCACGTTCACCGTCATCATATCGGTCAGCAGTTTGGCTTTCACTGCGGTAGTGATTGCCGCATCACTTGCATAGCCTTTTACCGAGGTGCCCTCAGCACCTTTCACACGCAGCTTGTCGCTCACCGATTTGACACCGTCAACGGTCTTGGACGCAGCGACGGCACGTTTCGCCTGATCTTGGGTGGAAACAAAACCGCTGAGAGTCACTACACCTTTTGTGGTTACCACTGAAATGTCGTTACCGTCGATTGATTTATCGCCAATCAACGCGCTTTTCACTTTTGCGGTCACGGCGCTGTCGTCCATGTAGTTTGCCGCCGTTTTCATCGTATTATCGACCTTCGCGCCAGTACTGTTTGGCTCTTGCTTGATGGTGTCGTTAGCCATGGCGGTTGTGCCGGCCAACAGAGTACTCAATACCATCGCCGTGAGCGTTTTAGTCATCTGGATCTTATTCATGCATATTTCCTTTTTACTTTGCCGGCCACCGAAATCAGGGTGCTGTCGCCACAATTGTGGCCGGTCTAATTGCCGCCGGATAAGCATCGGTCGGCGTTTAATAAAATCGATCCCTGCGGTCAATGGCTCATGGCTATTGGCAACGCAATAGATCGTCAGGAGAATCGCCGTTGTTGAATAACACCTGCGGGCTTATTCATTAGAAGGAGTAAAATTCCAAACATTCTTGGTAAAGCAGGTACATTACGCTAATTTAGCGCTTTTATTAGCTTATTTAACCGTTCCGAAAGTGACCATTTAACTATAGACCAGAAATGACAGATTGCATGGTTCAGGCAGGAAAAAACGCCAAATCCGATGAATAAGCAAGTATTTAGGAAATTTCTGGCTCCACGGGAGCTGATGCCAACACCGGAGGTATTGGCAATAAATAAGCTGATACAGATCGGGTCTATTGGATATATTCTTGATCTTTAAGGCTGTAGATACGCAGGACGTGCTCATTCACCCGAATCACTGACGTAAGTTCATCGGGTGCTCTCGCTGGCCGCCGGTCTGCCGTTTGAACGTTACCGGGCAGGCCGTTCGGGGGGATTAATGTTCGCGAGTCTTGTGGAAACCCACGTCAGGGTAACGTTCCTGGGTCAGATTAAGGTTAACCATGCTTGGGGCGATATAACTCAGGTTATCACCACCATCCAAGGCCAGATTTTGTTCATTCTTACGTTTGAACTCCTCAAGTTTTTTGACATCACGGCATTCGACCCAACGGGCGGTGGAGACGTTGATTGACTCATACAGTGCTTCAACGTTGTATTCGCTTTTCAGCCGGGCCACCACCACTTCAAACTGTAGGACCCCTACCGCACCAACGATCAGATCGTTATTGGTGAGCGGGCGGAATACCTGTACCGCGCCCTCTTCGGACAACTGAACCAGACCTTTAAGCAGTTGCTTTTGCTTGAGCGGATCGCGCAGACGGATTCGGCGAAACATTTCCGGTGCAAAATTGGGGATACCGGTAAACTTCATCTCTTCACCTTGAGTGAAGGTATCGCCAATCTGGATGGTGCCATGATTATGCAAGCCGATAATATCGCCCGGATAAGCCTCTTCTATATGTGAGCGGTCACCGGCCATAAAGGTCAGTGCATCGGCTATCTGCACATCTTTACCGGTGCGAACCTGATGCAGTTTCATCCCGGTTTCGTAACGTCCTGACACCACCCGCATAAAGGCGACTCGGTCACGGTGTTTCGGATCCATATTGGCCTGGATTTTAAACACAAAACCGGTAAATTTATCTTCGTTGGCATTCACCACACGTGTGCTGCTCTGACGCGGCATCGGCGGCGGCGCCCAGGCCACCAGTCCGTCCAGCATGTGGTCGACGCCAAAATTACCCAGCGCGGTGCCAAAAAATACCGGGGTCAATTCGCCGCGCAGGAAAGCCTGTTCCTCAAACTCATGAGAGGCCCCTTGCACCAGTTCCAATTCTTCGCGCAACTGTGCCGCCAGATCCTCGCCGATAGCCAGATCCAAATCGGGGTTGTGCAATCCCTTAACGGTGCGTACTTCCTGAATAGTATGGCCTTTGCCGGTCTGGTAGAGGTAGATTTCATCCTTATAAAGATGATAAACCCCTTTAAAGCGCTTGCCACAACCGATGGGCCAGGTGATGGGCGCACAGGCGATACGCAGCTCATGTTCCACTTCGTCCAACAACTCCGTCGGGTCACGAATATCGCGATCCACCTTATTCATAAAGGTCAGGATCGGCGTATCTCGCAGTCGGGTGACTTCCATGAGTTTTCGGGTACGATCTTCCACCCCTTTCGCTGAATCAATCACCATCAGGCAGCAATCCACTGCGGTTAAGGTACGATAGGTGTCTTCAGAGAAATCTTCATGCCCCGGCGTATCCAGCAGGTTTATCAGCGCATCCTGGTAAGGAAACTGCATGACCGAGGTCGTAATGGAAATCCCACGCTGCTTTTCCATTTCCATCCAGTCCGATTTGGCATGATGGCTTGAACCACGCCCTTTCACCGTACCGGCAGTCAAAATGGCGTGCCCGAACAACAACACTTTTTCGGTAATAGTGGTTTTACCGGCGTCGGGGTGCGAAATGATCGCAAAAGTGCGCCGGGCCGCGATTTCTGCGGCAAAAGAGGCATTCTTCATCTTCAAGTTCTCGATGGGTAGGTAATCATTATTGATGGCTATATCGCTGGTCTAGATTCTACATGCAGAAAGAACGCATTGATAGTCTACCAGCGTCAGCCCAGCGGTAACGCCATGATGATGGCATCTTCGCGCCCCACGGCGGCGGGATAATAATCCCGTCGTATCGAGACATCATTAAAACCAAGGGATCGATATAGCGAGATCGCCGGCTGATTGGACTGCCTGACCTCCAGCCACAACGTCAGCATGCCGCGCTGCTCCAGCTCGGCGATGACATGTTCAAGCAGCATGCGGCCCAAGCCTCGACGCTGAAAATCCGGATGGACTGCAATATCAAACAGTGTGGCTTCGTCCAATACCGTTTGGGTAATGGCAAAAGCCGCCATGGTGTCATCAACGGTCAGCTTAAGATTGAGATAACGCTCGCCCTGATTACTGGCAAACGTTTTCGCCGTCCAAGGGAACGCGTGACTGGCTTGTTCTATATGCCAGGCGGCGGTGAGGTCAGAGACTGTCAGGGAAGAAATCATGTTCATAGAGGCAAATTTGGCGCCAAAGGTCACGCTTGGCCGCAGCGTTGTTCAGCAATTCAACCAACGGCGGGGTAGCAAGAGAGATACCGGACAGGCTGCGTGTTGCCGCAATACCCAACCACCAGCTGTGGCAGTGGGTATCCTCGGGCAGCATCGCGACCTGTTCGAGCGTAAGCGGGTACAGCGCGGACAACGGTAAATCCAGGCTGCGCGCCACATCGCACAACAGCGGATGATCGACGGGGGGCGCTACGCTGGCAATCAATAATAAGCGAGTTTCCTGCGCCAAGACGACCGCGACTTCGCCCTGTAGCGCCGTCGGACGGCGCAGAGTCCATTGCGTGATACCTAACTGTTGCAATAGCCAGTCGCGTCTTGAAGTCATACCCATCCTGTCTGTTTTCCGTGCTATGGGCGGAACAATCCACCGATGCGACCAAACCCATCGAACATCGGGCAATAAAGCACTATACTCCCCGCTCAGTTTAATGAGGAGCCTTTGTCGCATGCCAGTATTAACACCAGCCAGTGAAGTCATACTTCGTCACGACGATGTTTTTTTGGATAAACAAGTCCTGTTCGCCGGCGATGTCCAGGATATGCTGCCCGCAGAGCTAGAGGCGAAAAGCGTGCGTGTCCACACCGCCTGGTACCATCACTGTCTGGCACTGCGCGACAAAATGGACGAGCAATCCGTGCAGTACGGTTTGGTCGCCGAGGCGGAATTTGTCCGCGAATGCGATACTTTACTCTATTTTTGGCCTAAAAATAAGCCGGAAGCGCAGTTCCAACTGGAGAACCTGCTGTCGCTGCTGCCTCTAGGCATCGATGTGTTTGTGGTCGGAGAAAACCGCAGTGGTGTGCGCAGCGCCGAACAGATGCTCGCGCCATATTGCCAGTTGAACAAAATCGACAGCGCGCGGCGTTGCGGTTTGTACCATGGCAAACTTGAAACCGCACCACGTTTCGATTTGTCATCTTATTGGAATGAATACGCATTGGATGACATCACGGTCAAAACCCTGCCTGGCGTTTTCAGCCGCGACGGTCTCGACAGCGGTAGTCAATTGTTATTGTCCACCTTCGATAAAGCCATTAGCGGTGAAATGGCGGATATTGGCTGCGGTACCGGGGTATTGGCGACGGTGCTGGCCAAACGCTATCCGGGCATAAAACTGACGTTAGGCGATGTCCATGCGCCAGCGTTGGCCGCCAGCCGTGCCACGCTTGAGGCCAACCAACTCAGCGGAAACGTGGTGGTAAGCGATGTCTATTCGGCCCTGCCCGGGCGGTTTGATATTATCATTTCCAACCCGCCGTTTCATGACGGTATGCATACCAACCTACAGGCCGCTGAAAACCTGATCCGGGGTGCGCAGGCCCATTTACGCATTGGCGGACAACTGCGTATCGTGGCTAACGCCTTCTTGCCTTACCCGGCACTGCTTGATGGCATATTCGGCAATCATACCTTACTGGCGCAAACCGGCCGGTTTAAGGTCTATCAGGCGATTTATACCGTTTCGCGCGGTAAAGATAAAACGGGTAAACGCGCTTAGGCCAGGTATTGCGTCACAGCTATCACCGGTGAAGCACTTTTTATAGCTAAAATCCGGCTTGGCTTTAAATAATTATTGACCTTGACGCGAAAACCTCTAGAATTCGCCTCCGTGGTGGCAGGGCGCGTTAAGCCTTGCCGGTGACATGCGATGGTGGCGGAATTGGTAGACGCGCTAGCTTCAGGTGTTAGTGTCCTTACGGACGTGAGGGTTCAAGTCCCTCCCTTCGCACCAAACACACCCACGTGCTAAGAATCAGGTTTGACCAAAGGTAAGCGATGGTGGCGGAATTGGTAGACGCGCTAGCTTCAGGTGTTAGTGTTCTTACGGACGTGAGGGTTCAAGTCCCTCCCTTCGCACCAATTGGTTGAATTTTATAAGAAATAGTATTATCGCAGTCGCGTAAACCGCCTCATGCTAATGCCGTTAAACTCGATTGAAAACGCGCTCCATGGAGCGTAGGTGAAATGAATAACCCTGTGCGATGGTGGCGGAATTGGTAGACGCGCTAGCTTCAGGTGTTAGTGTCCTTACGGACGTGAGGGTTCAAGTCCCTCCCTTCGCACCATATTCATTTATCCTTTGTTAAAGATAGTGTTTATTCACAATTCCTCGATTAAAATTCTCCGGCTACTCGTGCTGCTTATACGCAGCGATCTGATTTAGGATCAGGCGCGAGTGCGACGGGTGACATCCTTACATAAAACTGTTAGATTACTCTCAGTACCTGTTCTATGAAATTATCGTCAATCCCCATAGATTTGACCCAATAGATTTCACATTACGGGAAAGCAGCAAACGGAAAGCGTTCCGCTGAACTTGCTGAGTGATTTAGGTGAATGAGTGTAACCAACAACCCTGCAACTTAAAATATGTGGGGGATAACGATGCAATTTTACCCTCTAGTCTGTATTTAAGGGAACGTGTCGTCTGTTATTCTGAATCAGATTGCTGGGACGTAAAAGTAACGCATGTTAAACACCACCAGTTATGAAGAACTTCGCAGCTATAAGCTTAGCGTCTCGCTGCTATTATTCCTATTCCTCAACATCGTATTTTCACTCTTTTTCATTTCGTCAGCATTAAATAATTCCCGCAACCCGACCATCGCATCGATTTTGATTGTAGTGGCTTGCACACTTATTTTTATTTTCAATAAATTAAAATTGCTAAATCATCCCGATAAATTGAATATTTATGCCTTGATTATTGGCCTATTTTGGGCCTGGCATACCGTGGTACGTTTCAGAGAATTTCACGCCTACTCTCATGAATTTCTGCTGTTTAGCCTGATGGTGGTGTTTTTCATTAGCGCGATATCCCTGTCTGAATCATTTAGCGCTTTTTGCCTGCATAGCCTACCGCCAGCGCTGACGATATTGATCCTGGATCAGTATCACCATAGTATTATTATCTTATTAACCATTGTCTTACCCTTGATCAGCCACAGACTGCACGCCCTCATGCAAAAACGCAGCGAAACCTTTACCACCGAACTGATCAAACGATTAAGCGAGGAACGGGAAAAATTCAGTGATCTTAGCATGCTCGATCCGCTGACCGGCCTGTTTAATCGACGCGGGCTAAAAAACAAACTTAATAACCTGGACCGAGATCCGGCAACCAGCCATTACATTCTGCTGTTGGATATTGATCATTTTAAGGCTTATAACGACAACTATGGGCATACCATGGGCGATAATGCGCTGGTAGCAGTGGCGGTAGCCATTCGTGATGTGGTGCGTTCACGGGATATTGTGGTGCGCTATGGTGGCGAAGAATTTTTGATACTACTGATTGACGTTGATGAGAGCTACGCCCTGTCCAGCGCGGAAAATGTCAGGCAGGCGGTGCTCAACCTCAACATTCCACATATGTTTAATGATAAGGTCTCCACCACGGTAACCGTTAGCGCCGGCGTGGCTATTATGGCCGACAGTGACATCGAGGCGGCTCTGGTCGCAGCGGACAGCGCGCTCTATCTGGCTAAAAATCGGGGCCGTAATTCGGTAGAGATTGCCATCAGGCAGTCACAGACAATCAATAAACGTCGTATTGGCGACAGAAGGCATGAGATATAATAAGGTCGCTGATATCGGTAAGTCATCCAGCCGTAGAAATATAGCCTGGTTCGTGCCTAATTAATATCTCTGCAATTTATTCTTAGTGTTTATCGCTATTTTTTGAGAATGATATCAACTCTCATTGTTATCTATTTATATTAATAATATATTTTAAAATAACAAACATACCTGACCACAAAAAGGCGTTTAGCCGCATAAAACATTTTGCATAATTATGCTTATTCAATAATTTATTAACCAGGAAACTTGCCACCTACCGGATCCCACACTAGGCTTAATTTGACTTAAGTCAACTTAATTCTTGAGCGTCGACTTAACGCTTAAGCGGAGAGGGAAAAATGATGGGCAAGAAGATCGCGGTATTAATCACCGAGGAATTTGAAGACACGGAATTTACGTCGCCTGCGCAAACCTATCGGCAAGCGGGGCATCAAGTGATCACCATCGAAAAAAAAGCGGGTAATACCGTTACCGGTAAGCAGGGAGGAGCGCAGGTCATCATTGATAAATCCATCGATGAGGTTAGCGTTGATGAGTTCGACGCGTTGCTGTTACCCGGCGGGCATTCGCCGGACGCCCTGCGTGGCGATGATCGTTTTGTGGATTTCACCCGAGCGTTTGCAAAAAGCGGTAAACCTATTTTTGCTATTTGCCATGGTCCGCAATTATTAATCAGCGCCGACGTCGTACGCGGCAAAAAAATGACCTCGGCAAAACCGGTGGTGATCGAACTGCAAAATGCCGGTGCCGATGTCTTTAACAAAGAAGTGGTTGTGGACAATGATGTGCTGGTCACCAGCCGCACACCTGACGATCTGCCGGCGTTCAATCGTGAATCCTTACGGATCTTGAATAAAAAATCGGCTTGATAACGTTATGTCTCGTCCGCCAAGCTGGCTTCATTTGTGGGCTTGGCAGACGGGTGACGTTGCCAACTGAGTTTGGTGCCGAAACCCAGCTTATTATTGGTCAATTTAATTTCATCCAGTCTGAGGCGCCAAATGGGCGTGGTGGCCAGTTTGGCCAGCGGGAACCGGCCAGTATAGATCCGACGCGCTTGCTGATCCTCTTCGCCGCTTAACACAACCATCTCGCCGCTGTACTGCGCCCCTTTAATTAAGCTCACGGTGATGGTTTGATTGCTCACCGTACCCGCCACATGCGAATTCACAGACAATAACTGACCATGACGGGTCGTATGCTCTGTCAGCATGTAAAATGACATATCTTGCTCATTAAACGCATAGAAACAGTTAGCGCACCAGAGTGACTGGGCATCACCCACACAGAGGGATAAAACATGCTGCTTCTTGAGATACGCGGTTATCGCTTTTAGCGTGTTATCCGTTGTCACGTCAAGACCTTACAAATTAAATGGTTTTAACAGCATATAGTGGTAAGTTGGGTTATGTCCAACTTTTTTCGCCGTCTTTTTGCTCAATCCTTGGGTCCTTGCATTACCCCATCGCCGGCATAACAGAGCTTGGGCAGATGCCAAACTGTCTTCCTGGCATAAGGCTTGACGTGACATCGGCAAAATACGCTACAATCAACGCCTCTGTTTGGTATCTGCTTATTCGGGCACGGCACACATCCATGACAACTTGCTGGTATCTCTACCTGATACGCACCCATGGCGGT
Source organism: Acerihabitans sp. TG2 (assembly GCF_035013185.1). Classification (NCBI taxonomy): domain Bacteria; kingdom Pseudomonadati; phylum Pseudomonadota; class Gammaproteobacteria; order Enterobacterales; family Pectobacteriaceae; genus Acerihabitans; species Acerihabitans sp. TG2. Next base: position 24,868 of record NZ_JAYGJO010000030.1, read on the forward strand.
GCGCTCTACACCGGCGTGACCACCGATGTACCCCGCCGGCTGGAACAGCATCGCCAAGGACGCGGCGCCAAGGCCCTGCGCGGCAAAGGGCCACTGACACTGGCCTTTCACTGTCCAGCGGGAGATCACAGCAATGCGTTGCGCTGGGAATATCGTATCAAGCAACTGACCCGGATACAAAAAGAGCAGTTGGTGGCCCATCAGCCTCCATCATTGGAAGACCTATGGCCCAGCATGTTGCCGGGCGATGTCGTTCACAGAGGGTAGACTGTTTACACCGCGGCTTGATTGAAGGGCGGTGCATACTCCACCTGACCGCTGATGCCGTCCAGCGCATTTTCAGCCAACGTAAACAATTGGAACGCGGCCTCAGTGCCTGGCCAACGGCAATGGAGCTGGGCACTGGCAGCCTGAGTAAAACCAACACGAGAATAATAGCCAGGATCGCCTACTACCACCACCGCGCGATAGCTGAATTCATTGAGGGTATCCAATCCCTCATAGATGAGCTTCTGAGCAATCCCCTGGCGGCGATAATTCGCATCAACTGCCAGCGGTGCCAATCCAACCCATTGATAATCCTCACCGTCAATCCACACTGGACTGAAGGCGGCGTAACCGATAACGCCCCCCTCATCGTCAGTGGCGACGATGCCCAAGGTAAGCAGACCGTCTTCACGTAGCTGGTGCACCAAATCGGCTTCCTTATCCCGCCCGAAAGCCATGCGCAGCAGACTGTCGATTCCAGATGCGTCTACCGGGATCTCAACACGAATTAACAAGGTTGCGATACGCGAATGCCGGTTTCATCCGCGCCCTCTTTTAACCCAGCGTCAATAAACCCGGCCATTTGCAGTAACGCGGTGCGCAACAACGTCGGCATGGTGTCCAAATCAATCGAGTCCATTAAATTCTTCACATACAGGCCCAATTCGGTATCACCCTCAATACGTAGGCGTCGTTGAAAAAACAGCGTATCGGGATCTTCCCTGCGTGCGGCAATCAAGATTAAATCGTTGGCATTACCACAAAAACTCACGTCAGCCGTCGCGTGCTGGCTCACTTTTAGTCGATCGTTCTCAACGGTCATGTACCATTGTAGCCCTAAGTCACTGACCTCGATCCTGAGCCAGCGTCCCGCCAAAAACGTCAAATCACCGTCGGCCAATGCAGCGCGGAATTGCCAGCCCAAGACCTGTTCCAGTACCTGGCGTTGCAGTGCAAACGGGGTGAGTTTGATCGGCAAGCGCAACAGCGACGGCCCCCGGCGCACCATTTGTGCTCGTAGTTTATCCAACACTGTTTCTACTCCTCTTAACGAACCTGACGCTATTCTGCCACAGTGACAGAAACGGGGCGGGGTCTACATCAACTATTTTTAAACAAACTTATCCCGATCTGACTTCGCGTTGCAGGTGCATTGGCTTTCTTGCCGCGCGAATTAGGGTTGGTATACCCATTCTCTACAGGAAATAACGATTTTTGATCGGGTCAATGCGCCATAAACTGCCTCAAATCAACATCACTCGGGCCAAGCTTATTTAGAATTATAAAATAATCATCAATCATTTGCTGCGAAAACAACCTGTTGCTTATGGTTTTTCCAGCCAGACGTTTTATGCGTCGTGGTCAAGACAACAATCAGGAGATTTATGGAGTTGCTATGCCCTGCCGGTAACCTGCCGGCCCTGAAAGCGGCGGTGGATAATGGTGCCGATGCAGTCTATATCGGCCTTAAGGACGACACCAACGCTCGCCATTTCGCTGGCCTGAATTTTACCGATAAACGGCTGCAGGAAGCACAGGAGTATGTGCATCGTCATCACCGCAAGCTGCATATTGCGATCAACACCTTTGCCCACCCGGACGGGTACGCCCGTTGGCAACGCGCAGTCGATATGGCGGCCCAGGCGGGAGCGGATGTGCTGATTCTGGCGGACCCGGCGATGCTGGAATACGCAACTCTACGCTATCCGCAAATTGAGCGCCATGTCTCGGTACAAGCATCGGCCACCAACGAAGCGGCCATCCGCTTCTACCAGAATAATTTCGACGTGGCGCGGGTGGTGTTACCGCGCGTCTTATCGATGCACCAGGTAAAACAGCTCGCCCTGATCAGCCCGGTTCCTCTGGAAGTGTTTGCATTTGGCAGTCTGTGCATCATGGCTGAGGGGCGTTGTTATCTCTCCTCTTACCTGACCGGAGAATCGCCCAACACCGTGGGCGCCTGCTCGCCGGCGCGTTTTGTGCGCTGGCAACAGACCCCGGACGCGATGGAGTCGCGCCTTAATGATGTGTTGATTGATAGATACCAACCGGATGAAAACGCCGGTTATCCGACCCTGTGCAAAGGACGCTATTATGTGGACGGCCAGCGCTACCATACGTTGGAGGAACCGACCAGTCTCAATACCCTCTCTTTGCTGCCCGAACTGTTAGCGGCCAAAATCGCTTCGGTAAAAATCGAAGGCCGGCAGCGCAGTCCGGCTTACGTTAGCCAGGTGACCAAAGTCTGGCGCCAGGCAATCGACAGTTGTCTGGCTAATCCTCGTGATTTTGTGCCGCAACCCGCATGGACCGATGCGCTGGGTGCAGTATCCGAAGGTACGCAAACCACGCTGGGCGCCTATCATCGCCGCTGGCAGTAATGGAAGATAACCTATGAAATACGCATTAGGGCCGGTGCTCTATTACTGGTCGAAACCCGATATCGAGACGTTTTATCAGTTGGCATGCGGCAGCAGTGCCGATATTGTTTATCTGGGCGAGACGGTATGCAGTAAACGGCGTGCGCTGAAAACCGGCGACTGGCTTGAATTGGCCAAGGCCGTGGCGCAATCGGGCAAACAGGTTGTGATATCAACCCTGGCGCTGATCCAGGCCCCGTCAGAACTTATTGAATTAAAAAGGTACCTCGATAATGGCGAATTTTTGCTGGAAGCCAACGATATGGGTATCGTGCAGATGGCCTTCGAACAGCGATTGCCGTTTGTCGCCGGACCGGCGTTAAATTGTTATAACGCCTACACATTGCGTATTCTGCATCAGCAGGGCATGGTCCGCTGGTGTATGCCCGTTGAACTTTCCCGCGAATGGCTCGGCCACATATTGACCCAATGCGAAGAGCTTGGATTTCGTGGTCAGTTTGAGGTTGAGCTGTTCAGCTATGGGCATTTGCCGTTGGCCTATTCAGCCCGTTGTTTCACTGCCCGCTCTGAAAACCGGTCCAAGGATGAGTGCGAGACCTGTTGTATCAAGTATCCGCAAGGGCGAGACGTATTTTCGCAAGAACAGCAAAAGGTTTTTGTTCTTAATGGCATTCAAACCCAAAGCGGCTACTGCTATAACCTGATCAATGAGCAACCCTCCATGCGCGGTTTAGTCGATATCGTGCGCCTGTCTCCCCAAGGACCCGACACGCTGTCCATGCTCGAACAGTTTCGGGCCAATGAACAGGGCGAGCAACCAATGACGCTCTCCCAGCGGATGGATTGCAACGGCTACTGGCACCGTATCGCCGGTTTGGAATTAGTGGAGTAACGCACCGCACATTTAGGCCATATCGCAACGGGTACTTTTGGTTAATACTGATAAATAGAATCGCTTTCGCGTCGCCCACTGGCGGCACGACCCACTGTGAGCCTATTTTTTATGTCAAAACCAATCCCGTTCTCCTTACTTGACCTATCACCGGTACCCATGGGTGCAACGGTGCGTCAGGCCTTTGATTCCTCCTTGGATTTAGCCCGTCATGCCGAAGCCTGGGGCTACCATCGTTATTGGATGGCGGAGCATCATAATATGACCGGTATCGCCAGCGCCGCGACCTCGGTGCTGCTGGGTTATATTGCCGCCGGCACCAAAACCCTGCGCATAGGATCCGGCGGGGTAATGCTGCCAAATCATTCTCCGTTGGTGATTGCCGAACAGTTCGGCACACTGGAAACCCTCTACCCCGGTCGGATAGATTTAGGACTGGGGCGCGCGCCAGGAACCGACCAACGCACCATGATCGCACTGCGCCGACATCTGGCCAGCCAGACGGATAATTTCCCCCGTGATGTGCAAGAACTATTAGGCTATTTTGACGACGCGCAGCCTGGACAGCCAGTGCAAGCGGTGCCGGGACAGGGTCTGCATATTCCCATCTGGCTGCTGGGCTCGAGCCTCTACAGCGCACAGCTAGCCGCCGCACTTGGCCTGCCTTTCGCCTTTGCCGCCCACTTCGCGCCGGAGCTGTTGATGCAGGCGTTGGACGTATATCGCCAACAGTTCAAGCCCTCGCCTACATTGGCAACACCTTATGCCATGGCCTGTATTAACGTGGTGGCCGCTGACAACAACGCTCAGGCGCATTTTATTTTTACCTCCATGCAGCAACAGTTTATCAATCTGCGCCGCGGCCAGCCGGGTCCGCTGCCGGCACCAATAGAGAATATGGATACCCTATGGTCGCCCAGCGAGCGATATGGTGTTGAACAGGCGTTGCGCATGTCTGTCGTGGGCGATAAGGACCGCGTGCAGGCTGGATTACAAAAGATACTCACTGACACCGGCGTGGATGAGCTGATGATCAATGGTCAAATTTTCGACCATCAAGCCCGCTTGCACTCCTTTGAGCTGATCATGGCGTTGCGCGCTGATTCAAAAATCTAGCCACAGATACGACTGCTGGACAAACAAAAACGGCCCCCTATAAAGGGAGCCGTTTTAGTGTCGCACATCAAAGATCGGTCAACCGTTCCTCACTGCCGCAACATTGGGCCGATACGGGTGATGAAACCCGCGATACGGCTTAGGCATCACGACGTCGAGTAGCTGGCGCAGAATCGCCTTCGCGACGTGGCCCACGTTGGCCGTCACGGCTACCGCTGAAGCTTCGACGGGCAGGGGCACCGTTGCCGCCTTCACGCCGTTCGCCACCAAAACCACCGCGCGGCGCACCAGCACCGGCAGGACCGCCACGGCGTTCACCGCGCGGTGCCGCGACTGCTTCACCAACAAACTGCATGTTCATTGGTTTATTCAGGATGCGGGTACGGGTAAAATGCGACAGCATATCACCAGGCATGCCTTTGGGCAGCTCAATGGTAGAATGCGAAGCAAACAGCTTAATGTTACCGATATAACGGCTGCTGATGTCGCCTTCATTGGCAATGGCACCGACAATATGACGCACTTCAACGCCATCATCACGACCCACTTCAATACGGTAGAGATCCATTTCACCGACATCACGACGTTCGCGACGGGCCGGACGTTCACCACCACGTTCACCACCGCGATCACCACCAGCACCTTCCGGACGGCGTTCGTCCCGGTCGCGGAATTCACGACGCGGACGACGATCGATAACCGGGTCTGGCGGCAAAATCAGTGGACGTTCGCCTTGGGCCATTTTCAGCAACGCTGCAGCCAGGGTTTCCATATCCATCTCTTCCAACGGCTGAAGTTTGGCTAACAGCGCACGGTACATATCCAGATCGCTGCTTTCCAACTGTGCCTGCACCTTGGCAGCAAATTTAGCCAGACGGCGTTGACTCAGCACTTCACCGGTAGGAATTTCCACTTCCGGAATGGCCAGTTTCATGATGCGTTCAATGTTGCGCAACAGACGGCGTTCGCGATTCTCAACAAACAACAGCGCACGACCAGCACGGCCAGCACGGCCGGTACGACCAATACGGTGGACGTAGGATTCGGAGTCCATAGGAATATCGTAGTTCACCACCAGGCTGATACGATCAACATCCAGACCACGCGCCGCAACGTCGGTAGCAATCAGAATATCCAGGCGGCCATCTTTCAGGCGATCCAGAGTTTGCTCACGCAGCGCCTGATTCATATCGCCATTAAGTGCGGCGCTGTTGTAGCCGCTGTGTTCCAACGCTTCAGCAACTTCCAGTGTGGCATTTTTAGTACGCACGAAAATAATGGCAGCGTCAAAGTCTTCCGCTTCCAGGAAACGCACCAGTGCTTCATTCTTGCGCATGCCCTGTACAGTCCAGTAGCTCTGACTGATGTCGGGACGGGTGGTTACGCTGGATTGAATACGCACTTCCTGCGGGTCGTTCATGAAACGACGCGTGATACGGCGGATGGCTTCCGGCATGGTGGCAGAAAACAGCGCGGTTTGATGCTTGGCCGGGATTTGCGCCATGATGGTTTCAACGTCTTCGATAAAACCCATGCGTAACATTTCATCAGCTTCATCCAGTACCAGTCCGCTTAATTTGGACAGGTCGAGCGTACCGCGTTTTAAATGGTCGAGCAGACGTCCAGGAGTACCCACCACAACCTGAGGGCCCTGACGCAAAGCACGCAGTTGGACGTCATAACGTTGGCCGCCATAAAGCGCTACCACGTTGACACCTTTCATGTGCTTGGAAAAATCAGAAATCGCTTCCGCGACCTGTACAGCCAACTCACGGGTCGGCGCCAGAACCAGCACTTGGGGAGCGGCCAGTTCCGAATTAATATTGTGTAATAAAGGAAGGGCAAACGCGGCGGTTTTGCCGCTACCGGTTTGCGCCATACCCAGCACGTCGCGTCCCGCTAACAACTGCGGAATACATTCCAACTGGATAGGTGATGGTTTTTCATAGCCCAGATCGGTCAAGGCGTTCAGGATGGGAGTGGAAAGTCCCAGGTCAGCAAAAGAGGTTTCAAGCTCAGACATGTACACGTGCCTCATATCATAATGGCGGCCAGTCTACATACCTTGTCGTGAAAACTTTCATTCATTTTCATCAAAAGTGTGAACCGGCTCAAATTGGATTTAAAACGAACGAAAAAACCCTCACCCTTGCAGGCGATACTAAAAAAAAGTAACGGGGCTGAATTCTTAAGTTCGTCAGCTATTGCTGGTCCGATTCTGATAGGTCGTCTTGCCCTTGGCCCAATAGCGCCAATTCCAACAATGCATAGCGGTGCTCAACAAAATTATTAACGTTGTTAGCGACCGTCAGTTTGAACAGCGCCGAAGCGGAGTTCTTGTCCCCCAGACTTAGGTAGTGCTTACCTAAATAGAAGTCAGTTTCACTGAGATGCTCGGCGAGCGAAGTGTTATCCGTTGCGTCCGCCTTAAGGCGCGCCATCAGCGTAGTTTCACTGATGTCCCCCAGGTAGAACTCGACAATATTCCATCCCCATTGGCCTTTGTTCGCTTTTTGATAACGCTGAAACAGCGCATCTTTGGCTTTGTTGGTATCGATTTTTTTCTCAACCAGATAAAGCCATAACGAACGGAAAGGATCATTTGGGTCGTCGCGATAAAACGCCTGCAGATCATCCTGCGCCAAACGGTAGCGGCCTCCATAATACAAGGCAATACCACGGTTTAAGTACGCGTAGTTGTAAGTTGGATCAAGCTCTAGTACAGAATCAAACGCTTCATAGGCAGCATCAAAATTGCCTGCCTGCGTCAAGTAAATGCCGAGGTAATTGAATACTTCCGGCATATCGGGTCGGATTGTCAGTGCTTGTGAAAAATCATTTCGCGCCAACGCCCTTAACCCCAGACTATCATACAGCACTCCGCGCTCATATAATAGCTGTGCTCGCTCATCATCGGTAAGTGCCCGACTCGCCAGGATTTGTTCCATGCGCGCCAGGATGACTTCCTGTTGTAACGTCGGCTGCAATGGAACAGCCAAAACGGTATCTTTGCGCCAATCACTGTTGCTGCATCCTGCCAGCATAAACGCCATTGCAACGAACCACCAGCGCAAGAAAGGCCTCATTTCCCACTCCCGAAGAAAAACATTGGATGAACGTCCTGTCCCCCATCGGCTCAACACAAGGCATCCGGCCCTTGTGACACGAACAACCCCCTACCGGGTAAGGGGTTGTAAAATGCGCTAACAGTTATTCTACTCTACTATCGTGAGAATTATTCTACTTCCGGCACAATAACATCCTGAGCTGAAGGTGCGGCTTCTTTGATACTCAGACGTACACGCCCTTGGCGATCGACTTCCAGCACTTTTACCGGAACTTCTTGACCCATTTGCAGGAAGTCAGACACTTTTTCCACACGCTTGTCAGCGATCTGTGAAATATGCACCAGGCCTTCCTTACCGCCGCCGATAGCCACAAAGGCACCGAAATCAACAATACGGGTCACTTTACCATTATAGATCCGCCCGACTTCAATTTCAGCGGTAATCTCTTCAATACGACGAATAGCATGACGCGCTTTCTCACCATCGGTGGCCGCGACCTTAACCGTACCGTCATCTTCAATTTCGATGGTGGTTCCGGTTTCTTCGGTCAACGCCCGGATAACCGAACCGCCTTTACCAATCACATCCTTGATCTTGTCAGGACTGATTTTGATGGTATGGATACGCGGGGCGAACTGGGATATATCGCCACGTGGGCTACCGATCGCCTGCTCCATCACACCCAGGATATGCAAACGAGCACCCTTGGCTTGATTTAAGGCTACCTGCATGATTTCGCGGGTGATACCTTCAATCTTGATATCCATCTGCAGCGCGGTCACACCGTCACGGCTACCGGCCACTTTGAAATCCATATCGCCCAGATGATCCTCGTCGCCAAGAATATCGGACAGCACCACAAAATTGTCGCCTTCCTTCACCAACCCCATCGCGATACCCGCAACGGCAGCTTTTATCGGCACACCGGCATCCATCAGCGCCAGTGAGGCACCACAAACGGAAGCCATGGACGAAGATCCATTGGATTCAGTAATTTCCGATACCACACGCACGGTATACGGAAATTCATTCGCCTTCGGCATTACTGCCAGCACACCGCGTTTAGCCAAACGGCCATGACCGATTTCGCGACGCTTCGGCGAGCCGACCATGCCGGTTTCACCCACGCAGTACGGAGGAAAGTTATAGTGTAGCAGGAAACGGTCGGTACGCTCGCCGGTCAGCTCATCGATATTCTGCGCATCGCGTTCCGTGCCCAGAGTGGCGGTGACCAATGCCTGGGTTTCGCCGCGGGTGAACAATGCAGAACCATGGGTACGGGGCAATACGCCGGTACGGATGTCCAAACCACGAATCATATCTTTTTCGCGCCCGTCGATACGCGGCTCACCACGCAGTACGCGGCTACGAACGACGGTTTTTTCAAGACTGGCCAGCAGTTCCTTGATTTCGCCTTCGTCAAGCGTTTCGTCTTGCGCCCGCAGCGCGGCAACCACGTCGGACTTAATGGCATTCACCTGGGCGTAGCGTTCCAGTTTCTCGGTGATATGGTACGCATCACCCAGACGGCTTTCGGCCAGTTCAGCAACGCGAGATTGCAGCGCGGCGTTAACTTCCGGCGCATGCCATTCCCATTTAGGCTTGCCGGCTTCGGCAACCAAGGCGTTGATATTTTCAATCACCACTTGCTGTTGTTCATGGCCGAACACGACGGCGCCAAGCATTTCATCTTCGCTTAGCAGCTGTGCTTCGGATTCCACCATCAGTACTGCATTAGCGGTACCGGCGACCACCAGGTCAAGACGGCTTTCAGTCAGTTCGGTCATGGTCGGGTTCAGTACATACTGGCCGTTGATATAACCGACGCGGGCAGCACCAATAGGACCGCTAAACGGAATACCGGACAGGCTCAGGGCCGCCGAAGCGCCAATCAACGCCACGATGTCCGGGCTGACCTGTGGATTTACCGAAACCACGGTGGCAATCACCTGAATTTCATTCAGGAAACCTTCCGGGAATAGTGGCCGTATAGGACGATCGATGAGACGGGAAATCAGGGTTTCACCTTCGCTGGGACGACCTTCGCGACGGAAAAATCCGCCCGGGAAACGTCCAGCGGCGTAGGTGCGTTCCTGATAATTTACGGTCAACGGAAAGAAATTCTGGCCCGGTTTAGCCTGTTTAGCGCCCACCACGGTCACGAATACTGCGGTATCGTCCATGCTGACCATAACGGCCGCGGTCGCCTGGCGAGCCATCATACCGGTTTCCAGCGTTACCGTATGTTGACCATATTGAAACTTGCGCACGATCGGATTTAGCAAAATGATATCCTTTTTCCAGGTGAGCATAATCTACAAGACTCACCATGACTTACCCATCTTCTTATTGCATCCTCGCGACTAATGACAATCCTTATCCTGCGGATAAAGTCTCTCATTAGCCGCGCGAATCTCAGCAATTGAAGAATCTACTTAAGCAATAACACATCAAATGGCTATTGCTCCCTAGAAGAAAGGGGCCTCATGTGGCCCCTTTCTCTTAAACTGTCTTTTTACCCTTCATCTTTCACGTTGCAGGTGCGTTGGCTGCATTCGTTCACCCGAATCACTCTGTAAGCTCATCGGGGTTCTCTCGCTGGCCGCCTGCCTGCAACACAAAATCTATTGGGTAAACCCTTCATCTTTCACGTTGCAGGTGCGTTGGCTGCATACGTTCACCCGAATCACTCTGTAAGCTCATCGGATTTTTTCGCTGGCCGCCTGCCTTCAACTCGAAATCTTTAGGGTATCGCTTAGCGACGCAGACCCAGGCGCTCGATCAGGCCAGTATAACGTGCGACGTCTTTACTTTTCAGGTAATCAAGCAGCTTACGACGCTGTGAAACCATACGCAGCAACCCACGACGGCTGTGATGATCTTTCTTATGTTCCGCAAAATGGCCTTGTAAATGGCTAATTTGAGCGGTCAAAAGAGCAACCTGCACTTCAGTGGAACCGCTATCGTTAGCATCACGACCGAAATCAGTAACGATTTTTGCTTTCGCTTCAACACTTAGAGACATGATAAAACTCCAAATTTATTGTAAAACACACAGGCGCCGATCTCTAATTCAGCAACCCCATTCATAAGCCGCGTTATTCTACTCTTAGCGCACGGCAATCGCAAGATGCTCGCATCAATCAGGCGCGTGGTTCTGCGACTAGCCGGCGCGGGGCGAGGCAGCCATTTTCCGTGACTTCGCCAACACCGAAAAAAAGCCGTTCCGCGCCTTCAGTAAGTCTGACTAAACCGGGCGACAGTGTGTCATCTACCGTCACCGGCTGGCCCAACCTGACCAGGCCGGCAATGGCGACAGGCAGGTTGACTTCAGGAAAATTGGCCACTGCACTGTCCATCGGCAACAGCAGTTGATCAAGGGCGGCCAAGGTCTGCGGTGCCGTAGGCTCGTCGAGGGTCAGTGCCTGCAGCTGATCGAGCGTAACCATGCGTTCATTGGGATAGTCCGCGACGCTCAGGCGGCGCAACGCGCTGACATGGGCGCCACAGCCAAGCATCTCACCCAGATCGTCGACAATGGTACGAATATAGGTGCCCTTGGAACAATGAATTTCCAGCTCCAGGTGCGTTTGATCCCACCCCAGCAGATCCAGATCATACACCTTGATTAACCGGCAAGGGCGAGGGACATCAATCCCCTGTCGCGCATATTCGTACAGCGGCCGACCCTGGTATTTTAATGCCGAATACATCGACGGCACTTGCTCGGTTTCACCGCGAAAACGTTCCAACGCCTGCTCAAGCTGTGCTTGCTCCAGGCTAACCGGCCGTTCGCTGATAATAGAACCTTCGGCATCGGAGGTGTCAGTGCGCTGACCTAACCGTGCAACCACCCGATAACGCTTGTCCGCATCCAATAAATGCTGGGAAAATTTGGTGGCCTCTCCGAGGCAGATGGGTAACATTCCGGTAGCCAGCGGATCCAGGGCACCGGTATGCCCCGCTTTATTGGCGTGGAATAATCTTTTAACTTTTTGCAGCACATCGTTGGATGATAAACCCAACGGTTTATCTAACAAGACGATCCCATCGATGTCACGGCCACGGCGGCTTGGACGACCCATCAGTCTTCCTTGCCCTCATCTGGCGCAGATTCGGCTTCGGGCTCTGATTCACCACGCCGCTCACGATCGTGCTGCACCACCTGGCTAACCAGGTTTGACATACGCATCCCTTCCACCAACGAATTATCGTAGGCGAAAGTCAGTTCAGGCACCACACGCAGACGCATCGCCTTTCCCAACAGGCTACGGATAAATCCCGAAGCGTCCTGTAAGGCAGTGATGCCGGTTTTAATTTGCTGCGGCTCATTATCATTGAGAAAAGTGACAAAAACTTTGGCGTATGCCAGATCGCGAGACACTTCCACTGCGGAAACGGTGGCCATGCCAACCCGGGGATCTTTGATTTCTCGTTGCAAAATGATGGCAATCTCTTTTTGCATTTCCTGCGAGACACGCTGCTTTCGGCTATATTCTTTTGCCATTATTTTTCTCCAGACAAAACAGGGGGCACTAATGCCCCCTTTCAGATTTGCAGTGTTGTAGCACCCTTTACGCGATAGTGCGCTGAATCTCGATAGTCTCAAACACTTCTATCACATCACCTGGGCGGACGTCGTTGTAGTTCTTGACGCCGATACCACACTCCATACCGTTACGCACTTCAGCAATGTCATCTTTAAAGCGGCGCAGCGATTCCAGTTCGCCTTCGTAGATCACCACATTATCGCGCAACACGCGGATCTTGTTACTACGCTTGACCAGGCCTTCCGTCACCATACAGCCGGCGATCGCGCCGAATTTAGGTGATTTGAATACGTCGCGGACTTCGGCCAGGCCGATGATTTCCTGACGATATTCCGGTGCTAGCATCCCGCTCATGGCCTGTTTCACTTCGTCGATCAGGTCATAAATAACGGAATAGTAGCGCAGGTCCAGACTTTCCGATTCAACCACCCGGCGAGCGGAGGCATCAGCACGGACGTTGAAGCCCAGGATGATGGCATTGGACGCGGCAGCCAGCGTAGCATCGGTTTCGGTGATACCACCAACGCCGGAGCCGACAATCTTGACTTTGACTTCATCGGTGGACAGCGCTTCAAGCGCATCGCAAATCGCTTCGGTGGAGCCCTGTACATCAGCTTTAAGCACGATGTTCAGTTCGGATACTTCCCCTTCGGTCATATTGGCAAACATATTTTCCAGCTTGGACTTCTGCTGGCGTGCCAATTTAACTTCGCGGTATTTACCCTGACGATACAATGCCACTTCACGGGCCTTCTTCTCGTCACGCACCACGGTCGCTTCATCACCTGCGGCGGGAACCCCAGACAGACCAAGGATCTCGACCGGAATGGACGGACCGGCGGAGGAAACTTCACGCCCCAGCTCGTCACGCATGGCACGCACGCGGCCATACTCAAACCCGCACAGAACGATATCGCCTTTGTTCAGGGTACCTTCACGCACCAGGACGGTCGCTACCGGACCACGTCCCTTATCCAGGAAGGACTCGATCACTGCACCGCTGGCCATGCCGTCACGGATGGCTTTCAGTTCCAAGACCTCAGCCTGCAGCAGGATGGCGTTAAGCAGCTCATCAATACCGACGCCGGATTTTGCCGACACGTTGACGAACTGGCTTTCACCGCCCCACTCTTCCGGGATCACGCCATATTGGGTCAATTCGTTCTTGACCCGATCGGCATCCGCCTCAGGCTTATCAATTTTGTTCACCGCAACCACTACCGGCACTTTCGCTGCCTTGGCATGCTGGATAGCTTCGATGGTTTGCGGCATTACGCCGTCGTCGGCCGCGACCACCAGCACCACGATATCCGTCGCTTGGGCACCACGGGCACGCATGGCGGTAAACGCCGCATGTCCAGGGGTATCAAGGAAGGTTATCATGCCGTTGTCGGTTTCCACATGGTAGGCACCGATATGCTGAGTAATACCACCGGCTTCGCCAGCCGCCACTTTGGTGGAGCGGATATAATCGAGCAATGATGTTTTGCCATGGTCGACGTGACCCATGATGGTCACTACCGGCGCGCGAGGTTCGGCCACCGCATCAACATCACGGTCGCTCATGACCCGTTCTTCCAGCTCATTTTCGCGGCGCAGGATCACTTTATGACCCATTTCTTCTGCCACTAGCTGTGCGGTTTCCTGGTCAATAACCTGGTTGATAGTGGCCATTGCGCCAAGTTTCATCATGGCTTTGATGACCTGGGAGCCTTTAACCGCCATTTTATTGGCCAGTTCAGCAACCGTTACGGTTTCGCCAATCACCACATCACGGTTAACAATCTGCGCCGGCTTATTAAAGCTCTGCTGCAATGTGCTCGGTTTGCGTTTGCCTTTACCCCCACGGGTCACGGCACGCGCCTCTTCCCGGTCGGCTTTGGATTCAGATAAACGACTGGTTTTCTTCTTGGTTGCCTTACCGCCTCTGGTGCGGGCACGACGCTCGCCTTCAACCTTACGGTCATTCTCATCTTCAGCTTCGCGCGCATGATGAGAGGTGGTGACATGATAATCACTGACATCTTCTTCAGTGGGTTCCGGCGTGGCAACCCAGGTGCCACCGTTTTCTTCCGCCATCCGCTTGGCTTCTTCGACAGCGAGGCGAGCACTTTCTTCGACCTTGCGACGCGCTTCCTCTTCTGCCTTGCGTCTAAGCTCGGCAGCATCGGCTTCACGGCGAGCTTTTTCGGCTGCCTGTGGTGACTTGGTCATATTATTGGTCTGCTGGTTGGTCAATTTTTCACTTTCCGCTGCCGCGCGCTTCGCTTGTTCAGCGGCCTCACGTTTGGCTTTATCGTCGGCCGCACGTTTTGCTTTTTCTTCGGCTTCGCGTTGGGCTTTTACAGCAGCTTCCTGCTTTGCCCGCTCTTCTGCTTCACGAAGGGCCAGTTCTTCCGCTTCACGTTTGGCCAACTCTTCCGCTTCAGCCTGCTCGGCGGTCTGGGAATCGCGCTGCACATACGTACGTTTCTTGCGGACTTCTATTTGCACCGATTTACTTTTACCGCCGGTGCTCGGAATATTTAATGTACTACGGGTTTTACGCTGTAAAGTCAGTTTATTCGGCGCACTGCCCCGTTCGCGGTTAAGGTGCGCTAATAACGTTTGTTTTTCATTCTGGGTCACAGAATCGGCCTCGGTTTTGTCGATGCCAGCATCAGCAAACTGCTGTACCAGGCGATCGACCGGGGTCTCAATTTCTGCGGCGAGCGATTTTACGGTTACATCTGTCATGCTGTTCCTTTCCTGCTACAGTTTATTACGCGTTGTCGCCAAACCAACAGATATTGCGGGCGGCCATAATCAATTCACCGGCCTTTTCATTACTCAGCCCTTCAATATCCGACAGGTCGTCGATACCCTGTTCGGCAAGATCTTCCAGCGTACAAACACCGCGCGCCGCCAGCTTGAACGCCATGTCACGTTCAAGCTCCGGCAGACTTAACAGGTCTTCAGCCGGCTTGCCCCCGCCGCGACTTTCTTCCTGCGCCAGGGCTAGCGTGGTTAAGGCATTTTTAGCCCGTTCACGCAACGCTTCCACCATTTCTTCATCAAGGCCGTCGATTTGCAACAGCTCTTTCATTGGGACATACGCGAGTTCTTCCAATGAAGAGAAGCCTTCCTCAACCAGCACCGTGGCGAATTCTTCATCAATGTCGAGATGTTTGGTAAAGATATCGATCGCGGCGTGGGCTTCAGCCTGATGTTTTTCCTGTAAATCCTCAACGGTCATCACGTTCAGTTCCCAGCCACTAAGCTGTGAAGCCAGGCGAACGTTCTGCCCGTTGCGGCCGATGGCCTGAGCCAAATTGCCGGATTCAACCGCGATATCCATTGTATGCTTGTCTTCATCAACCACAATGGACGCTACGTCGGCCGGGGCCATAGCATTAATAACAAACTGTGCCGGATTGTCATCCCACAGGATGATATCGATGCGCTCACCACCGAGTTCACTTGATACCGCCTGAACACGCGCGCCGCGCATACCCACACAGGCACCCACCGGATCAATACGCTTATCATTGGTTTTTACGGCAATCTTGGCCCTTGATCCCGGATCGCGGGCAGCGGCTTTGATCTCAATGACTTCTTCGCCAATTTCCGGTACTTCAATGCGAAATAACTCTACCAACATTTCAGGGCGTGAACGGCTGACAAACAGCTGAGCGCCACGGGCTTCCGGGCGAACGGAGTAGAGCACACCACGAATACGGTCACCGGGACGGAAATTTTCGCGCGGCAGCATATCCTCACGGCCAATGACCGCTTCGGCGTTACTACCCAAATCGAGGCTGATATTATCGCGGTTAACTTTTTTCACCACGCCGGTGACGATCTCACCTTCATGCTGGCGGAATTGATCCACCACCATGGCACGCTCCGCTTCACGGACTTTTTGAACGATAACCTGTTTGGCGGTCTGGGTGGTGATGCGATCAAATACCACCGACTCGATTTCATCCTCAACATACCCACCCAACACGGCGGCGGGATCTTCGAATTGCGCGGCGTCAAACGTAATTTCCCGCGTAGGTTGCGTCACTTCATTAACAATGACCCAACGACGAAAGGTTTCAAAATCGCCGGTTTTACGATCAATATTGACACGAACCTCAATTTCTTGCTCGTATTTTTTCTTTGTTGCCGTAGCCAGGGCAGTTTCCAGCGCTTCAAAAATTTTTTCACGAGGAAGCGCTTTCTCATTTGAAACGGCTTCAACAACAGCCAGAATTTCTTTATTCATCCTAGTTGCCTCATTAAAAGGTTAAAAGTGGGGTACCAGGTTCGCTTTCTGGATGTTGCTTAAAGCGAACACTTCATCTTTTCCTTCCACTGTCACCGTGATCATTTCGCCGTCAACCGTTTTAATGATTCCCTGCCATTTGCGACGATTTTGCGTCGCGATGCGCAAAACCACATTGACTTCTTCACCGATAAATTGCGCATAGTGCGCAGCGGCAAATAGTGGGCGATCGAGCCCCGGAGAAGAGACCTCGAGGCTGTAAGCCACGGTAATAGGATCTTCGACGTCCAACACCGCACTGACCTGGTGGCTGACATCAGCACAATCATCAACGGTGATGCCTTCCTCACTGTCGATATAGATGCGTAGCGTTGACTGGCGAGCCCGAATAAATTCAATACCCACCAGCTCATAGCCCAGGGCTTCCACTGGCGCGGCGATCATCTCAGTCAATCTTTGTTCTAATGTGGACAAGCCCACCCCCAAGACATAAAAAAAGGGCTAATAGCCCAGTATTTCTGTAGTTTAATAACAAAAAACCCCGAAAATTCGGGGCTTTTTGCGACTGGGACCCTGTAAGCCGCATTGCGACCTTACAACATTCCAAAGAATCTTTTTTCAAACGTCGCTGCAATAAATACCGTACTGGCAGTATATTTGAAAAAGAACTCTAAGAGAAAGTGGTTGCGGGGGCCGGATTTGAACCGACGACCTTCGGGTTATGAGCCCGACGAGCTACCAGGCTGCTCCACCCCGCGTCTGAAATCGTTGCAAATAGTACGTCAATAACCGCTATAAAGCAAGTTATCATCACGGTAGATAACGTGATATGTCGCATTTCTAATGTTAGTGCCCTGTTTTAACTAGGCTTGTAACAAAGAGCCCCATGGGGACTGCCTGAACGTTTACTCAACGATCGTTTGGGTAAAAAGGCGGCCCATCTCCAGCGCTGTCGACCATACCGAAAGGGGCGCGAAGTATTTCACATGTCACAATAGGGAACAAGCTTTTTCCTGGCAACACAAGCGATGATACAGACATCAGGCGATAATTGCCGCGAGGCCAGTCGTTGTTAAGCGACCTGAAAACAGCTTTATTCAGGCGATATTTTTTTAACGCACCGCGCAGATGGCGGTATTAGCCGAGGATACGCCTTATCCCCCTGATGCCATAGTCTTAGGCTTTGGCGCAATTGCCGGCTTTCCCAACGACGTTGGCGCAATTACCGGTTGTTCCCTCGACTTTGGCGTGTATACGGCTTGATAGGTTTGGTTAACACCAAAGGGTGTTAACTGCTTAGCATCCGTTTGCTTAGACATTGATGGAAGCGTTCGCGCAGCCTTTATCTCCCCTGCTTTTGCACGTAAGCGCTCGACACTCATAGTGTGAACTGGCTTTTGACCTATTAGCGGTAAGTTCCTGAAATTGACCAGTGGTTCCGCCCCAACGTTAACCGGTGTAGATGCCACTGCTGGTTTCCAATAATCAACACCTTGTGCAATATCAAACGGATGTCTGGCACGATACTGTTTGGTGACGGGATCAAAAGTGACAAATTTATCTAAGCGTTTTTGGTGTTCACCCTCAAAGACAATGGAATTTTCAGGGGCAAGGTTTAACGCATGTGCAATAGACATTCCCTGGTTGTTAAGGGCAGTATTCAGATGGGTACACATGGTCATTTTCCGCGCCAGGTCGCTAAGACTGGTAAATGTGAACTCTGGATGCGTCAGGAGTTGGTACATACATGAACCCCCATAAGCCCCTTTGGTCTTGATGCGGCTATCGAGAATCAAGTGATATTCATCGGTGGATTTTTTCTCACCCTGCGGCCACGTTGATGAGATCTGCTGCGGAAAATCTTTCAGCTCTTTGAATGTAAGGATGATTTCCCCATCTTTAAGGCTAAGTTTACTATTTTCAGAAGAAAACAATGCGCTATTGGGATTTTGCCCAAGATAACGCTGCAAGTCATTGCCAATCACACCACGCTGGTTGCAAGATCCGTTGGTAAGTTGACTCAAAATGGTGCTCGGGGAGACTTGTTCTGATTGAGGATCGTTAATGATATTTTCAATCAGTTGATGAGTGTCGGCGGATCCGGTGGTTTTCTGTGGTTGTTTGCTAAGCGTTAACGTGGACATCAGAACGCTCAAATTTGATTTCAGTCCGCTAGCAAACCCTTGAAGTGAACGCCACAGGGGTTTAAGCGTTGTATTTCCGACCCGGCTAAAAGCCCGCTGGAAAGGGGTCGTTGGCGCGACAGCTTTTTTTTCCATCTCAGCGTTGATGTCATCGGTATGTTTAGCAATTAAATCGGTTATCGGCGCCAATTTTCTGGGGTTAATTGTATTAGACATTATTTTTCCGTAATAAGTTGTCCACTTCACGTGGTGTTAAATGCGAACTCATTTGGCGTATCCCATTACCGCCTTGCTTGGTCTGCAGGATCCCTGCGTTCCAACGTGAATATCTCATAAACAAAATACGGAAAATTTTAAAAAAAGCTCATTGAGCACAGTCAATCTTTACGATCGGCGCGGCGACAAACCGTTTTTTGAAGCAAAAAAACGTGTAACCTAAAATGAGAAAAATTAAGGCGAACGGCTCAGGATGACCTATTAAAAATAGGTAACTATTTAAATGGATAACATTGGGAATGGATAACGTTGGGGATATTATGATAATTAGACAGTACAAGAGCGGGAAAGTTATATTCACCTTCCGCTTGATGATGTAGTCAAAAAATATGTTGGTACCGAGGACGGGACTTGAACCCGTAAGCCCAATCGGGCACTACCACCTCAAGGTAGCGTGTCTACCAATTCCACCACCCCGGCACGACTTATTTCTTTATTATTACTACATTGTTGCTATTTTGTTCTGGTGTCACTAACTGATGCTCGTGGTAGTACAAGCCTAATCAGCGCATTACTGCGGGATATCACCATTTGGTTTGGCCGGCGCACTGACTGGTGCTTTTTGCGCTTGCGGAGCCTGGTTTAAATTATCCCACTCACTGCCTTTCTTGCTGTGGTTACCGCTGAGATTGCCCAACACCATGCTAAGAATGAAAAATAGCGTCGCCAGTACCGCCGTCACACGGGTCATGAAGTTACCGGAACCACTCGAACCGAACAGGGTCGCAGATGCGCCTGCACCGAAAGAGGCCCCCATATCAGCACCCTTACCTTGCTGCAGCATAATCAGCGCAACCAGCCCGACAGCTATCAACAGGAATATGACTAACAGAGCTTCGTACATAATTTTTCAGTATCCTTGCGGGTTAATTCCGCGTGTTAAGCTATAGCCCCAACTCGGCCGTATCAATCTCCGACTGAAGCGGGTGTGAATACTAACTAAAGCCGTGTTCGGGTGCAAGAGTAAAATGTGTCTGGTTAACTGACTGCGGAAAAAAACACCAGCAATTTGGCGGGAGAGCGCTCCCGCCATCGATCATCTAGCTGCTTTTACCGCATCGGCAATCAGATGTGCCAATTGCTCTACCTGTTGCGCATCGTCGCCTTCGACCATCACACGGATCAATGGCTCGGTGCCGGATTTTCGCAACAGGACCCGTCCACGGCCCGCCAACACGGTTTCAACCTCTGCCAACGCCAGTTTGACTGCGTCTGACTCCAGCGGGTCACCTTTGCCGGCAAAACGCACATTGACCAGTATCTGCGGCAACAACCGCATACCGCTGCACAGGTCGTATAGGGACATATGATTGCCCACCATGGCCGATAACACCTGCAACCCGGCGATGATACCATCACCGGTGGTGGTGTGATCCAGCAAAATCACGTGACCGGAGTTTTCCGCGCCAATGCGCCACCCTTTTTCTTGCAATTTTTCCAGGACGTAACGGTCGCCGACCTTGGCCCGCACAAAGGGAATGCCCAACTGCTTTAGCGCCAGTTCCAAGCCCATATTACTCATAAGGGTGCCGACCACGCCACCGCTGAGCAACCCTTGGCGCAATTTTTCCCGCGCGATGATATACAAAATCTGATCACCATCGACCCGGTTGCCCAGATGATCCGTCATGATGATCCGATCGCCGTCGCCATCATAGGCGATGCCAAGGTCGGCTTTCTCTTCCAGGACGCGCTGCTGGAGTAAACGCACATCGGTCGCGCCGCATCCTTCATTGATATTCATGCCATCCGGCTGGCAGCCGATGGCCACGACAGTCGCGCCGAGTTCACGCAGTACACTGGGGGCAATATGGTAGGTTGCACCATTGGCGCAATCCACCACGATTTTTAGCCCCTTCAGACTACTGTTACTGGGGAACGTCCCTTTGCAAAACTCAATATAGCGACCTGCAGCGTCGACAATGCGACTGGCTTTACCTAATTCAGCCGACTCGACACACGTCAGGGTTTTTTCCAGTTCCGCCTCGATAGCTTCTTCTACTGCGTCCGGCAGTTTAGTGCCTTCGATAGAAAAGAATTTAATACCATTATCATCATAGGGATTGTGGGAAGCGGAAATAACGATCCCGGCCTCGGCACGAAAAGTGCGGGTCAGATAAGCAATGGCCGGGGTAGGCATCGGACCGGTAAACGCCGCCGACAGACCCGCCGCAGCCAGTCCGGCCTCCAACGCCGACTCCAGCATATAACCGGAAATACGGGTATCTTTACCGATAATGATTTTACGTGAACCATGGCGAGCCAACACTTTGCCCGCCGCCCAACCCAGCTTCAGTACGAAATCAGGCGTAATGGGACTTTCACCGACCTTGCCGCGGATGCCGTCGGTCCCAAAATATTTATGGTTACTCATATAAAAACTGATTCCTTCGCTGATAGTGTCGCGCTGACAATACTCATTGCCTCGACAGTTTGCTTAACGTCGTGAACACGGATGATTTGCGCCCCCTGCGAGGCAGCGATGACCGCACAGGCCACGCTGCCTATAACCCGCTGCTCGGGCGGGCTCTGAATAAGCTGACCTACCATGGACTTGCGTGACATGCCCACCAGAATCGGTAGACCGAAACGCCGAAAATCACTCAACCGTGCCAGTAGGCGATAATTATGCGCTAAACTCTTGCCAAAACCGAAGCCCGGATCGATTAACAAGCGATTTTTTTCAATACCACCGGCCTCACAACTGCCAATGCGGTCGAGTAAAAATTGCATGACTTCAGCCAGGACATCCTCATAATGCGGCTGTTGTTGCATGGTGTGCGGCTCGCCCTGCATATGCATCAGGCAGACAGGCAAACCACTATCCCTGGCGGCGTCCATGGCCCCCGGTTCGCTTAGTGCTCTAATATCATTAATCATATTAGCACCTGCCAGCGCGCTTTCCCGCATCACCAGAGGCCGCGAGGTATCCACCGAAATAAACACATCAAACCGCTGCGCTAGTGCACTAACGACCGGCAATACCCGTTCGGCCTCCTGCTCATCGCTCACGGCCGCCGCACCCGGTCGGGTGGATTCGCCACCGACATCAATCAACGTGGCGCCGGCGTTGATCATCTCGTTGACATGCTCCAGCGCGGCGTCCAACCGCAGGTATTTTCCTCCGTCGGAAAAGGAATCCGGCGTAACGTTAAGGATACCCATGACGTGGGGCGAGGAGAGATCGAGCGTACGGTGATTGCCCTGGAGTTGCATGGCGTGATGTGCTCCTTGTTGAATAATGTCTGATGGCAAACTAAAAAAAAACCCCGGCAATAAAGCCAGGGCCTGATTATACGCACTGTCGTTTTGGAAAGAAATTAATCCAGCGACTCAACGATCATGCTTAGTTGTTGCCAAACTGCTCCGACATGGTAGTACCGGTCGGGGCATCCGGCTTATCTACCGGCGTTGGCATCTGTGGCGTATCTCCCTTATCGGAGGAGTGATTGCTGGGGGAATCGTCCCAACCCGCAGGCGGGCGTACCGTCTTACGTCCCATCAAATCATCAATCTGCGGCGCATCGATAGTTTCATACTTCATCAATGCATCTTTCATGGAATGCAGAATATCCATATTTTCCATTAGCAGCGTGCGAGCCCGGGTGTAGTTACGCTCAACCAGAGATTTTACTTCCTGGTCGATAATACGCGCCGTTTCATCGGACATATGCTTGGCTTTGGCCACTGAACGTCCCAGGAACACCTCACCCTCTTCATCGGCATACAGCAACGGCCCCAGTTTGTCCGAGAACCCCCATTGGGTCACCATGTTGCGGGCAATGGACGTGGCGACCTTAATGTCATTGGACGCACCAGTGGAGACTTTTTGTACACCGTAGATGATTTCTTCGGCCAAGCGACCACCGTATAACGTAGAGATCTGACTCTCTAGCTTCTGGCGACTGGCGCTGATAGCATCACCTTCAGGCAAGAAGAATGTCACACCCAATGCACGTCCACGCGGAATAATCGTCACTTTATGCACCGGATCATGTTCCGGCACCAAGCGACCAATGATGGCATGCCCCGCTTCATGATATGCGGTGGATTCTTTTTGGGCTTCGGTCATCACCATCGAGCGCCGCTCGGCACCCATCATGATTTTGTCCTTGGCTTTTTCAAACTCGATCATCGACACCACGCGTTTGCTACCACGTGCAGCGAACAACGCCGCTTCGTTGACCAGGTTGGCCAGATCGGCACCGGAGAAACCAGGCGTGCCACGGGCAATAACCGACGGATCCATATCAGTGGACAGCGGCACCCGGCGCATATGGACTTTCAGAATTTGCTCGCGTCCACGCACATCCGGCAAACCGACCACAACCTGGCGGTCAAACCGACCCGGTCGCAGCAATGCCGGATCCAGCACATCAGGACGGTTGGTGGCAGCAATAACGATAATGCCTTCATTACCTTCAAAACCGTCCATTTCCACCAGCATCTGGTTCAGCGTCTGTTCACGTTCGTCATGTCCGCCACCAAGGCCTGCGCCACGCTGGCGTCCCACCGCATCGATTTCATCAATAAAGATGATACAAGGAGCGGCTTTTTTGGCTTGTTCGAACATATCACGCACACGAGAAGCACCGACGCCGACGAACATTTCCACGAAATCCGAACCGGAAATGGTGAAAAACGGCACCTTGGCCTCACCCGCAATGGCTTTCGCCAACAGGGTTTTACCGGTACCAGGAGGGCCGACCATCAGCACGCCTCTCGGGATTTTGCCGCCGAGTTTCTGAAAGCGGCTTGGCTCGCGAAGATAATCGACCAGTTCGCTGACTTCTTCTTTCGCTTCGTCGCAGCCTGCAACGTCAGCGAAAGTGGTTTTAATCTGATCTTCCGTGAGCATGCGTGCTTTACTTTTACCGAAGGACATTGCCCCCTTACCGCCGCCACCCTGCATTTGGCGCATAAAGAAGATCCAGACACCTATCAGCAATAGCATCGGGAACCATGAAATAAATATCGAGGCCAGCAGACTAGGTTCTTCCGGCGGCTCGCCGACAACTTTAACGTTCCGGGTCAGCAGGATATCCAACAGTTTGGGATCGTTGACCGGGATATACGTCGTATAGCGGTCACTGTCTTTCTTAGTAACGCTAATCTGACGCCCGTTAATACGGACTTCCCGAATCTGATCCTGATTCAACTGAGTCATAAAGGTAGAGTAATCCACCTTATGGGTATTGGACTCGCTGGGCCCGAAGCTCTGAAATACAGACATCAACACTACTGCGATGACCAACCAGAGAATCAGGTTTTTCGCCATGTCACTCAAGGGATTAACCTCATATTACAACGGTGTTAACAATTAGCGTAGGGTACTATAATTTGCGCCCAGTCGCCACAATGTACACTTCCCGCGAACGAGCGCGCGAAGCGTCTGGCTTACGAATCTTTACCTTCGTAAATAGGGAGCGAATTTCCCGCAGGTATTCATCAAAACCTTCTCCCTGAAAGACTTTAACCAGAAAACTGCCGCCAGGTGCCAGCACATCCCGGCACATCTCCAAAGCCAATTCCACTAAATACATAGCCTTGGGAATATCAACGGCCGGCGTACCACTCATATTCGGGGCCATATCGGACATGACCACCTGTACTTTTCCTTCGCCTACCCTGCCCAATAATGCCTGGAGTACTAGCGGATCACGAAAATCGCCTTGCAGGAAGTCAACACCCACGATGGGATCCATGGGGAGAATATCACAGGCAATGATACGCCCTTTTTTACCGATTTGCGTGGCAACATACTGTGACCAACCGCCCGGCGCAGCGCCTAAATCCACCACAGCCATATCGGGTTTAAACAGTTTGTCGCCTTTTTGTATTTCTTCAAGTTTAAACCAGGCACGGGAACGCAGACCTTTTTTTTGTGCCTCGAGAACATATTTATCGCTAAAGTGTTCCTGTAGCCATCGACTTGAGCTTCCAGAACGCTTTTTGGTGGTCATCTTGTTTTCCAACTATCCGAAAGAGTGCATTAGTGATGGGATTGGGGCACTCGTGCGCCAGATACAATCACGACCGATTTGGTGATAACCATGAGATGGCGGTAGAATGTACCGTTTTCAATCCCAACGTAAGCAAAAAATACAAATGAATCTTAATAACAGACAAAAACAGCACCTGAAAAGCCTCGCCCACCCGCTAAAACCCGTTGTCATGCTGGGGAACAGCGGTCTGACTGAAGGCGTGCTAGCCGAAATTGAGCTGGCATTAGAACATCATGAGCTGATTAAAGTAAAAATTGCCGCGGAAGAACGCGAAACCAAAACCCTGATTGCCGACGCCATCGTGCGGGAAACGGGTGCCAATAATGTCCAGCAAATTGGTGGGGTCCTCGTTCTGTACCGCCCAGCCACTCAACCTACAATAACCTTACCACGCTGAAAAATCGCTTTCAGGTGAAAAGGTGCCACGTTCCTTAAAACAGGAAAAGGCCGCTTACGGCCTTTTTCCTTTCTTTACAAATCTCCAGAACATATTTTCTGGCTAACCTTGAGGTTCCATTCAAAGATATTCTATTTTTAGAATTTCATATTCCACGTCGCCGCCGGGTGTACGGATGAGGACGATATCGCCCGCTTCCTTACCCACCAAACCTCGGGCAATGGGGGAATTGATGGAGATCAGGTTTTGTTTGAAATCTGCCTCGTCGTCTCCAACGATACGATATGTCTGTTCATCCTCGGTATCCAGGTTCTGGATGCCCACCGTCGAACCAAAAATAACCCGTCCGTTAGCCGACATTTTGGTGACGTCAATCACCTGAGCATTCGACAGTTTCGCTTCAATTTCCTGAATACGACCCTCGCAAAAACCCTGTTGATCGCGCGCGGCATGATATTCCGCATTCTCCTTCAGATCGCCGTGAGCGCGGGCTTCGGCGATGGCCTTTATAATTTCCGGGCGACGGACACTTTTTAAAAACTCAAGCTCTTCGCGCAGCTTATCAGCACCACGCAAAGTCATCGGAATTGGAGTCATAGCAATACCTCTAAATAATCCTTCCTGCTAAATATATTCGCCGTCCTGACATTGATTTAATAAGTCATGGCGTGATTTGCTACTTTTTTCGCAACTTTTTCGCAACTTTTTCGCGACGTTGGCCACGGCTTTTGTTGCAACGTTATGCTGCCATTCTGGCTAATGCCTAAGCGAAAAGCAAAAAAAACCGCACCTGAAGCATCTTTCCAGGACGGGGCTGATTTGCATTTTGATACGTATTTTAACCCAGAGTTCCCGGTGGGTCATCGTTTACTTTGACCCTGTTTGCACCGTAGTATGACGCCACGTTATCTTTCCGCTGCCGAAAATTATGCGTTTTTCACGATTACTAACAGGATTAACCGGTATTTTTATGCTTTGCGCCCACGGTGCACCGGTTGAAAATTATACAGAATATTTGCCCACAGGCACTAACCTGGCGCTGATAGCGCAAAAAATCGGCGCCACCACGCCGGAAATAGACTATCACAGCCAGCAAATGGCGTTACCCGCAAGCACCCTAAAAGTGATCACCGCGCTGGCGGCGCTGTTACAATTGGGTCCGGATTACCGATTTAGTACCACGCTCGAAAGTACGGGAGCCATTAACAACGGGGTGCTTGAGGGCAACCTGGTCGCACGCTTTGGTGGCGATCCGACCTTAACCCGTCAGCAGTTGCGCAACATGGTCGCCGGGTTACGCAAACAAGGTGTACAACGCATTGCCGGCAACCTGCTGATTGACACCTCGGTATTTGCCAGTCACGACAAGGCGCCCGGCTGGCCGTGGAACGATCTCACCCAATGCTTTAGTACCCCGCCCGGGGCAGCCATTGTCGATCGCAACTGCTTCTCAGTCTCGCTATATAGTGCCTCAAAACCGGGTGATATTGCGTTTATACGTGTTGCTTCATACTATCCAGTACACATGTTCAGTCAGGTACGCACCTTGGCCAAAGGTTCCCCCGACGCACAGTACTGTGAACTGGACGTCGTGCCTGGCGAGCTAAACAGATTTACCTTGACCGGCTGTATGACGCAGCGTGCCGATCCGCTGCCGCTGGCATTCGCCATCCAGGATGGTGCCAGCTACGCCGGTGCTATTCTCAAAAGTGAGCTCAAACAGGCGGGGATCGAGATCAGCGGCACACTGCTGCGCCAAACCCAGCCCACGGTACCGGGAAAGATCCTCGCGCAGGTATATTCCGCACCCTTGCATGATCTGCTCAGGATCATGCTAAAAAAATCCGATAATATGATTGCCGACACCGTATTTCGTACCATCGGCCACGAACGGTTCAAGGTGCCCGGCACCTGGCGCGCAGGATCGGATGCCGTACGTCAGATCCTTCGCCAGCAGGCCGGCATCGATCTAGGCAATACCATCATCGTAGACGGTTCAGGTTTATCTCGCCACGACCTGATCTCCCCTGCCACCATGATGCAGGTTTTGCAATATATCGGCCAACACGACCAAACGCTGAATTTTATCTCAATGCTGCCGCTGGCAGGGGTTGATGGCACCTTGTTATATCGAGCCGGATTACACGAAGCCGGCGTTGACGGAAAAGTATCGGCGAAAACCGGTTCGTTACAGGGGGTATATAACCTGGCTGGGTTTATGACCACCGCTAGCGGGGGACATATCGCATTTGTACAGTACCTGTCCGGTTATGCCGTCCCACCCGAGGACCAGAAGACCCGTAGAATTCCGCTGGTTCGCTTCGAAAGTCGCCTTTATAAAGATATTTATCAAAACAATTAGGTTTGACAATAAAAAAACGCCCGCCGCGTAGTGCGGTAAGGGCGTTTTTTGTTATTGGGCGGCGATCAGCGATTAACGCTTATAGATAATATCTACGCCTTCTTCATCCTCATCGTCCCAATCATCGTCGTCGAGGCCGTCGTCTTCCGGCACAACCTCGTTTTGTTCCAACTGCTCACGGTGATAATCATCCCACATGAACTCGACTTTTTCCGTCACCGTCGCTTCCTCAAGCTGCTCATTGGGATGGCTATTGATAAAGGCCATAACATCCCAGCATAACGCTTTCACTCCCTGCTGAGTCGCGGCGGATATCACGTAGAACTGCTCTTGCCAGCCTAACGCTGCAGCAATCGTCTTGGCCCGGCGATCGGCGTCCTCGCTATCCAATAGATCGAGCTTATTAAACACCAACCAGCGCGGTTTTGCCGCGAGTTTTTCATTATACCGTTCGAGTTCTTTCACAATAATCCGAGCGTTCTCAACAGGATCGGATTCATCAATCGGTGCCAGATCGATCAGATGCAGCAATACCCGGCAACGTTCGAGGTGCTTAAGAAAACGAATTCCCAGACCTGCACCATCGGCAGCGCCTTCGATAAGGCCAGGAATGTCCGCCACAACAAAACTTTGTTCATTATCCATACGCACCACGCCCAAACTTGGCACCAAGGTGGTGAACGGATAGTCTGCCACCTTGGGTTTGGCGGCGGATACGGCGCGAATAAAGGTGGATTTACCGGCATTGGGCAAGCCCAACATACCTACATCAGCCAGCAGCAGCAGCTCAAGCTGTATCTCACGGTTTTCACCGGAGGTGCCGTCGGTTTTCTGGCGTGGCGCACGGTTAATCGACGATTTAAAGCGCGCATTACCCAACCCGTGGAATCCGCCCTTCGCCACCATCAGACGTTGCTCATGGCGGGTCATGTCACCCATGATCTCACCGGTATCCTTATCGAGAATACGGGTGCCGACCGGGACTTTTACGGTGATATCCTTGCCGCGTCTACCGGTACAGTCCCGGCTTTGGCCGTTCTGTCCGCGTTCAGCCCGAAATGATTTCTCAAAACGATAATCTATCAGGGTGTTAAGGTTACGATCCGCCAGCAAATAGACATCACCGCCGTCACCGCCGTCACCACCGTCAGGACCACCGTTCGGAATATATTTTTCCCGTCGGAAACTGACGCAGCCATTGCCGCCATCACCGGCGACCACCACAATGGCGGCCTCATCTACAAACTTCATGGAAACTCTCCGTAATTCATTTGCCGGGCGGCTTCATGGGCAGCGCCGGTCCTGTTTTTGCCCGGCCGGGCAACCAACGATGACCCGCCGCAGAAAACATCGCACCCGCCACCACTACAAACGCGCCAACATAACCGACGATATTCAGCGCCGGAGCGGCAAAATACCCCGGCCAGGCGAGTGACAGCAAATCCGAAAAAAATAAGGTAAACAAGGGGGTCAGCGTCACAATAGCGCTGACCTGTGCCGCTTGCCAGCGCGCCATAGCCTCGGCCAATGCGCCATAACCCACCAGCGTATTGGCGCCGCAAAAGGCCAAACAGGCAATCTGCCAGTTGCTTAACTGCATAACCGTCGCGGGCCTGGCCACGACACTCAGGGCTATTGTACACAAAACATACAGTAAAAACAGGATCTGTGGTGAAGCCAGTCGACGCAATAACACCTTCTGCGCCACACCATAACAGACCCAAGACATCGCCGCGCAGACTCCCAGGATCACCCCTAA
The DNA here is from genome assembly GCF_035013185.1 of Acerihabitans sp. TG2. NCBI lineage: Bacteria > Pseudomonadati > Pseudomonadota > Gammaproteobacteria > Enterobacterales > Pectobacteriaceae > Acerihabitans > Acerihabitans sp. TG2. The sequence continues at coordinate 54,334 of NZ_JAYGJO010000030.1, forward strand.
CGTATAGGTGGTCAGACGGGTGAAAATTTCAATCAGACTGGTGTTGAAAAACATCAGTAGTCCGGTTATCAACATCGCCGCGCCGATCACCTGGGTAGCACGCATGCGCTCTTTTAATACCAATACGCTGGCAAACATCATACCCACCGGCGACAACTGGCCGATCACTTGTGAGGTCGTCGGGCTGAGATACTGCAGGGAGGAGCTGAAAAAAATAAAATTACCCAGCAAACCGGCAGTCGCAACCGCCACTAACCCCAGCAATGGCCAGCGCAAAAGCAATCTCAGCGGCGGTAATTGTCTACGCGGCGTCAGAATAACCGCCAGGCCGATACCCGCGATGATGAACCGATACCACACCACGGTATAGGGCTCCATGTCGGTAAGCACCTGCTTCATGGCAATAGGCAGCGCCCCCCAACACATGGCGGTTGTAAGTGCCAGCGCAATACCTATCCCCGCCTGCTGCCCCGCCTGCTGATTTGTCTTCATGCGTTTGTGTATCTGATGCTTACCCGTAAAACGCAGTAACCTGGAAGGTAAAATAATAAAAAGCCCCGCAATTTGATTGCGGGGCTTAACACAGTGCTATGCCTGGCTAGCGGAAAATGGCAAATTTATTCAGCAACGATGCTGACAAATTTACGATTTTTCGGTCCTTTAACTAAAAATTGGATTTTGCCAGTCGTCAGTGCAAACAGCGTGTGGTCTTTACCGCAACCCACATTGGTGCCAGGGTGGAATTTGGTTCCACGCTGACGGACAATGATGCTACCTGCCAAGACAGCTTCGCCGCCAAAACGTTTTACGCCAAGGCGTTTACTTTCTGAGTCACGACCATTACGAGTCGAGCCGCCAGCCTTTTTGTGTGCCATGAGTGTGCTCCCCTGTTAGGCGCCAATACCGGTAATTTTCACGTCAGTGAACCACTGACGATGGCCTTGTTGCTTACGATAGTGCTTACGGCGGCGAAATTTAACAATCGTCACTTTATCACCACGACCATGAGCAACTACTTCAGCTTGAATCTTTCCGCCATTGACGAAAGGAACGCCAATCTGAATGTCGTCACCATTGGCAATCATCATCACCTGGTCGAACTCAACGGTTTCACCCGTTGCAATGTCAAGCTTTTCAAGACGAACCGTCTGACCTTCGCTGACCCGGTGTTGTTTACCACCACTTTGGAAAACCGCGTACATAAAAAACTCCGCTTTCCGCGCACTCAACCTATAATCGTCCACAGTGCGCTATAAATATTCACAATAGGGCGCGAATTCTACGCAAAAAACCAGCATATGACAAGTGCAGAATACATACAGGACGTGAAAAAAGGGCAGTTTCTTTATCAGCATTTATCTATATCATTTTTCAAGTACAATCAGTAACACAGTTTCTGCCATCTGGCCTCATGAGCAGCGTTACTATTTCAACGGTAAAAATAAAGCCAAAAGAAAATAATGAACCTTGAACAAATCACAGTACTCACAGCGCAGGACATGGCGGACGTCAACGCCATTATACTCGAGCAGCTGAACTCCGAGGTTGTGCTTATCAACCAGCTAGGCCACTACATTATCAGCGGTGGTGGCAAACGTATCCGTCCGATGATAGCCGTTTTGGCGGCGAGAGCGTTGCATTACACGGGGAGTAAGCATATTACCGTTGCGGCGCTGATCGAGTTTATCCACACCGCCACCTTGTTGCATGACGATGTGGTTGACGAATCGGATATGCGTCGGGGTAAAGCAACGGCTAACGCCGCATTCGGCAACGCCGCCAGCGTGTTGGTTGGAGACTTTATCTATACACGCGCATTTCAGATGATGACCGGACTAGAGTCATTACGGGTCTTGGCCTTGATGTCTGAGGCGGTCAATGTGATTGCCGAAGGAGAGGTACTGCAGTTAATGAACTGTAACGATCCCAATATCACCGTCGAGAGTTATATGCGGGTGATTTACAGCAAGACCGCGCGTTTGTTCGAGGCCGCGTCACACTCATCGGCCATTCTGGCGGACGCTACCCCTGAGCAGGAAGTCGCCTTGCAGGATTATGGTCGTTATCTCGGCACCGCGTTCCAACTGATAGACGACCTGCTGGATTACAGTGCCGATGGTAAAACGTTGGGTAAGAACACGGGCGATGATCTTAACGAGGGTAAACCTACGCTGCCGTTGCTTCACGCCATGCGCAACGGCAACGAAGCCCAGTCGGCGGTGATTCGCGAGGCCATCGTCAAAGGCAATGGGCGGCATTTGCTGGAATCGGTGCTTGAAACCATGCACCAGTGTGGTTCGCTCGACTATACCCGCCAGCGGGCCGAGGAAGAAGCAGACAAAGCGATTGCCTGTCTCGCCGTTCTAGAACCGACGCCCTACCGGCAAGCACTGGAAAGTCTGGCGCATATTGCCGTGCGACGTGATTTTTAGGAAACTATCGTCATATTTTATGGAAAATATGACATCCGTGATGCCCGAGTAAAATCACGCTCGGGGAACAATGCCGAGTCGGACAATAAATGCTGCGATGCCGTCTCGCAGCACCAGGCTGATAACGTCATCACGTTCTTGCGGCTTAAGCTGTTGATAGATGGTCATCCACGCTGCTAGCCGATCGTTTTCCGGTTCCGACGACACCAGGTTGACAAGGTATGGAAGGGCCGGCGACTCCTGCATTGCCCTGCGTACAAGCTCCCGCTGAACATCTGGCGGCAAACTCTCCAACGCGAACTCAAGCCCTTTCCCCTGTACCCCCGATACGGGTTTACTGACCCATTTTTCCCGACGGGCACGGGCGGTGATGCCCTGACGGGTCGTGGGTAAACCGCCAACACCCTTAAGCTCGCTGGTTCGATACCAGTCTTTTTTCATATCTTTTGCATTCCGAATAGGGATCGCCTTTACAAAAATCAACTTTATATGGAAAATACCAGAAACATTTTTGGAAAATTGAGGCAATATGTTTTCCACGGCAAAGTTGCATTTACATTAGGTTATTTAACTATGTTAATTATTGCATTACGTTACCTCCGGCCCCTTGCAAAGGAATGAGTCATGATTCAAAGGACAGCTGATTGGCATCCAGCGGATATCGTTGCGTCTATGCGCAAACGCGGCACCACTCTCGCAGCAGTATCGCGGGCAGCGGGTCTGAGTTCATCCACCCTGGCGAACGCCCTCACCCGGCCATGGCCAAAAGGCGAATGGCTGATAGCCAATACCCTGGAAATACACCCCGCGAAGATTTGGCCTAGCCGCTATATCGACCCGGAAACAAAACAGTTAATCGACAGAAAAAGCCTGATTCGTAAGCGCGCGCGGGCGAAACCCACGGGAGAAGAGCCACCACCCACGCTGTGATTCTCTCAGTCCCGAACGAGCTCCGTGAGGAGCTCATCGGGATAATCCAACCGTTTCAACAGGTTCAATACCCCTTCGCGCAGCACAAAAGCCACGACGAAATCACGTTCAGTGCTGGAAAGCTGCCGATGGATCTCAATCCAGGTGGTCGAGGGTTCCTGATCCGACAAAGCATAATCAGCGGTGCAGGAACGCAGGGACAGGGTCTTTTTTACCGAATCTGGCAGGCTCTGCCAGGCATATTCAACAGCTTTACCCCGGGCCCCCTCGCGCCGCCTTTTATGCCAACCTTCCTCGCGAGCTCGTCGATTAAGACCTTGCCGCGTTTTCGGCAGCCCGCCGACGCCGATCAGCTCGTGGGTCGCTATCCATTCCTTTTTCATTGCCATTTCTCCTCCATGTGATGGTAATAACCGCGCGTTATCGCCACTACGCGGTTGTGCCCAACCCAGAATAATAATAATCCCCGGTCGCGATTCCGCGTGATTCCGTTGTAATGACGCTTATACTCTATAGCAATTACAGCTTGTCGTAACGACAATTACAACATAAAAAAAGCCATAAATGCCACTAGGGATTGAAAAATGAGATCGTCGTTGGTTTTTATCCTATTAACATAAATAATCATTAAATATCAATGGAATAATTATTTATCATAATTAATATCAAGTGAAGTTTTATGGTATTTATACCCTAGATAATTCACGTGACTGGACGGTGGCAACACAACGACAAATCGGGCTGGAACAGATTTGAACAACACTGACAGTTTACTCAACGGGTGAACCCCAGGGACGAGTTTCATCCATCCCCAGCAGCTTACTGAATAAAAAACGAGGGTGAATGAGGACCACGCTGCAGGAGCAGATTAGGGCGCGACCTGTCGCGATCCCATGAGAAGTAAGGCCCAAGGAAGGGCAAAACAAAGCCAACTCAACTGCGGTTTGAAAGATGAAGGCATATTCGAGCCACAGGAAGGGGTCGGCGCTGCGCCCCCCCAGGAGCTTACATGAGTAAAAGACTGGGGTGAGCGAGCAAAACCAAGACACCTGCGGCTTGAAAGATGAAGGGTATAGATGGGACATCTACTGATTAATAAATTTCACACCCAGTTCGATATCGTTTTTCAATACATCCTGCATCTGTTCCAACACTTGCTGTTCAAACGGGCTCAGGGTCCCGATAGGCTTACGCTCCACCAGACCTTGTTTGCCTAGTAGCAGCGGTTGGGCAAAGAAACGTGAGAATTCACCGTCGCTTTCTACGTAAGCACATTCGACTACGCCTTGTTCACCCTGCAATGCGCGAACCAGTGACAGGCCGAAGCGTGCTGCGGCTTGTCCCATGGAAAGGGTGGCTGACCCACCGCCCGCTTTGGCTTCCACTACTTCAGTGCCGGCATTTTGGATACGTTTGGTCAGATCGATGACTTCTTGTTCAGTAAAGTTGATGCCTTTTACTTGAGAAAGCAGGGGCAATATGGTTACGCCGGAATGGCCACCGATAACCGCCACGTCAACATCCTGCGGGTTCAACCCCTTTAGCTCCGCGACAAAAGTACTGGAGCGGATAACATCCAGAGTGGAAATACCAAAGAGTTTACGTTTATCATAAACCCCCGCTTTTTTCAGCGCTTCGGCAGCAATTGCTACGGTGGTATTCACTGGATTGGTGATGATACCGATCATCGCTTTAGGGCAGGTTTTAGCAACCTGATTGACTAAATTACGCACGATACCTGCATTGACATTAAACAGATCGGCTCGGTCCATCCCGGGTTTGCGGGCTACACCGGCGGAAATCAATACAATGTCCGCCCCCACCAAGGCCGGACCGGCATCCTCACCGCTAAAGCCTTTGATGTTAACTGCCGTGGGAATATGACTGAGATCGACAGCCACACCGGGAGTGACCGGCGCGATGTCATAAAGGGAGAGTTCTGAACCTGAGGGAAGCTGGGTTTTGAGCAACAGGGCAAGCGCCTGCCCGATACCACCCGCTGCACCAAGGACTGCGACTTTCATTCTAATCTCCTTATTATAATCGGAAAAATTAAATGCCGTCAAATCATCTGGTTATGATCATAGAGACATAAACGGGTAAAAACAAATCAGCGATCGCAAATTTGACACATGACGTATTACTATTGTCTCTATATCTGGGCTGGATCCCACAATTGGCCCTGCATCACTTTATGTGTAAGGACGCGGCCTACGATCTTATCGCCAACTCTTTTTCGTGGAACTCGCCGTCGCTACTGTTTATTACCCAGAGTCGTCTATTACCTTACACCGGCCAGAAAGAACAAAACAACATCAATTTTATAACAATTAGTTTACTTTTTATCTGCCGATAAATATGAGAGACAGATCATGGTAGGTTTGAATAAATATTGCTATTCTGAGTGGTTTTGGCGAATTTACCACCAATACGAGCCCATATCAGCCATCACCATTGCATAAAAATGCAATTATATGCATAATCCTCAGCACATTTTCAGCTACTGGTTTGGTTAAACATGCGCAATAACATAAAACAAGAAGAGCTGGTTAAAGCCTTTAAGGCACTGCTGAAGGAAGAGAAGTTCAGTTCTCAGGGTGAGATCGTTTTTGCCTTGCAAGAACAAGGGTTCGAAAATATCAATCAATCTAAAGTATCGAGGATGCTGACCAAATTCGGCGCGGTGCGTACTCGCAATGCCAAAATGGAAATGGTGTATTGCCTTCCCGCCGAGCTAGGCGTGCCCACCACTAGCAGTCCGTTGAAAAATCTGGTATTAGATGTTGATCATAACGATGCGGTGATTGTGATTCACACCAGTCCAGGGGCCGCTCAGCTCATTGCCCGATTGTTGGATTCACTAGGCAAGTCGGAGGGGATTTTAGGTACCATCGCCGGCGATGACACTATTTTCACCACCCCGGCCAAAGGCTTTAGCGTTAAACAGCTGTATGAAGCCATTCTGGTTTTGTTTGATCAGGAGCTTTGAGTTAATCCTCCGAGGCTGATAATCCAATGCTACCCGGGCGCAGGAAACGTAGTTTCATCTCTTGCTACTACCCGCCCGAGTATCCCTGTGTAATCTGCTGTATTTTTTTCTGCTCCGGCTGTCTCATCAGGCTATAACCGATAACAACCGCCGTTTCCACAAGCCTCGGCGTTGGATAGCACCTTTGGTTAATAGGTCACATCTTATTGATATAACAATTATTTAACATAAGCAGCTTATTTTACAGGCTATT
>NZ_JAYGJO010000031.1:0-53390 GCF_035013185.1 Acerihabitans sp. TG2
CTGCACGCTTTCACCCGAATCACTTACCTGAGTAAGCTCATCGGGTTCATTTGTTTGCCGCCTGCCTGCAACTCGAAATCTATTGGGTATGCTCCCTTCATCTTTCAAGCTGCAGGTGTGTTGGCTGCACGCTTTCACCCGAATCACTTACCTGAGTAAGCTCATCGGGTTCATTCGTTTGCCGCCTGCCTGTAACTCGAAATCTATTGGGTAATATCCGTTATCTTTCAAATTGCTGGTTGGGTATAATGAGAGTGCTTATTCTGTACGTTCTAGGCACGGAACGATAGCCCGGAAGAGAGAATAATTATTATCGAAAATTGCGTTGGAACACGCTAATTTATGCAAAGGATCACGTTAACAAGGTTTATGCTTGGCCTAGCGCCACGTAATCCGGCGTTTAACTACGATGCTTATTATATTGCCCGGATAGCGGAGGAAAGATGTTTGGCTATCGCTCGGCGTCGCCGAAAGTGCGACTGGTTACCTCCCGGCTGGTGGTGCGTTTGGTACTTGAACGGGACGCCTATCTTCTGGCTGATTATTATGCGGCCAATCGGGACTATCTTAAACCCTGGGAACCGGTTCGCGATGAAAGCCACTGCGCGCCCTCCGGATGGCAGGCCAGGCTGGGTTTAATTACCGAAATGCACCGGCAGGGCAGTGCCTACTATTTTGTTTTGCTTGATCCGGATGAAAAAGAGATCTACGGCGTGGCCAATTTCAGCAACGTGCTGCGTGGTTCATTTTATGCCTGTTTTCTCGGTTATTCCCTGGGTGAAAAATGGCAAGGTCAGGGATTGATGTTCGAAGCCTTGCAATCCGCGATACGTTATATGCAGCGTTATCAACAAATGCACCGCATCATGGCCAACTATATGCCTCACAATCAGCGTAGCGGCAATCTGCTGGCCCGCCTTGGTTTCGAGCAGGAGGGGTTTGCCAAAGATTACCTGCTGATCGATGGTCAATGGCGCGATCATATACTGACCGCCTTGACCAATACCACATGGACTCCGGGGCGTTAAGCTCCCGGTTCGGAGACAGTATGACGTTACGGATTGGGCTTGTCGGGCTCGGCGGTATTGCGCAAAAAGTGTATCTCCCCTTGTTATGCCAAAGCGACCATTGGCAGGTTGTTGGCGCCTTCTCGCCAAACCAGTTGAAAGCCCGTGTCCTGTGCGACAGTTACCGCATCAGTTGCTATTCCACGCTGTCTGCTCTGGCGGCCGATTGTGACGCGGTGTTTGTGCATACCAGTACTGATAGCCATTTTGCCGTGGTGGGGCAGTTGTTGGCACTGGGTGTCCATGTTTACGTGGATAAGCCTTTGGCCAGTACACTAGAACACGCGCAACAATTGGTGGAGCTGGCGGTCCGTAAGCGGCGGTTTTTGATGGTGGGATTTAATCGCCGTTTTGCCCCATTGTATCTGCGGCTGAAACAAAATCTGGACCAGGCGGCCTCGCTACGCATAGATAAACATCGCGCCGATAGCATCGGTCCACAGGATGTGCGTTTTACCTTACTTGATGATTATTTGCATGTCGTAGATACCGCCTTGTGGCTCACAGACGGTGCGTTGACTGGCGCTGGCGCGGCGGTGCCATGCCAGGGGACGACACTTAAGGGTGGGGTATTGCAAAAAAATCCAAGCGGGCAGATGCTCTACGCCGAGCACTATTTCACCCAGCGTGGTTGCGCCATCACGACCAGTATGCACCGCCAGGCTGGCAGCCAGTGTGAGACCGTTAGCGCGGTGACGTCCGGGGCGGTCTATCGCATTGAGGAGATGCGACTGTGGCGCAGTGAAAGCCAGGGTGTGATCAGCGAGTTGCCGGTGCCGGCTTGGCAAACCATCCTGACGCAGCGGGGTTTTACCGGTGCGGTGGAGCACTTTATCGCGTCGGTGGCAAACCAAACGCCCCCTTGCGTGAGTGGCGAGCAGGCACTGCTGGCGCAATCCTGGGTTGAGCACATCCTGGCGGGTTAACCCAGCCGCTTATCTTGCCTCTCCCTGGCCGTTTTTTTGCCGGTAAATACCGTCTTTCCGGTAAATAGACCCGATCGCATTGGCGAAAATGGAGATTATGGTCCATATTTAGCGTACCGGTATATTCTGCGACAGGTTCGTAGGAAGAGGATCATGTAAACGTCCCCCATTCGGTTCTTTCATCTCTTTTTGCCGTTAAGGCACTCCGTATTCAGGCATGTGCGAACGCTAACTCACAGGTTGTGACGTGCCTCTTACCAGGGTTACGCCGCCGTTTTCATGGCGATTTAGGACGTTGGTCTGTATCGGCCATTATTGCTGACGAACGCCGTTGTGTTGACGCAACGGTTCGATTGCGCGCGGACGATAGAGACGTTAAGTGTATAACGCGCCATGTTGCATGTTTGTTAACTTGTTGCGCTCGTGGCAAGACGCTGCGGGTTAAGGTTGCTATGAGAAATATATTTGCTGGCATGTTTGGTAAGGACTCGTCACCTTGGGGCGATCGTGTTCCCGTAAGAGGGGAGTTGTTTGGCGTCGAACGTTTGGAACAACACGCCCAGACCCTGGCGAAAGCCCAGAAGGTCAGCGCCAATCCACCCACCGTTCAGTCTTTACGCCAACGGCTCAATGAAAATGCCAGCGTATTGTTGACCGCGTATCGCGACAGTGCGGCGGAATTAGAGAAAGGACGGGCGGTGATGCCGGCGGCAGAGTGGTTGCTGGATAACTACCATCTCGTCGAAGCCCAAATTCGTGAGATACGTGAGGATTTGCCACCGAGTTTCTATCGACTGCTGCCCAAGCTGGCAGCCGGGCCGTTTGCTGGCTACCCACGGGTGTTCGGCTTGGCCTGGGCTTTTATTGCGCATACCGATAGTCATTTCGACCCGGAAAATCTCAAGCGTTTTATCAACGCCTATCAACGGGTACAACCGCTCACCATTGGTGAACTGTGGGCGGTGGCCATTACGTTACGTATTGTCCTGATTGAAAACCTGCGTCGTCTGGCGGATCAGATGACTGAGGGGCGCAGCGTACGCCACGAGGCAGATGTGATTGCCAACCGGCTGCTGGTTAAAGGTAATGCGCAGGCCGCCATGGATGTGGCCCGTCTATCACGCCATGCCAAGCCCCTTAACGAACAATTTGCCGCCCAGTTGGCAAAACGCCTGCGTAATCTGGATCCACTGACCACCCCGGCACTGACCTGGCTGGAAGAAAGTTTAAACCAGCAAGACAGTTCTATCGAACTGATTGTGCAAAATGCCCAACAGCGCTTGGGTGCCTCTAACGTTACTGTGCGTAATGTTATTACCAGTATGCGTTTGATTTCCGATATTGATTGGGCCACGCTATTTGAAAGCGTCAGTCTGGTGGATGAGCGTTTGCGTCAGTACAGCGCCTTTGCCGAAATGAATTTCACCACCCGCAATCTCTATCGCAGCGCTATCGAGCAATTAGCGCGGGGATCGGCCCTAAGCGAACTGGATATCGCGGGACGGGTATTAAGCATCGCGCAAGAGGCGGCGGCAGAGCAGACCGACCCGCGTGAAGCGGCCAGGATGGGTGACCCGGGTTATCATCTGATTGCCAAGGGCAGAGGCGCGCTGGAACGGGCGATTGGCTTCACACCCCCCTGGCATCTGCGCATCAACCGGGTGGTCATCCGGCCTGGCATTGTGGGTTATGCCGGGATGATTATCGTTTTTTCTTTGCTGTTGGCGGCATGGGCTGCGGCTATTTTGCATTCGCAGTTGCCGATTGTCGGCGCGCTAGGGGTCTTTATCCTGCTGGCGTTGCCCGTCTTTAGTGACGCCGCCAGCGCCGTGGTTAACCGCATGATCAATTGGCGGCTCGGGGCATCACCCCTGCCCGGATTGGCGCTCACCGACGGGGTTCCCTCCTCCTTGCGCACGATGATTGTGGTGCCGGTATTGTTGACGGATCATCAGGATATCATTGAGCAAATCGAACGCCTGGAGGTGCATTATCTGGCGAGCGGAAAAGGGGATATCACCTTTGCCCTGTTGTCCGATAACCTGGATGCATACCAGGAGACATTGCCTGGCGACGCGGCGTTACTGGACTTCGCCCAAGACGGTATTGCCCTGCTTAACCAGCGGTATTGCTCGGGGCCGGCCGGCGCGCGCTTTTTATTATTGCACCGTCAGCGCCGCTTTAATTCGCAGGAGGGGTGCTGGATGGGGTGGGAGCGCAAGCGCGGTAAGCTGCATGAGCTTAATCGTCTGTTGCGTGGTGCCGCCGATACTAGTTTTATTGCGGGCAGCCAGGTGCCGTCAGGGGTGCGTTACGTCATCACCCTTGATGCGGACACCCGCTTGCCACGCGACACGCCGGTGCGGCTGGTGGGTAAAATGGCCCATCCGCTCAACCAGCCAAAATACGACGCGCAGCATAAACGGATCATCAGTGGTTATGGCATTCTGCAGCCGCGCGTCACGGCGTCGTTGCCTTTGGGTGGTGAAGGGTCGATCTATCAGCGCGTATTCTCCGGACCGGGCGGCATCGATCCTTATGCGGCGGCGGTATCGGACGTGTATCAAGACCTGTTTGGCGAAGGATCCTATACCGGCAAAGGGATTTACGATGTGGATGCTTTTGAAGCCGCACTTGATCAACGGATCCCGGACAACACCCTGTTAAGCCACGATTTGTTTGAAGGCATTTATGCCCGTGCCGGGCTGGCATCGGATGTTGAACTGGTGGAAAACGCCCCGGCCCGTTACGATGTGGTGTCAAAACGGCAGCACCGTTGGACGCGCGGCGACTGGCAGTTATTGCCCTGGATCATCAGCGGGCGTAGTGGTGAATGCCCGGTCCCGGCTGTGGGCCGCTGGAAAATGATCGACAACTTGCGCCGCTCCCTGGTAGCACCGTTTAGCCTGTTGGCGCTGGGCTGGATCTGGCTGTTGCCCTCGCCGTTGCCCGCAGTGGGCATGTTGTTGATTATTGCTGCGATGGCTGTGCCATCGTTGGTGCCAATAGTCTGTGATCTCTTGCCGCGTCGACGCCGCATCCCGCTGGGCAAACATCTGCGCAATGTGCTGGTGGATTTCCGTTATGCTTTGCTGCGTATCGGGCTGCAGGTGGTATTTTTAGCCGATAATGCCTGGCACATGATGGATGCCATCGGTCGTACCCTGTTTAGGATAAGCGTGAGTCATCGCCGGTTGCTGGAATGGACCACCTCGGCGCAAACCGGCGTGAGCCCACGGTTGACGCTGTGCGGGTTTTACCGGCGAATGGTTGGCGGGATCGTGCTCGGACTGGTTATTGCCGGCGCGGCCGTGCTGCTGGCGCCTTGGAATGCACCCCTGGCCGGTCTGTTTGCTCTGTTATGGCTGTTGTCGCCGGTGGTAGCAGTCTGGGTCAGTCGCCCACCCAGAATAGCGCCTCAGACGGTGTTATCCCCACAGGAGATCCAAACCCTGCGGTTGATTGCACGGCGTACCTGGCGTTTTTTTGAAACCTTTGTGACACCGGCGGAAAATATGCTGCCGCCGGATAATTTTCAGGAAGACCCGCGGCCAGTGGTGGCGCATCGCACTTCCCCTACCAATATCGGCCTTTATTTGTTATCCACTGTTGCCTCCAGAGATTTTGGCTGGGCCGGCAGTATCGATAGCCTGTCGCGGTTGGAAGCAACCTTGGCGTCGTTAGATAAACTGCAGCGCTATCGTGGTCATTTTTTCAATTGGTATGAAACCCGTAACCTGGAGGCGCTCCTTCCCGCTTATGTCTCTTCCGTGGACAGCGGCAACCTGGCCGGGCATCTGATTGCGTTGGCCAACGCGTGCGAAGAATGGTGCGAGAACCCGGTGACGACGGCTTGGCGCGCCGGGACCTTGGATCACCTTATATTGATCCGCCAGGCCTTAAAGAAAACCCGCGACGAGCACCAAATACCACTAGACATTATGCTCTCGGAAATAGAACGTCTGGTGAAACAACCGCTGGCGGATGAAAGTCCCTTGCCGCGTCTGGCTGAAATTGCTGAGGAAGCCTATGGACTGCTCGCCGATCGGGTGATGAGCGAGCACGCTTATGACCTGAACGAAGATCAGGTGATTGATGAACACAACGTTGCGGACCCCGATCTGCTGTTTTGGCTGGCGGCATTACACCACGGGCTGGCCGGTCATAATGAGGATCGGTTGCGCTCATCGGCCGCTACGCAACAACTGGCACGGCGCTTTCAATCCTTGGCTGATCGTGCACGGGCGTTGGCCATGGCAATGGACTTCCGCTTTCTGGTGGACGAAGAGCGTAAACTGCTCTCCATTGGTTACTCATTTAGCGATAACCAGCTCGACAGCGGCTGTTATGATCTGCTGGCGTCCGAGGCCCGCTTGGCCAGCTTGTTTGCCATCGCTAAAGGTGATATTCCCACCCGCTACTGGTTTCGCTTAAGCCGTGCCGCCATTCAATCAAGTAAAGGGGCGGCACTGATCTCCTGGTCTGGCTCCATGTTTGAATATCTGATGCCGTCGCTGGTGATGCGTGCAGCGGCCGGTACGTTATTGGAGCAAACCAATCGGGTGGTGGTGGCCCATCAGCAAGCCTATGGGCATAGCCTGGGAATTCCCTGGGGCGTATCCGAGTCGGCCTATAATGCCCGTGATCTGGAATTTACCTATCAATATTCCAACTTTGGTGTGCCTGGGCTGGGTTTGCAGCGCGGTCTGGCGCAAAACCGGGTTATCGCCCCTTACGCTACCGCCCTGGCCTCTATGGTGGACGGTCGCGCTGCGGTACATAACCTCCAGCGGTTGGCGGAGATAGGTGCTAGCGGAACCTATGGTTTTTATGAAGCACTTGACTATACTGCATCGCGTTTGCCGGCCAACCAGAAGGTGGCTATTGTGCGCAGCTATATGGCCCATCATCAGGGAATGAGCATTGTCGCTTTGGACAACACCTTATTACAGGGCCGGATGCGTGCGCGTTTTCATCGTGAACCGATGATCCAGGCCAGCGAACTGCTGTTACAAGAACGCATGCCACGTGAAGTGGCACTCAGCAAACCTCATGCTGAGGAAGTGAAAAAAACGATGGTTAAGGCCGGACATACCTTCACCACTCAGCGTCGTTTTTCTGCGCTACCGGCTGGCGCGCCGGTCACGCACTTGGTATCCAATGGGCATTATGCCGTGATGTTGACGGTATCCGGTGGTGGTTACAGCCGTTGGGGCAATATTGCCATTACCCGCTGGCGTGAGGATGTGACTTGTGATGAGAGTCGTGGATTTATCCGTTTACGCGATCTACGCAGCGGCAAAATATGGTCGCCTGGTCTACAACAGCATGGTATTACCAGCCAAAGCGAACGGCGCATTCGTGCGCTCAAGGGCAAGTCCTATAATCAGGTGATTTTTAGCGAGGACGATGCCACTTATATCCACCATGACCGGACGTTAACCACCACGATGAATGTGTTGGTCTCCGGCGAGGATGACGGTGAAGTAAGGCGGGTTATGCTCACCAACAGCGGTCGTCGTACGCGGGAAGTCGAACTCACGTCTTATGCGGAAATCGTATTGGCACCGCACAGTACCGATGTTGCCCACCCCGCGTTCGCCAAAATGTTTGTGCAAACCCGTTACCTGTCGGAATTTAGCGCGCTCATAGCGACTCGGCGCCCGCGCACTGTCGATGAACCCCGGGTATGGGCGGCGCATTTGGCGGTGGTTGAAGGTGAGAGTCTGGGCGATACCCAATATGAAACCGATCGGGCGCGTTTTATCGGTTACAATACCTCGGCCACCCTCGGTGACGCGGTGATAAACCGTGACCCGCTATCCAATACTGTTGGTACGGTGCTGGATCCCATCTTTTCCTTGCGGCGTAAGGTCCGTATCCCTTCAGGGGCTTCGGTGCGGGTGACGTTTTGGACCTTGGTTGCCACCACGGAAACGGCGTTGATGGCGTTAATTGATAAGCATCATGACCGTGGCGCCTATAAACGGGCAAAAACCTTGGCCTGGACTCAGGCGCAGGTGCAATTAAGACATCTTGATATCAATACTGAGGAGGCGGCCGATTTCCAGCGTCTGGCGGCACCATTGTTGTATGCCGATGCACGCTTTCGTGCGCCATCGGCGGCGATCATTAGCGGCGCTGGCGCCCAATCTGCACTCTGGCCCTTATCCATTTCCGGTGATTTTCCCATCGTGCTGCTGCGAATCGACGATATCCAGGATATCGCCCAGGTAAAACAGCTACTACGTGCCCATGAATATTGGCATATGAAATTGCTTAGTGTTGATCTGGTGATCATCAACGAGCACGCCTCATCGTATTTACAGGATCTGCAAATCGCTATTGAAACGGCGGTACGCAGCAGCCAGTCGCATCCGCGCTACTCCGGCAATGCCAACCGCGGCAGTGTCTACACCTTACGTGCTGACCTGATGACCCAGGAAGCACGCATGTTGCTGCAATCCGTGGCTCGGGTCTCGCTACTGGCGCGGCGAGGCACGATAAGCACGCAGTTGGCAGCGCTTGAGCTGCCGCCAGTGACGTTATTGCCGCAGCGCAAGCTAAGGTTGCCGTCACCGCCCGCAGTCGTATTGCCAATACCTGTGGGTCTGGCGTTTTATAACGGCACCGGGGGATTTGCCAATAACGGGCGTGAATACGTGGTGATAATGGATAAGCAAACCCAGCCGCCGGCACCTTGGATTAATGTGATTGCCAATGAGGACTTCGGCTTTCAGGTGTCGGCCCGGGGCAGTGGTTATACCTGGGCGCAAAATAGCCGCGAGAATCAGTTGACCCCTTGGTTGAACGATCCGGTGCTCGATAGCGGTGGGGAGGCTATTTATATCCGTAATGAGGATAACGGCACTCTGTGGAGTCCGACGGTCCACCCGATTAATGATGGTGGACGTTATCTGGCTCGACATGGTTTTGGCTATTCACATTTCGAGCACCATACGCTCGATTGCGCCACCGACCTGCTGCAATATGTGCCGCTGGAGGATTCAGTCAAAATTTCCCGACTCCGGTTGCGAAACCTGGGTGATCGTCCGCTGCACCTGTCCGTTTCCGCTTATGTTGAATGGGTACTCGGTACCTCGCGCAGTGCATCTGGCCCTTATATTGTCAGCGAGCAAGACGCCCAGACCAATGCGGTTTTTGTGCGTAACACCTGGGCCACCTCGTTTCAAGGACGGGTGGCGTTTGCCGACCTCAACGGTGCTCAGGATTGCTATACGGGCGATCGCACTGAATTTCTTGGCCGCAACGGTTCACTTAACGCCCCGGCGGCGTTATTGAGCGGCAGTCATTTGAGCGGCGCCAGCGGTGCGGGTTTTGACCCCTGCACGGTCTTGCAAACGCACATAGAGATTGCGGCCAATCAAACGGTGGAAGTGATTTGGTTCATCGGTCAGGGCGACTCGGCGCAAAGCGCCCAGCAATTGATAGAGAAGTACCGACGTGCGGATCTGGATGCGGTGCTGACTCAGGTAAAGGATCACTGGCAACGGCGATTGGGCGCAGTGCAGGTGACCACGCCCGATCCAGCCATGGATATTATGCTTAACGGCTGGTTGCTTTATCAAACCCAGGCCTGTCGGATTCAGGCTCGGTCAGGATTTTATCAGGCAAGTGGTGCTTATGGATTTCGCGATCAACTGCAAGATGGTATGGCGCTAACCTTTTCACAGCCTGAACAAACCCGCGGTCATTTATTGCGTGCGGGGGGGCGACAATTCCCGGAAGGTGACGTTCAGCACTGGTGGTTGCCACATTCAGGGCAGGGGGTGCGCACCCGGATTTCCGATGACCGGGTTTGGTTATCGTTTGCGGTGGCGACCTATATCGCCTGCAGCCACGATGAGACGGTATTGGATGAAGTGCTGCCCTATCTGGAAGGGCCGGGTCTGGCGGAAGGCGAATATGACGCCTTTTTCCAGCCGCTGGTCTCAGGTGAAAGTGCGACGCTTTATCAGCACTGCGTGGGAGGGATAGAACAATGTCTGACGTTAACCGGAGCACACGGTTTACCGCTGATGGGCACTGGGGACTGGAACGACGGCATGAACCGAGTGGGAGAAGGCGGCAAAGGCGAAAGTGTCTGGCTTGGCTGGCTGTTAATTCGCACCCTGGCGCTATTTTCGCCATGGGTCGCCACCCGGGAACCAGAACGGGCGGTACGCTGGCAGGCACACGCCGAGTCTGTGCGCCAGGCTATCGAACGTGACGCCTGGGACGGGGATTGGTACCGCCGTGCGACCTTTGATGATGGCAGTTGGCTGGGTAGCCACGAAAATGACGAGTGCCAGATCGACTCCATTGCCCAATCGTGGGCGGTACTGTCCGAATCCGCCGAACCGCAGCGGGCCGCCACGGCCATGGCCTCGGTGGACCGGTTGTTAATTCGGCACAAAGAGCAACTGGCGCTGTTATTTACGCCGCCCTTTGATAATACGCCTCGCGACCCTGGTTATATTAAAGGTTATCCACCAGGGCTGCGGGAAAACGGCGGTCAATATACCCATGCCGCCATGTGGGCGATCCTGGCATTTGTCGGTCTGGGACAGGGTGACAAGGCCCATGAACTGTTCGCACTGCTCAATCCGGTAAACCACGCGCTCACACCCGAACAGGTGAAACGCTATAAAGTGGAGCCCTATGTTATCGCCGCCGATGTCTATTCGGTCGCGCCACACATCGGGCGTGGTGGATGGACCTGGTACACCGGTTCTGCGGGCTGGATGTACCGTGCTGGTATTGAGGGCATTCTCGGTATTCGTCGCGAGGGGAAAACCCTGATTGTCGCCCCTTGTATCCCCGCTGATTGGCCGGGCTTTGATGCACAGGTGCAGGTACTCGATACACACTACAGTATCAAGGTGACTCAGCGTAGCGGGCCGAAGCACGCCGAGATTGAGGCTTTGCTCGATGATCAGCCGCTGACGCTGGTGGCGCAGCAGGCACATGCACCGCTTGATGGAGGAACGCATCACCTGCTAGTGAAAATGTGAGTTCAGTGACCGCTGAAGGCTGAAATCGGGGGGATGCATCACCTGCTAGTGAACCTGTGAGTTCAGTGACCGCTGAAGGCTGAAGCAGCACGAGGCGCCACGCACGGCAGCGCAGCGACATCAACCCCGGGTTGCCGTGCGTGGCACCGATACTCCGCTGGTTACCCGAAGTAACAACTCGGGGTAGCGCTTTGTTAAAGTCAGGGTAGACTATGCGCACTAATAAAAAGAGCGGAACGTTGCTGGGGACCGGTATAGCAGAGTTGTGCCATGCTTGTCGCCACCACGCCCAGGCGCGGTAACAAATCACACATGAATTTATTGAAATCACTGGCTGCTGTTAGTTCCATGACCATGTTTTCCCGGGTGCTGGGTTTTGCCCGCGATGCGATGGTTGCCCGCATTTTTGGCGCCGGTATGGCGACAGATGCTTTTTTTGTCGCGTTTAAACTGCCCAACCTGCTGCGGAGAATTTTTGCCGAAGGGGCTTTTTCACAGGCCTTTGTACCGATCCTGGCTGAATATAAAACCCAGAAAGGAGAAGAAGCCACCCAGACGTTTATTGCGTATATCGCCGGTTTACTCACGTTGGCACTGGCGGCGGTCACGGTGGCCGGCATGCTGGCCGCACCTTGGGTTATTATGGTGACGGCCCCAGGGTTTGTCGACTCGCCGGATAAATTTGCCCTGACGTCGTCGTTATTGCGAATCACCTTTCCCTACATTCTATTGATCTCATTGGCGTCGCTGGCGGGCGCTATCCTCAATACCTGGAACCGTTTTTCCGTGCCGGCATTCGCGCCGACCTTACTTAACGTCAGCATGTTGTGTTTTGCGCTGTTTGGTGCGCCGTATTTTCATCCACCGGTGCTGGCGCTGGCTTGGGCGGTGGTGGTGGGTGGGGTATTGCAATTGGGTTATCAACTGCCGCACCTGAAAAAAATCGGCATGCTGGTCATGCCGCGTTTACAGTTTCGTGATGCGGGAGTGTGGCGGGTACTGCGTTTGATGGGGCCGGCCATTCTGGGCGTCTCCGTAAGCCAGATTTCACTTATTATCAATACCATTTTTGCTTCTTTTCTGGTCTCTGGCTCGGTGTCCTGGATGTATTATGCTGATCGCCTGATGGAGTTTCCTTCCGGCGTACTGGGCGTGGCATTAGGCACCATTTTGTTGCCCTCGCTAGCGCGGACTTTCTCTAGCGGCAATCATGAGGAATACTCGCGCCTGATGGATTGGGGGCTGCGACTGTGTTTTGTCCTGGCTCTGCCGAGTGCCGTTGCCCTGGGAATTTTGGCAAAACCTTTGACGGTGGCACTGTTTCAGTATGGTCAGTTCACCGCGTTTGACGCGTCGATGACGCAGCGGGCGCTGATGGCCTATTCAGTGGGTTTAATCGGACTGATTATGGTCAAGGTGTTGGCACCCGGTTTTTATTCCCGCCAAGATATTAAAACGCCGGTGAAGGTGGCGATTGTGACGCTGATCGCCACTCAGTTAATGAATCTGGTGTTTATCGGCCCGTTAAAGCACGCCGGCTTGGCTTTATCCATTGGCCTGGCCGCTTGCCTTAACGCCAGTCTGTTGTATTGGCAACTGCGCAAGAAAAACATGTTTCAACCGCAGCCAGGCTGGTTGGGTTTTTTGATCCGCATGGTGATTGCGGTGATGCTGATGGCAACGGCATTGCTCGTTATGATGTGGGTCATGCCGGACTGGGCGCAAGGCAATATGCTAGAGCGTCTACTCAGGTTGGCACTGGTGGTGGCGGTGGGTATCGTGGTGTATTTCTCCGCGCTGTTGGCAATGGGCTTCAGGCTACGGGATTTTGCCCGCTCCGTTAGCTAGGACCGGTATACCCCAGGCGGTGAAAGCCCCAAAAACCTGAACCTGATGGGCAGAGTTAAGTGAATGTGCCGGGTAACATCGGCACATTTCGCCTACGTGTTGGTGTCGAGAGAGACCATCCATAACGAATGGCCTCAATGTGACAAAAAAGCCTACGCTTCCAGTCTGGGTTTGGTTAGTGACAGGCGACTAAATCCGCCATTTGTTCCTCATTAGGCAAACCGACAATTTGCTGTAATTTATTATCGTGATTTAAATAATAAATTGCGGGCGTTCCATTCGCCCCCAGGCCATCCATCAATTTCTGATTATATTGGATCTGATCCCACGCGGGACGCGGTGTGCTGGCAGGTAAATCCGGCACAGATTTGCCGTTTGATAGTTCAAAATCGTGCCAGGCTTTTGCCGGATCGCTGGCGGAAATAATGGCAGAAGCATAACGACCACTATCGGGTCTTAACATGCCAACCAGTTGGGTTTTGAGCTGAATTTTCTTTGACTCGATGGCCGGTTGTGCCGCTTGCCAGAATTTTTTACAATAGGGGCAAAAGGGGTCGGCGAAGACCACGACTTGGCAACTGGCCTCGTTGCTGCCCTCACTGATGCCGGGTGCCTTCAGCAGTTTCTTCCACATTTCACGACCTGCGGGAATATAAATTTCATCATTGATGATTTTTTCACTCAGGTTATTGCCTTGGGCATCATACATATAGCCCGATATCGCATATTTCTTATCAGGGGTGAGATAAAGGGTCACGCCATTGTCCTGAAATTTACCCAGCCATCCCTGTACGCCGCCGGGAGCGGTGAACGGCTTGATAATCTGCACGCCTTGTTTCTCAATCTGCTTAACCGGCGCGGGCAAGTCTTGAGTGTCTGCCTGAACATTCAAGCTCAATAGAATTGCACCGACCAGAAGTATCCGGTTTTTCATGTACCTCTCCTTTGTGTTGTTCGCTAATGATTCATCCACAACCCGTGACCGTTATTCCCTCTGACGCCTGGTTGAAACCTAGAGATTGCCCATCCGCAGCCTGTGCCACAGATACACGTAAAAATAGGAGGCAGCGACGCCTGAAAAAATAGCCATGTCTTATCTGCGTGAAACTATAAAAAAATGTGTATAAACCGTCCGTTATTCACGAAAGACACAGTTTTTTAGGTATATTCGTCGCTCGGTTAAGGGAGAAGTGTCATCCAACGGCGGGCACCATGCCACCGTCACAAACAACGACAGGACCAACAGCAATTGTCCTGACATAAGCAGTACGTGCTCAAAAAACACCGGTTGGGTCGACAGCAGTGAATGGGCGCTGAGCTGGCAAGGTGAAAGGGATGCTGATGCGTGAGTATCAACATCGGACTGCGTAGAAAAAGCAACATTTGCGGATGTCATCTGCAGATCACGTAGCACCGAAGCGCGCTGTGTAAGGCAGATCACCATGACAAGACAGGTTAATGCCAGAAACGCTATCGCTTTCCATTGACGATTACGATCATATTGTGAGTTCACTGATGTCATCATCGGTCCATAGCCGTCGTACTTCACGTTGCAGATGCGTTGGCCATACTCGGCCCTTCTTTGGGCCGGCTCACCCCCAGTCACTTACTCATGTCAGCGCCTGGGAGCGTCGCGTCGCTGCGTCGCCGACGTCCTGCAACACGAACCATGCAGGCTATAGCATCAAGCAGAACGCTAAAAATGACAAGGTGTAATGTGTTACCTGAAAGCTCCACACCATGGTGTGATGCTTTCAGGACGTGCTGAAGCTTACATGCGTTCAACCGTCTGGATGCCCAGCAAATCCAGTCCTTGGCGCAAGGTTTTTGACGTCAATAACGCCAGCTTGAGTCGGCTTTGCAGTATGGCCTGACTGTCGGCATTGAGGATTGGACA
This sequence comes from Acerihabitans sp. TG2, assembly GCF_035013185.1. Lineage (NCBI taxonomy): Bacteria > Pseudomonadati > Pseudomonadota > Gammaproteobacteria > Enterobacterales > Pectobacteriaceae > Acerihabitans > Acerihabitans sp. TG2. The sequence continues at coordinate 14,753 of NZ_JAYGJO010000031.1, forward strand.
ATGCTCGTAGAAACTGGAAAACAGCCCGGCCAGGTCGTAGAGATAGGAACACATGACATGGGGGGTACCGTCGCGCGCCAGTACGGTAACGGCTTCCTCAAACTGCAACAACCGTGCCGCCAGCAGAGTTTCCTGCACTTCTTCCAGGCAAACTGGCGCTGTCAATTGCTGTTCATCCAGACCGCTACGTTTAAATACCGAGGCAACCCGGGTATAGGCGTACTGCATATAGGGTGCGGTATTGCCTTCAAACGCCAACATATTATCCCAGTCGAAAATGTAGTCAGTGGTGCGACTTTTCGATAAATCGGCGTATTTGACCGCACCAATGCCCACGACCCGCGCCAGGGTTTCTAACTCTTGGGGCGGCAAATCGGGGTTTTTGCTGGCAATCAGTGCACGGGCGCGCTCAAGCGCTTCGTCGAGTAAATCGGCCAGCCTGATGGTGCCGCCGGCGCGGGTTTTGAACGGTTTGCCATCTTTGCCAAGCATCATGCCGAACATATGGTGTTCCAGCGGTACCGATTCCGGCACATAACCGGCTTTACGTACAATGGCCCATGCTTGCAGCAGATGCTGGTGTTGACGAGAATCGATATAATAAATAACCCGATCCGCCTCCAAGGTTTCATAGCGGTATTTGGCGCAGGCAATATCGGTGGTCGTGTAGAGATAGGCACCATCCTTCTTTTGGATGATAACGCCCATGGGTTCGCCTTCCTTGGTTTTGAATTCATCCAAGTAAACCACGGTAGCACCTTCACTTTCTACCGCCAATCCCTTGGCCTTGAGGTCGGCAACAATCCCCGGCAGCATATCGTTGTACAGGCTCTCACCCATCACGTCTTTGCGGCTAAGGGTCACGTTGAGTCGATCGTAGACCAACTGGTTTTGCGCCATGGTGATATCCACCAGCTTGCGCCACATCCGCCGACAGTAGTCATCGCCACTTTGCAATTTGACCACATAACCACGGGCCCGCTCGGCGAAATCGGCATCCTCATCGTAGTGTTTTTTCGCCGCGCGATAGAATTCTTCCAGGCTGGATAATTGCATTTCCGACTCACCCCGTGACTGGATTTTCTCCATATAGGCAATCAACATGCCAAACTGGGTGCCCCAGTCGCCCACATGATTGGCGCGGATCACGTTATGGCCGAGGAATTCCAGGGTCCGTACTGCCGCGTCGCCGATAATGGTGGACCGCAGATGGCCGACATGCATCTCTTTGGCGACGTTTGGCGCTGAATAGTCCACCACAATGGTTTGCGGACTCACCGGTGTAATATTGAGGCGAGGGGCAGTCAGGGCGGCTTCTACCTGAGCGGACAACCAGCGGCGGTCGAGAAAAATATTGATAAAACCCGGGCCGGCAATCTCCACTTTTTCCGCGATGCCGTCCAACTGCAATAATGGCACCACGGCTTGCGCAAGTTGCCGCGGCGGCATAGCGAGCTTTTTGGCGGCAGCCATAATGCCGTTGGCCTGATAATCACCGAACTGTGCCTTGGCGGATTGACGAACCTGCGCTTCGCTATGCGCGGGGGCCCCGGCAGCAGTTAACGCCTGACTGACTATATCTGAGAGAAGAGCCTGAATATTCACCGTATTACCTTTCTAACTTGCGTTGGAAGCAAGAACCACCGTTCCTGGCTTCCGGCAACCTGATAAAACGACTGCACGCCGCCGCAAAATTGGAGGAGTGGGCGCACAGGCGCGGAGCATAAAGTAAAATAAACACCGCTTATACCATAATCCAGGCCGTGAGTCAGTATGGCCGGTGAGCCTTAGGTGAAAGTAGCAGTGGTTGCTGTGTGCAAGGCAAACAAAGGGGACGTATGGGTCTGTGCCAGAAAAAAACGGGACTAGCGATTACGCGGACGGCGCGATGCCCCCAGCTTGTTGCGATTGCGGGTGCGTAAATGCTGTATAATAGAATATATCGCAATGACTACAAGTATCAAACATAAGGTTAATAATATCATCTTATATACTCGAGTTATTAATTTAGTAGAAAGTAGCGTATTTTTTCGGTTGGCACAATGCATCCGACGTGCTTTGGGATAATACTTAGCATGATAAGTCAAACATGATAACTCGCTGTAAATTAAATAATTTTTATTATGAGCGTAAAAGTACAAACCACCAAAATGGGCAACGCTGAGGTGTGTGTATATTGAAATGATTAATGGCCAGAGTGGTCAACACCCGGCATTTTTCAACAAAAAAGTATTGATTATCTTCGTTCTACGCAGGAACAATAACATGAATTGGATTGACGTGCCCCCATTAGCCGATCTGGTAGAGGATTTAGCCCGCTTTGAGCAACAGGTTCTGTCGCTGGCCGAGCGTCTTGGCCTGCGGCTGGATGATAACGCTATTGACCACATTTCCTTACGTTGCCATCAGGAGTCCACTGCCCAGCGTTGGTTCACGGGGTGGCAACGCTGCGGTGTCTGCCTAAAACACCAGGTATTTAATGGTCGTCCCATTGCGCTGTTCGCCCTTGAACACCCCCTCATATTGGCCAAACAGTCCATTGCATGTGTAGAGTTACCCTGGCCGGGGTTGCGTCGTTACCCTTATGAAGGATGGGAACATATCGAGATCGTGCTGGTGGGACCGTCGCACACCTTGGTGCCGCGGGCGTTAACGCTGTTGGACGATGACGCGTTGGCGGCCCCGGGTATCAGCATCAAACACAGCACCCCTTATGATCCGGCTGAACGGTTGCCTAACCCGACCCTGGCGATTAGCGACGGTCAAGTGACCATTAAATTCCACCCCCATAGCCTGCGCAGCATCGTGGCCGCCGAGGAGAATTAAACCGCCGGGTCCCTGGAGTTAAGCTTTACGATGGCTCGCGCCATGCGTTCCACCGCCTGCACCAACAACGGGCGAGGACAGCCAAAGTTAAGCCGGATAAAATGTCGATCGCCAAAATCCGCGCCGGGAGAGAGCCCCACGCCCGCCTGTTCAAAAAAGTGCTGAGGATTATCCACCCCCAGGGCAGTGGCATCAATCCAGGCCAGATAGGTGGCTTGCGGTATCGTCATGCGCAGCTCGGGGATACTGGCCAGTCGTGCGGCCAGCCAGTCTCGATTGCCGCGCAAATAGTCCAACTGCTCCGTCAACCAGGGTTGCCCATCGCGCCACGCTGCGGCGGCAGCCACCAGGGCCAGAATGTCCACATTGGGCACGATGCCACTGCGTTGTGCCGTGAAACGGCTACGCAGCCGCGCATTGGGGATAATGGCGGCTGATGCGCCCAGCCCGGCGATATTGAAGCTTTTTGATGGTGATACCAATGTAATGGAACGCTGCGCTGCGTCGTCGTTCAACGAGCCAAAAGGGATATGTTCGACTCCCGGTTCCAACAACACATCACAATGAATTTCATCGGAACAAACCGACAAATCGTGGCGTCGGGCAAAATTGAGCTGTTGCTCCAGCTCTGCGCGCCGGTAAACGGTTCCGCCCGGGTTATGCGGGTTACATAACATTAATAACCGTTCCGTTCCATCCATCCCGGCGGGCAGACCAGACAAATCGACCAACCAGCGACCCCGGTCCAGCCTCATGGGTGCCAGGCGCTGTTCTCGACCAGCGCCGCGCGCCGCACCGCGAAAGGGGGGGTAAATAGGTGAGGGGATCACCACGCTCTCGCCTGGCTGGGTTAATGCACGTACCGCTAAATTAAGACCGCTAACCAATCCTGGCAAAAATACCAACCAATCAGGTTCGATATGCCAATGATAACGCTCGCTCATCCGGGCCACCAATAGCTCGGCAAGGTCCTTCGGCGGTGCGCCGTAACCGAATATTCCGTGCGCCACCCGCGCCTGTAAGGCCTCAATGATACAAGGTGGTGAGCGAAAATCAGTATCGGCGACCCACAGCGGAATCACGTCCTGGGCTGAATACTTTTGCCATTTATAACTGTCACTGTGACGTCGGTCTATACTTTCGTCAAAGTTGAATGCCATAGTCATTTCCACAGTGTGATAAAAATAAGAGTAATACTATCTTATCATGGCTATAAAACACTTCTAATCAGAGCGGATAGCCCATTTTTTATGTGTCTGAAATCCTGATGCGCCTATAAGGAGTTTGCAATGCCTAAATTGGAAGTCTGCTGTTATAGCCTGGAATGCGCAATGACGGCGGAACTCGCAGGTGCGGACCGGATCGAGCTTTGTTCGGCACCAAAAGAGGGGGGGCTTACCCCGTCATACGGCCTGCTCAAACTGGCACGGGAACAGCTTACGCTGCCGGTTCATCCCATCGTTCGGCCGCGTGGCGGCGATTTTTGTTATTCCTCTAGTGAATTCGACGTTATTGTGCAGGATCTTGAACATATCCGCGCGCTGGGGTTTCCTGGCGTCGTGGTCGGCATATTGGACGCTGAAGGGCATATTGATCTCCAGCGGATGCGACACATTATGCGTTTATGCGAGGGAATGGCAGTGACATTTCACCGCGCCTTCGATATGTGTCTGAACCCCTACCAAGCGTTAAATCAATTAACCGATATGGGCGTCGCGCGCATCCTCACGTCCGGCCAGCAGCAAAGCGCCGAGATTGGATTAGCCTTATTAAGGGAACTAAATGGTCAGAGTCGTGGTCCCATTATTATGGCAGGGGCTGGCGTAAGATTGACAAATTTATATAAGTTCCAACAGATCGGTATCCACGAACTGCATAGCTCGGCCAGACAGCTGGTGGCGTCCTCCATGCGCTATCGCAAGGCGGGTGTCAACATCAGCGTCGACAGCGAGGTGGACGAATTCGCCCAGTACTGCGTCGACGCCGATATGGTCGCGGCGATGAAACAGGCATTAACGTTACCGAGCCCGGCGCACCGCACGCTCTGAACTCAAGATTTTGCCGCGCTCACGCACACTACCTACACGGTTTCGCGTTGCGAAAAGGGGCAAGCGAGTCAATCCTGATGGTTTACGTCAGTAAGCTTTTGGATGAACAAACTTTGCTTTGATACCGACAGCGTGAAACACGATGGGTATGACTCACGTGATGCTTGCAAGTACCAAGCCCCAACCTTTTTTTTTGGGGCTTTTTTTTGTGCCGATTTCGGCAACTCAGGGCTTACGGGCGATCACTACCGCACGCCGCGGAGCGGGGTAACCCTCCACCGTCAGACTCGGGTCGTCGGGATGCAGGAAATCAGCCAGCGACTCGCTGGTCATCCAGTCCGTGCGGCGCTGTTCACTGGTGGTGGTGAACGACATATCCACCAGACGTACCTGTTCAAAACCACATTTTTCCAACCAGGACATCAGCGCGCCGGTCGAGGGGATAAAATAAACATTGCGCATCTGCGCATAACGTTCACCTGGGACCAGCACTTGCTGGTCATCACCCTCGATCACCAATGTCTCCAACACCAGTTCGCCGCCGCTGACCAATTGATTTTTTAACTGCAGCAAATGATCCAGGGGGGAGCGGCGGTGATACAGCACCCCCATGGAAAATACCGTATCGAAGGCCATCAGGTCAGGTAATTGTTCTATCCCCAAAGGCAGCAGGTGTGCCCGTTGATCCCCGCCAAGCATTTTGCGCACCGCCTCAAACTGGCAAAGAAACAGCTGCATGGGATCAATCCCCACCGCCAGACTGGCGCCGGCGCCGATCATCCGCCACATATGATAACCGCTGCCACAACCCACATCGAGCACCAGTTTGCCCGCCAGCGAGCTGATATGCGGCAAAACCCGCTCCCACTTCCAATCGGAACGCCATTCGGTGTCGATGTCGATATCGTAGAGGGAATAAGGGCCCTTGCGCCAAGGCATTAACTGACGCAGCAGGTTTTCAATCCCTGCCTTTTGCCCCGCAAGCAGTGGTGACTCACCCTGAGCTGACACGCTATGCAGTAAATCGAGCCGACACGGTGTTAGGCTAGGCAACCGATCAACAGTGTTAAACCACAGCCTGAATTTACCGTGCAGCGAGTCCTGTTGCCAGGCACTTAATTGTGACGGCAAAGTATTGAGCCAGTGGCGCAGTGGACCCTTGGCAATTAACTGATAAAAATCCCCAAAATCGGTCATGCCGTTGCCCCGGGTTTAATGGCGATCAACGAACCGAAATTGAAACATTGGAACCAGACTTCGGCATGTCCGAAACCGGCCTGCTGTAGGCGAGTTTTGTGGGTTTCCACCGTGTCGGTCAGCATGACGTTTTCCAGTAGGCTGCGTTTTTGGCTTATTTCCAGCTCGCTGTAGCCGTTAGCGCGTTTAAAGTCATGATGCATATTAAATAACAGATCGCCAATCTCGGCGTCGGCAAAGATGAATTTTTCCGACAGCACCACCGCGCCACCCGGATTCAGCCCGGCAAATACCCGGTCCAGCATGCTTTGCCGGTCCACTGGATCTAAAAATTGCAGGGTGAAATTCAGTACCACTAATGAGGCATTAGCGATCGGTACATTACGGATATCCGCTTCCAGCACCTCAACGTCAGTGGTGGCGCGAAACGCATCAATGTGCCGGCGGCAGCGTGCGACCATGGCGGAGGAATTGTCCACCGCGATGATCCGGCAACCCTCGGCGGAAATATTACGTCGCATGGCCAGGGTGGCTGCGCCAAGGGAGCAGCCGAGATCGTAGACCAGCGAACCAGGGGTGACAAACCGCCCGGCCAACATACCGATCATCGAAATAATGCTGGAGTAGCCCGGCACTGAACGTTGAATCATATCAGGAAACACTTCGGCGACCCGTTCGTCGAAGGTCCAGTCGCCAAGTTGCGCTATGGGGGTGGAAAACAGATTATCGTGGTTAGTCATCAATATGTCGGAAGTATTCTGGGAAAGCCGGCATTCTAACAGATTGGCGGTGCAAAGCATGTGCCGCCAATCGTTGTTGCCCAGAATACTGGCTCGCCCATAACGCCGCCAGGCTAAAACAATGACGCTTGTTGCGGCCAGGGCGGCATGGGGCCGAGCTGCGGTATGCGGTCTGCCAGCAGCGGCCATAAGCGCTGAGCTAGGCGCGGGGCGTAAGCAATATCCGGGGTATGGATAAATAAGAACGGGTTGTGGTCTTGCTGCCACAGGGCCAGTTTGTCTAACCAGGGTTGGAACAGTTCCTGGCTGTGATCCATATCGTCATTGCCAATAAATCGCACCAACGGCCGTGTGCCGGTCAGCACGGCGTGAACCGGCACGCGTGGCTTTTGCCGCTGCGCCGTCAGCATGGCAGGTGTGGATGCGTGGGACAAATGGACCGGACGGCTATCGAGTATCACCCGGTTAATGCCACGCTGTTGTAGACCAAGATTGAACCGACGCTCATCGTCGCCTTTGGCGAAAAACAGTGGATGCCGGACTTCTACCCCGTAGCTAAAGGGGGAGGGGAGTGCATCAAGGAACGGCCAGAGGTGATCGAGCTCAGTGGGACCGAAGCTGCTAGGCAGTTGCAGCCAATATTGGCCAATACGTTCGGCCAGTGGCGCCAGCAGCTGAAAAAATTGCGCCAGGAGCGGCCGGAAATCGCGCAACCCACCGTGGTGGCTGATGGTGGCGGGAAATTTAAAGCAAAAGCGAAAATCATCGCTGGTCATGGCGCGCCATTCGTGCACGCGTGCTGTTTCGGGCAGGGCATAAAGCGTGGTATTGCCCTCCACGCAAGTAAAGTAGCGGGCATAATCCGCCAAGGTTACCAGGCCCAGACGGCTCCAGGCGCTATGATGCCATTGTGGCAAACCGATATACATGGCGTTGGGCTCCTTTCTGGACCTGTTTACGGATCACCCGTTCACTACAGGATTAAAATGCAGCCAGCACCGCTTCGCTGTCGCGTACCCGGCTGATGCGCGGGAAAATATTCTGCATGCTGTTATCATGTTGTTCCTTATTATGAGCACTGCAGACATCTTCCACCAGCACCAGTTCATAACCCAGTTCCCAAGCATTGCGGGCGGTGGACTCTACGCCAATATTGGTGGAAATACCGCCCAATACGATAGTGTTAATGTTCCGGCGACGCAGTTGCAAATCCAAATCCGTACCATAAAACGCACCCCATTGCCGTTTAATGATCCGAATATCGCTGTCCTGTACACCCAACTGTGGCGGAAACGCCAACCAGTTGTCTGGCAGCGCAGCACCTGCGGTGGCCATGTCCACCGGTTGTTTTGGCGCATCGGCGAAATCTGCCGCCCAGCCGACGCGTACCAAGACAACCGATGCGCCGGCCTGACGAAAGTGAGTAGCCAGGCGCCCGGCTCGGGCCACCACCTGTTCACCGGTGTATGGACCACCGGCGAAAGGGAGGATCCCTTGCTGTAAATCGATAAGCACCAATGCGCTGCGCGCGGGGTCGAGGGTAAGCATAGTCTGTCTCCATAGGGTAAATAAGGATTAAAACAGGGTGTTGATGGTTCAGATAACAATCAATAGAGGGTATGTTAGAAATGTCATGGGGTGACAGCATCAAATGGGAAAATTTTGTTAATAAATATATTAGGGATTGTCTCGCCAACGCAGATGTGTGCCACAAACTATGGCGGACACCGACTAATGAAACATTATTTGACCTGCCAGGCCCTTGGGGGTGCGGACGGGCTTATCCTGTGAATGAAATTCCTCTATAATGACCGACTTTCGAACGCCGTCAAAAGAGCAATCGCATCGCCGCCAGCGTTATCCGCCGCTTATCGGCGGAAAATCCGGTCTGGCGCATGCCCAACGACGCGTGACATCGTGGGCGGCGATAGCCTGGGTGTGACCCAATTAATGAATAACAGCCTTACCCGCGTCTTTGGACGGTACGGGCTGAATACTAAGGATATAGTTATGCGTACTGTATATTGCGGGCAGTTAAATCTGTCCCATGTGGGGCAGGAAGTGACGTTGTGCGGTTGGGTCAATCGCCGTCGCGATCTGGGCGGGTTGATTTTTATCGACATGCGTGATCGGGAAGGGCTGGCACAGGTGTTTTTTGATCCCGATCGCCAAGAGGCATTCAGCCGTGCGGCGGAACTGCGCAATGAATTTTGTATTCAACTGACCGGGATTGTCAGAGCGCGGCCCGACAGCCAGATCAACCAAGACATGGCCACCGGCGCCGTAGAAGTCTTGGCCACTTCGCTTACCATTATCAATCGCTCCGAGCCTCTGCCGCTTGACTCCAACCAAAATAATACCGAAGAGCAGCGGCTGAAATACCGTTACCTGGATCTGCGTCGCCCGGAAATGGCGGAACGTTTAAAGGCCCGTGCCCGCATTACCAGCTTTGTACGCCGGTTCATGGATGCTCAGGGGTTTCTTGATATTGAAACGCCGATGCTGACCAAGGCTACGCCGGAAGGCGCGCGCGACTATCTGGTGCCGAGCCGGGTACATAAAGGTAAGTTCTACGCGTTGCCGCAATCCCCCCAGCTGTTTAAACAACTCTTAATGATGTCGGGTTTTGATCGTTATTATCAGATCGTCAAATGTTTTCGCGACGAAGATCTGCGCGCCGATCGCCAACCCGAATTTACCCAGATCGATGTTGAAACCTCCTTTATGAGCGCCGACCAGGTGCGCGAAGTCATGGAGCGTCTGATTCGCGAGCTGTGGCAGGAGATCAAAGGTGTCGATTTAGGGGCATTTCCGGTCATGGACTATGCCGAGGCAATGCGCCGTTTTGGTTCTGATAAACCCGATCTGCGCAATCCGATGGAAATCGTCGACGTGGCCGATCTGGTCAAGGATCTGGAATTCAAGGTGTTCTCCGGTCCGGCTAACGATATTGCGGGCCGCGTGGCAGCGTTACGGGTCCCGGGCGGCGCACTGCTGAGCCGTAAACAAATCGACGAATACGCTAAGTTTATTGAAATCTATGGTGCCAAGGGCCTGGCGTATATCAAAGTCAACGACATCACCCACGGTTTGGACGGGGTGCAAAGTCCCATCGCCAAGTTCCTTAACGCCGAGGTGCTGGCGGCGCTGTTGGTGCGTACCGGTGCCCAGGACGGCGATATGCTGTTTTTCGGAGCCGATCGCAGCAAAGTCACCACCGACGCACTGGGCGCGTTGCGTCTCAAGTTAGGTCGAGACCTGAAACTGACGGACGAAAAACGTTGGGCACCACTGTGGGTGATTAATTTCCCTATGTTTGAAGAAGCTGAGGACGGTGGGCTGGCGGCGATGCACCATCCGTTCACCGCGCCTTTGGCGATGAACCCGGACGAATTGCTGTCCAACCCCCTTACTGCGGTGGCGAATGCCTATGATATGGTATTGAACGGCTATGAAGTCGGCGGCGGGTCGGTACGTATCCATCGTGGTGAAATGCAGCAAACCGTGTTTGGCATTCTTGGTATTACCGAACGTGAACAACGGGAAAAATTTGGTTTCCTGCTCGATGCGCTTAAATACGGTACGCCTCCTCATGCAGGCCTGGCCTTCGGTCTTGATCGTCTGGTCATGTTGTTGACCGGCACCGATAATATTCGCGATGTGATTGCTTTTCCAAAAACCACCGCAGCGGCCGACCCGATGACCGATGCCCCGAGTTTTGGCAATGCGGCCGCGCTGGCGGAACTGTCTATAGCCGTGGTTGGCAAAGGCAAGGAAGCGGCGGAACGCGGACAGCAATAAATGGCTTGGAAACGCCCGGTATCGGCATTGATCGTGATTTATGCCGGCGATAGTGGCCGCGTGCTGATGATGCAACGTCGTGATGATACCGATTTTTGGCAGTCGGTCACCGGCAGCCTGGAGGGGGACGAAACCCCCGCCATGGCGGCAAAACGAGAGGTTGCCGAGGAAACCGGTATCAATATTGATGTTGAAGGCCTGACCCTGCGGGACTGCAAGCGTTGCATCGAATTTGAAATTTTCAGTCATTTGCGCCATCGATATGCGCCTGGAGTGACGCGCAATACAGAATATTGGTTCAGTTTAACGTTACCCTCTGAGCGAACACCTGCACTGAGCGAACATCTGGCTTTTCGCTGGCTGCCCGCCACGCAGGCGGCATTGTTGACCAAATCCTGGAGCAATCGACAGGCGATTGAAGAATTTGTTATTTATCCGGCCTGAAAAGGCTTATTTCGGAGAGATTTATGGCAGGTCATAGTAAATGGGCCAATACCAAGCATCGTAAAGCGGCTCAGGATAGTAAACGCGGCAAGGTTTTCACTAAAATAATCCGTGAGCTGGTGACTGCGGCCAGATTGGGCGGTGGCGACATCGGATCTAATCCACGGCTGCGGGCAGCAGTGGATAAGGCCCTGGCCAACAATATGACGCGCGATACGCTCAATCGAGCTATTGCCCGCGGCATCGGTGGTGACGAAGAGACCCAGATGGAAACCATCATCTATGAGGGGTACGGTCCTGGCGGTACGGCGGTGATGGTTGAATGTCTGAGCGACAACCGTAACCGCACGGTGGCCGAAGTACGTCATGCTTTCACCAAAACCGGCGGCAATCTGGGCACCGATGGTTCGGTCTCCTATTTGTTTACCAAAAAAGGCGTGATCTCGTATGCGCCGGGTCTGACCGAAGATCAGGTGATGGATGCGGCGTTGGACGCTGGCGCGGACGATGTGGTGACCTATGACGACGGCGCGATCGATGTCTATACGTCGCCGGAGGATTTCGGCCGCGTCAAGGACGCGCTGGACGCGGCGGGATTACATGCCGAGTTTTCCGAAGTGGGGCTGATTCCTTCCACCAAAGCGGATTTGGATGAGGAAACCGCGCCGAAATTGCTGCGGCTGATCGATCTACTGGAAGACTCCGATGATGTGCAGGAAGTTTACCACAATGGTGAGATCTCCGACGAGGTGGCGGCAACATTGTGATGGTGTCCCAGACCGGCGATAATCGCTGGCGCGGTGGCGGGATATGACCATTATTCTGGGCATCGACCCGGGCTCGCGCATCACCGGGTACGGTATTTTGCGCCAGCAAGGCCGGGTATTGACGTATCTCGGCAGCGGTTGTATCCGTACCAAGGTGGATGATTTGCCCAGCCGGTTGAAATTGATTTATGCCGGGGTCAGCGAAATTATTACCCAGTTCCAGCCGGATTTTTTCGCCATTGAACAAGTGTTTATGGCGAAAAATGCCGACTCGGCGCTAAAGCTCGGGCAGGCGCGCGGGGTGGCTATCGTGGCGGCGATGAATCATGATCTGCCGGTATTTGAATATGCCGCGCGCCAGGTTAAACAAACCGTGGTCGGTATCGGGTCGGCGGATAAAAGCCAGGTGCAGCATATGGTGCGGGTATTGCTAAAATTACCCGCTAGCCCCCAGGCCGATGCCGCCGATGCCCTGGCGATCGCCATCACCCATTGCCATGTTAACCAAAATGCGGTGCGCATGGGCAACAGCCGGTTAAATCTGGCTCGTGGCCGGTTAAGCTAATCATCGCCTTCGTACAGGTGCCTACGGGCGTGATGGGCAAGATCGTGAAGACGCCGTAAATTCATCGCTGGCGTGCGACGTTTTACTCTTCTTACCCATCATCCCCGATTCAAGGTTATGTGCAACTGGGTAATCGGTTTTGGCTGTATATTCATCCAGCCATTATTATGTTATAAACCTTATCCATGCTTACTAAAAAACCACAAGCCTGAAAGGAAGGTATACCGTGATCGGACGTCTTAGAGGCCTCATCCTGGAAAAACAGCCACCGCTGGTGTTGCTTGAGATCCAGGGGGTGGGTTATGAAATACATATGCCGATGACGTGTTTTTACGCCCTGCCGGAAATCGGTCAGGAAGCGATCATTTATACTCATTTTATCGTCAGGGAAGATGCGCAGCTGCTGTTCGGTTTTACCGACAAACAGGAGCGGGCGCTGTTTCGCGAGCTGATCAAAGTTAACGGTGTTGGGCCGAAACTGGCCTTGGCCATTCTGTCCGGCATGTCGGCGCAGCAGTTCGTCAATACGGTGGAACGCCAGGACATCAGCGCGTTAATCAAACTGCCCGGCGTCGGGACCAAAACCGCCGAACGCCTGGTGGTGGAGATGAAGGATCGCTTTAAGGGCATGCATGGCGACCTGTTCGCGGTGGGCGGTGTCGGTGACATGCCTCTTACGCCAAACCCTAGCGGTGCATCCGCAGACGATGCCGAATCCGAAGCGGTGGCGGCGCTGGTGTCACTGGGGTATAAACCTCAGGAGGCTAGCCGCATGGTCAGTAAAGTGGCGCGGCCCGGTGCCGATTGTGAATCAATGATCCGCGACGCCTTGCGTGCCGCGCTGTGAGGTAGGGGATGATTGAAGCAGACCGTTTAATTTCCGCCGGCGTGGTGATCGAAGAAGAGGTGATTGACCGGGCCATCCGGCCAAAAACCTTGGAAGATTACATTGGTCAGCCCCATGTGCGCGAGCAAATGGAAATCTTTATCCAAGCAGCTAAAATGCGCGGCGATGCGCTGGATCACCTGTTGATTTTTGGCCCCCCAGGGTTGGGTAAAACTACACTGGCGCACATTGTTGCCAATGAAATGGGAGTGAATTTACGATCCACCTCCGGGCCGGTACTGGAAAAACCAGGGGATCTTGCGGCCATGCTGACCAATCTGGAACCGCATGACCTGCTGTTTATCGATGAAATCCACCGTCTTTCCCCCGTGGTGGAAGAAGTGCTCTATCCTGCGATGGAAGATTATCAGTTGGATATCATGATCGGTGACGGCCCTGCTGCCCGATCGATTAAAATTGAGCTGCCGCCCTTTACGCTGGTGGGTGCGACCACCCGTGCTGGATCTTTGACGTCACCCCTGCGCGATCGTTTCGGCATCGTTCAGCGCCTGGAATTTTATCAGGTGGCGGATTTGCAGCATATTGTCAATCGCAGCGCCCAGTGCCTGGAATTGAGCATTACCGAATCCGGTGCTCATGAAATTGCCAAACGCGCACGTGGCACACCACGTATCGCCAACCGCCTGCTGCGTCGCGTACGGGATTTTGCCGATGTGCGCGCCCAGGGCATGATCTCCGACCAGGTAGCGGTTGATGCGTTAAATATGCTAAACGTGGATACCGAGGGTTTCGATTTTATGGACCGCAAGCTGCTGCTGGCGATTATCGATAAGTTTGTTGGCGGCCCGGTTGGGTTAGATAATCTGGCGGCAGCCATTGGTGAAGAAAAAGAAACCATTGAGGATGTACTGGAGCCGTTTCTGATTCAGCGAGGTTTTATCCAGCGCACCCCAAGAGGACGAATCGCCACCGCCCATGCTTACAAGCATTTCGGTATTGTACGGGGCGAACTGTGACCCGTCGTTTGCCTTAACGCAGGTCGGACGCTGCGCCTTTACGGGCTCAGTTCACTTTGGGCGAGGGAAACCAACGCACCTGCAGCGTGAAGTATGACGGGTATAGATGGTCGATAATCAACGCATCGGTATCTCAGGTTGTGAAATGCCGGCGCAGATGAGTGGCGTAAAGGTTATACCCGCTGGCGAATGAACAGGCTCAGGATAAATAACCCCGAGGCGCAAAGTACCACTGAGGGTCCGGCCGGGGTGTCATAGCGGGCCGAGAGTGCTAAACCACCGGTCACGGCGAGAGCACCAGCCACGACGGCTAACAGCGCCATTTGCTCTGGGGTGCGCGAAAATCGCCGGGCAGCGGCGGCGGGAATGATCAGCAGTGAGGTGATAATCAGCGCACCGACAAATTTCATGGCCAAACCGATGGTCAGGGCAGTGATCAACATCAATACCAGCTTCACCCGCGGCAGGCTGATGCCGTCCACATGGGCCAACTCCGGACTGACGGTCACCGAGAGCAACGCACGCCACTGCCAGGCCAGTACCAATAACACCACCGACACCCCGACGAGAATCAACATCACGTCCCCGAGCGTCACCGACAGCAAATCGCCAAACAGATAGGCCATCAAATCCACACGAACGTTAGACATCAGGCTCACCACCACTAAACCCAGGGATAAGGCACTGTGCGCCATAATCCCCAGCACAGTGTCGATGGCCAACTGTGGATAACGCTCCAGCCATACCAGCATCAATGCTAGCAATAGCGTCACCGCGATCACGGCGTAAAAGGGATTGATATTGAGCAGCAAGCCAAACGCCACGCCCAATAACGAGGCATGGGCCAGGGTATCGCCAAAATAGGACATTTTTCGCCATACCACGAATGACCCCAAGGGACCGGCGGCCATTGCCAGCAGTACCCCGGCCAGCCAGCCGGGTAACAGCAGTTCTAACATGACGTCTCATCCGTGTGTTGATCAATCACTTGGCCCTGCAGGTCGTGGCCATGAGTATGATGATGTCGATAAAGGGCCAATTGCGCCGCGCCGAAAGGTCCAAACATCGCGATAAATTCCGGATGGGCCGACACTGCTTCCGGCGAACCTGAGCAGCAAATATGCTGATTCAGACACAGTACCTCATCGGTTTTCGCCATGACCAAATGTAAATCATGAGAAACCATCAAAACCGCGCAGCCTAAGGTACAGCGGATTTTATCAATCAGATCATACAAGGCCACCTGACCGTTGACGTCCACGCCCTGAGTGGGTTCATCGAGTACCAACAACTGTGGCCGGTTGAGCAGCGCACGCGCCAGCAACACCCGCTGCATCTCGCCACCGGAGAGTTTTTGCATCGGTTGCTCCAGCAGATGACGGGCCTGAACCTGTTCCAACGCCGACGGCACGTCGGTTCTTTTCACCTTGGGACGCAGACGCATAAACCGCTCGACCGTCAGGGGCAGGGTCACATCGAGATGAATTTTCTGCGGCACATAACCGATACGCAACTGGGGCGCTTGCCACAAGGTGCCGGCGGTGGGGGCAATCAGGCCCAACACGACCCGCACCAGGGTGGATTTTCCCGCGCCATTGGGGCCCATGAGCGTAAGAATCCGCCCAGGCAGCAGGGAAAAGGAGACATCGTGTAAAACTTTTTTTTGCCCGAATGAGACAGAAATATGCTTGAGCGTTACCAGACTGGTCATGAGAATTACAGTTGCGAAACAGCCAAAATGTAATAATATCACACACCCTAGCGTTGCCGAAGAGAATGATCACCATGAATTTGCGGAAAAACTTTATCCGACTGTTGCTTACCGGCCTTTGTGCTCTGGTGGTTATTGGCGCCGAGGCCCATGCCAGCATTGTGGCATCCATCCGGCCGCTGGGATTTATCGCCGCCGCCATCGGCGATGGTGTGGTATCCACCGACGTATTGCTGCCGGACGGCGCATCACCCCACGATTACGCGCTGCGGCCATCGGATATTCAGCGGATCGGCAGCGCCGATCTGGTTGTTTGGGTCGGTCCGGAACTCGAAGCCTTTCTCGCTAAATCAGTGGGTGCTTTGCCACCTGAAAAAAACCTGACGCTCTCCACTGTGGCCGAGATCCAACCGCTATTAATCAAAGGTGATGATGATCATGATGCGTCAGACCATCAGGACGACGGTCATCACCACGGGCAATACAGCATGCACATTTGGCTATCCCCGGCCATTGCAGCTCAAATCGCTCTCGCCATCCACGATAGGTTAGTCGTACTGATGCCTGATAAAAAATCACAACTAGACGCCAATCTATTGTTTTTTACCGCGTCATTGACAAAAAATGACAAAAAAATCGCTACAATGCTTGCGCCGGTTAGCGGCAAAGGCTATTTCGTATTTCACGATGCTTACGGTTATTTTGAAAAAACCTTCGGTTTATCACCGTTGGGACATTTCACCGTCAATCCGGAAATACAGCCGGGCGCCAAGGCGCTACACAAAATTCGAACACAGTTGGTTGAGCAAAAGGCCGTGTGCGTTTTTGCTGAGCCACAATTCAGGCCGGCCGTTATCAATGCTGTCGCCAAAGGAACCAAGGTGCATATGGGGACCTTGGATCCTTTGGGAAACGGTGTCACCTTAGGCAGGGATAGTTACTTTACCTTCCTGTTGCAATTGACAAACCAGTATCTGAGCTGCCTGGAAAAAAACATATGAGGATAGGAATTAGTGCAGCAGGTACTTCGATCGCTCACCCTTGCGTATTACAGTCTGCCCAGGCCCCACCGCGTTTTATTAGGGTCTTTAACTGTTGTTACTCTCGCCGTCGCGGTTTGGCGACCATACGTACACTCCCCAGTGATGGATCCCGTAGCGCGTCGATCGATCACACTATCTAACAAACCCGTCCGGGAACTGGCCCCTGAAGCCAGTGGAACCCTCGATTCTTCAGCAGCAGTCAATGATGACGAGGTCCCCCCAGAGGATGATCTCGACGAAAAAATCGCCGGTGAAAAAGGGGTGCACGAATATGTGGTATCCTCCGGCGATACCCTCGGCAGCATACTGACGCAGTATGGTATTGAGATGTCCGACGTGAGCGAACTGGCCCAGCAGTTTCCCCAGTTACGCAACATCAAGATTGGACAACAAATTTCCTGGACCCTTAGCGATGCCGGTGAGTTGCAGCAACTGACCTGGGAAATTTCGCGCCGTGAAACGCGAACCTATGACCGGGTGGGTAACGGTTTTAAAGAAAGTATAGCCAATCAGGTGGGGGAATGGAAAAATATCACTCTGGATGGCGATATTAGCGGAAGTTTTGCCGCCAGCGCCCGTAAGGCTGGATTATCCACCGCCGAAGTCAGCGCGGTGATCAAGGCCATGCAATGGCAGTTGGATTTTCGAAAATTGAAAAAAGGCGATCAATTTTCCGTGCTAACCTCGCGTGAAATGCTGGCGGGGCATCGTGAACAAAGTGAACTGCTTGGTGTGCGCCTGAGTACCGGTGGTCACGATTATTATTCATTTCGCGCCGATGACGGAAAGTACTACAACCGTGACGGCGCAGGTCTGGCACGCGGATTCCTGCGTTTCCCCACCATGAAACACTATCGAATCTCATCCAGTTTCAACCCACGCCGATTGAATCCGGTGACCGGACGTATCTCGCCGCACCGCGGCGTTGACTTTGCCATGCCAGTGGGCACGCCGGTGCTGGCTGTTGGCGATGGCGAGGTGATGGTCAGCAAAAACGGCCATGGGGCGGGCAACTACGTTGCTATTCGTCATGGCCGGCAATATATGACACGCTACATGCACTTAAGCAAATTACTGGTTAAACCCGGACAAAAAGTGAAGCGCGGTGACCGTATTGCTTTGTCTGGCAATACCGGGCGATCTACCGGGCCACATTTACACTATGAAATCTGGATTAACCAGCAAGCCGTTAACCCGCTGACCGCGCAACTGCCACGCACCGAAGGACTGATGGGGAGAGATCGGCTGGATTATCTGGCGCAGGTGAGAACGATGATGCCGCAGTTAGCATTCACCAATTGATATACCCGTCATCTTTCAAGCTGCAGGTGTGTTGGCCGTGACTCGAAATCTTTAGGGTATATGTTATCTTAACGGCAGCCGGTAGATGATCGGCCGCTGTTTTATGTTTATCATTGCCGGGACGGTAGATGAATAAGGGACACAGAGCCCGCCTTTTCAATTGGCTTGGCCGGCCTTGCCTGGACAAGCGGTTGACAGTAAAGAGAAATGCATGGAAAACAATAACAAAACCAACGTCACTGAGTTTGTACCGCAGTTTACATCGGCGTTTTATCATCCACGCTACTGGGGCATTTGGTGCGGTATCGGTCTGATTGTCGGCGCCACCTATATTCCACCCCGGTTACGGGATCCCTTTTTGGGCGCCCTTGGCCGGCTGGCGGGAAAATTGGCCAAGGGTGCCCGTCACCGCGCCCGGGTTAATTTACACTACTGCATGCCTGAGCTTAGTGAATCAGCGCGGGAAAAAATCATTGATGAGATGTTTGCTACGGTGCCGCAATCCACGGTACTGATGGCCGAGCTGGCCTGTCGCAATCCCGAGCGGTTGCTAAGTCGGGTCAGATGGCATGGCCAGGAGTTGATCGAGCAGGCCACACAGCAACAGCGCAATATTATTTTTCTGGTGCCGCACGGCTGGGCGGTGGATGTGCCCGCTATGCTGATGTCCGCGCAAGGGAATAAGGTCGCCGGCATGTTCCACAACCAGCGTAATGAGCTGGTGGACTATATGTGGAATAGGGTGCGGCGGCGTTTCGGTGGTCGCCTGCATGCACGCAATGATGGGGTTAAACCTTTTGTCAGCTCGGTTCGCCAAGGCTGGTGGGGATACTACCTGCCGGATCAAGATCATGGCCCTGAACACAGTGAGTTTGTGGACTTTTTTGCCACCTACAAAGCAACGTTGCCCGCTATCGGCCGCCTGATGAAAATTTGCCGGGCGGCGGTCATTCCGCTGTTTCCTGTCTACGACAGTAAAACTGGCCAATTGGATATTTATGTGCGTCCGCCGATGGACGATATTGCCGCAGCGGATGATGCTTATATTGCGCGCAGGATGAACGAAGAAGTGGAAAATCTGGTGAGGCCGAATCCCGAACAGTACACCTGGATTCTTAAACTGCTAAAAACCCGCAAACCGGGCGACCCCGATCCCTACCGGCGCTGAAACCAAACAGGATCGGCGCTATGATGGGCCAAGCCAAAATAAAGGGTCAATACGCGGCTGTCGGCGGAGCGCATTGACTCTGGCGCGCCCGCCGGCCATCATACCGCCCCAGGCCCCTGGAGAGGTTTGCCAGCAGTCTGGGTGAGGTCTCACAGGTTTACTCGACCCGTAGGATCCGGCTGGTATTGGTGGTCCCCACCATACTCATCACATCACCTTGAGTCACGATCACCAAATCACCGGACATCAAAAAACCTTTATCGCGCAGCAGATTGACCGCATTGGTGGCGGCCAATACACCGTCACCGTCGCTGTCAAAATACACCGGCGTCACTCCGCGGTACAGCGCAGTAAGGTTCAGCGTATGCTCATGGCGCGACAGAGCAAAAATGGGCAAGCCGGAGCTGATACGCGACATCATCAACGATGTCCGACCCGATTCAGTCATGGTAATGATAGCGCTCACGCCTTTAAGGTGGTTCGCCGCGTACATGCTCGACATCGCTATCGCTTCTTCGATATTATCGAACTGTACGTCCAGACGATGTTTGGACACATTGATGCTGGGGATTTTTTCCGCGCCCAGGCATACCCGCGCCATGGCTGCCACCGTCTCCGCCGGGTACTGTCCCGCAGCGGTTTCAGCCGACAGCATCACCGCATCAGTACCATCGAGCACGGCATTGGCCACATCCATTACCTCAGCGCGGGTGGGCATGGGATTGGTTATCATGGATTCCATCATCTGCGTGGCGGTAATGACCGCGCGATTGAGCTTGCGGGCGCGGCGAATCAGCTTTTTCTGAATGCCTACCAGCTCAGGATCGCCAATTTCCACTCCTAAATCACCACGAGCTACCATGACCACGTCAGAGGCCAGAATAATATCATCCATGGCTTCATCACTGGCAACCGCCTCGGCGCGTTCCACCTTGGCGACGATCTTGGCGTTACAGCCGGCGTCGCGTGCCAGACGACGTGCCAGGTTCAAATCCTCACCGGTACGGGGAAATGAAACTGCCAGATAATCGACCCCGATTTTAGCGGCAGTAATAATATCGGCCTTATCTTTTTCCGTCAGTGCCGGGGCCGAGAGCCCTCCGCCCATCTTATTAATGCCTTTGTTGTTCGACAATGGGCCGCCGACGGTCACGTCGGTAAAAACCTTCATGCCCTGGACTTCTCGCACCTTTAACTGTACCCGACCGTCATCAAGCAACAAAATATCACCGGGTACCACATCACCGGGCAGGCCTTTGTAATCGATGCCCACCTGTTCACGATCGCCTTCGCCAACGGCCAGATTGGCGTCAAGCAAAAACTTGTCGCCCACACTAAGGAATACCTTGCCTTCTTTAAATGTCGAAACACGAATCTTCGGTCCTTGTAAATCCCCTAATATCGCCACATGCCGTCCAAGCTTGGCGGTAATTTCCCGTACCTTATTGGCACGGATAAAGTGGTCTTCCGCCGTACCATGGGAAAAATTAAGGCGCACCACGTTAGCACCAGCTGCAATAATTTTTTCTAAATTATTGTCACGATCGGTGGCAGGCCCTAGGGTAGTTACAATCTTGGTTCTTCTGAGCCGTCTGGACATTGATAACTCCGTTGACTTGAATAAATAGGTCGTGCAAAACATCGGATGCAGCGAATCCGGCCAACCATAACCCTGCTTCGGCGCCCGTTTTCGATAGTCCGGCTGTGTTAAATGGCTCCTCATCCTGGCGGTAAACCGCGTCGTTGCAGAAGCTCAATAAAGGTTATTTTTCATATGATACGATATTAATCAAATTTATATGTTGCTAAATCGGCTTTATCAAAACGCGATTCCTTTAATGCTTCCTTGACTCGCTTCAAGTTATCCCTGAATTTAGCGCCACGGCGCAGCGTAAAGCCGGTGGCCAACACATCAATCAGCGTCAATTGAGCAATTCGCGATATCATCGGCATAAAGACATCGGTATCTTCGGGTACATCCAACGCCAGGGTAAGTGATGCTTCATGGGCTAGGGGCGAGTACTGCGTCGTGATGGCGATTACAGTAGCATCATTCTCCCGTGCCAGTCGCGCCAAATCCACCAGCATTTTAGTGCGGCCGGTATGGGAAATGAGCACAACCACATCACCTTCGCTGGAGTTCATGCAGCTCATGCGCTGCATAACAATATCCTCGGAGTAGACGATGGGAATGTTAAAGCGGAAAAATTTATTCATTGCATCATGCGCTACCGCCGCTGACGAACCCAGACCAAAAAATGAGATTTTTTTCGCCTGAGTCAATAAATCCACGGCGCGGTTGACCGCGGCGATGTCCAGATGGGTCTTAACGTGCTCCAGACTTGCCATGGTGGATTCGAAAATCTTCACGGTATAGGAATCAACACCGTCGTTTTCGTCCACGTTGCGGTTTACATATGGCGTGCCATTAGCCAAACTCTGGGCTAGCTGTAATTTAAAATCTGGATAGCCTTTGGTATCCAGACGGCGGCAAAATCGATTAACGGTAGGCTCGCTGACGTCGGCCATCCTGGCGAGAATGGCTATACTGGAATGAATGGCAATTTGCGGTGCGGCAAGGATCGTTTCTGCCACTTTGCGCTCAGATTTACTCAGCAATTCCATATGACTGTTGATCTTGTCCAGCATGTTCATAAGTAAATAGCTCATGGGTTTGACCGATTTCACACAAAGGAGAAATCATTACCGATTTAATGAAATATACTACGAGCCGTACTGTAAAGGCAGTTAATCCGGTGTACCAGCGGGTTTTTTTGCCAGACTATGACCTGTGTCTAACTTTCAGAATTGTAATTTATTGACATTCCTGTTATTAAATTACATTTTTTGATGAGTATTTGGTCGATTTTAATGAAAAGTCCGCTTGCCACATCGCTTTTATGGCTGTTTACTGGCTGGAATCAAAAAATAACTATCTTATCTGTAATAAAATTACAAACATCCTGCACGAGGAGAGGAACATGGCGGTAACATCCATAGCCCAGGCATGCGATCTGGTGATTTTCGGCACAAAAGGTGATCTGGCCCGACGGAAATTATTGCCTTCTTTGTATCAACTGGAAAAAGCGGGTTCAATTCATCCCGAGACGCGCATCATCGGTGTCGGCCGCGCGGATTGGGACACCAAAGCCTATGTCAAAGTAGTGCGCGAAGCGTTGGAAACCTTCATGAAGGAAAGCATCGATGAGAAACTCTGGAAGACGCTCAGCGCCCGCCTGGATTTTTGTAATCTCGATGTCAACGAGAGCAAGAACTTCTCCAGGCTCGGTGAAAAACTCGATCAGGTGTCCCGGGTTACCATAAATTATTTCGCCATGCCACCCAACACGTTCGGCGCTATTTGCCAGGGTTTGGGTGAAGCCGGCCTAAATAAGGAACCGAGCCGCGTGGTGATGGAAAAACCCCTCGGCACCGACCTGGCCTCTTCGCGTGTCATCAACGACCAGGTGGCCAAGTTCTTCAATGAGTGCCAGGTTTATCGCATTGACCACTATCTGGGTAAAGAAACGGTACTTAACCTTTTGGCGCTGCGGTTTGCCAATTCCTTGTTTGCTTCCAACTGGGACAATCGTACCATTGATCATGTGCAGATCACGGTGGCCGAGGAAGTGGGCATCGAAGGACGCTGGGGGTATTTTGACAAAGCGGGTCAGATGCGCGATATGATCCAAAGTCATTTGCTGCAGATCCTGACCATGATCGCCATGTCGCCACCTTCCGACCTGAGCACCGATCGTATTCGTGATGAGAAGGTCAAGGTCCTGCGCTCACTGCGCACTATTGATAGCACCAACGTCCGCGATACCACGGTGCGTGGTCAATATACCGCCGGATTTGTCCAAGGTAAAAAAGTACCGGGTTATCTGGATGAAGAGGGCGCAAATAAGTCCAGCCGTACCGAAACCTTTGTTTCGATTCGGGTGGATATTGACAATTGGCGCTGGGCAGGCGTGCCCTTCTATTTGCGCACAGGCAAACGCTTGCCGACCAAATGTTCAGAAGTGGTGGTTTATTTCAAGAATCCGGCACTGAATTTATTCCGTGGTTCCTACCAACAGTTGCCACAAAACAAGCTGACCATTCGCTTACAGCCCGACGAGGGCATGGATATTCAAATCCTCAATAAAGTCCCCGGGCTTGATCACAAGCATCGTTTGCAAACCACCAAGCTGGATTTGAGTTTTACCGAAACGTTCAACCAGGAGCACTTGGCTGACGCTTACGAACGACTGTTGCTGGAAACCATGCGTGGTATACAGGCGCTGTTTGTACGCCGGGATGAAGTGGAGGAAGCCTGGACATGGGTAGATTCAATTATGGAAGCATGGGCGTCCGATAACGAAGCGCCTAAGCCTTATCAGGCGGGGACCTGGGGACCTGTGGCGTCGGTAGCCATGATAACCCGTGACGGACGTTCCTGGAACGAATTCGAATAAGCCAAGGGAGTAAACCGGCGTGGGCCACGATCGCGCCGGACAGATTATAGTCGGGGATAAGGCTGCATTGTCAGTCTATGCCCGGTGATGGCGTTTACCTTAGCCTTCCACCAAGGCGAGACAGGAGAGAAAGTGTTATGAAGAATTGGAAAACAAGTGCGGAAAGTATTCTTACGTCGGGCCCAGTCGTTCCGGTTATCGTAATTAATAAACTGGAACAGGCGGTTCCACTGGCTAGAGCGCTGGTGGCGGGCGGCGTCAGAGTCTTGGAAGTCACCTTGCGCACAGCCTGCGCCTTGGAGGCTATTCGCGCTATTGCCAAGGAAGTGCCTGAGGCAATCGTCGGTGCCGGTACTGTGACCAACGTACAACAGTTGGCCGAAGTGACCGCCGCCGGTGCGCAGTTCGCCATCAGCCCCGGGTTGACCGCGTCATTGCTTAAAGCGGCTACCGAAGGCACCATCCCGCTGATCCCGGGTATTGCCAGTGTGTCCGAACTGATGTTGGGCATGGATTATGGTCTGCGCGAATTCAAGTTTTTCCCGGCAGAAGCCAACGGCGGTGTAAAAGCATTGCAAGCCATCTCCGGCCCGTTCTCACAGATTCGTTTTTGTCCGACCGGTGGAATTTCCCCGAAAAACTACAATGACTACCTGGCGTTAAAGAGTGTCCTGTGCATCGGCGGATCGTGGCTGGTGCCGAATGACGCGTTGGAATCTGGTGACTATGCGCGCATCACTGCATTGGCAAAAGAAGCCGTAGCTGGTGCCAAACTGTAAGATGACGGTGCTGTAGGCGCGGATTCCCACAGGGGATCCCGCTATTGGTCCTAGACGGTGCTCGCGCGAAATGGCGGGCACCGCCTAGACCTTGTTATCAACCGGTGACACCGATCGCCGCTGCGCTGTTTTTAGCCCGCGTTACTGCATCTTCCACCGAATCCCCCACCGCCAGAGCAACGCCCAACCGGCGTTTGCCGCTGATAACCGGTTTACCAAACAGACGGATTTGCGTACCAGCGTGCAGAGCGTGTTCCAGCCCATGAAAACGTACATTGTCACTTTCCAGCTCGGGCAAAATGACCGCTGACGCGGCCGGACCATATTGGCGTATGGCGCCGATGGGTAATCCCAAAAAGGCGCGAACGTGTAAAGCGAATTCAGACAGATCCTGGGAGATGAGGGTAACCATGCCGGTATCATGAGGGCGGGGTGATACTTCACTAAAAATCACCTCGTCGCCGCGAACAAACAGCTCAACACCAAACAGACCCCAGCCACCCAAGGCACTAACCACCTGTTGTGCAATATCCTGTGCCCGCGCTAAGGCTGACTCGCTCATACGCTGCGGCTGCCAAGACTCACGATAATCACCGTCCTCCTGACGATGACCGATAGGTTGGCAAAAATGGATACCATCCACTGCGCTGACGGTCAATAGGGTGATTTCAAAGTCAAAATTCACCAGTCCCTCGACAATAACCTTACCGCCGCCGGCGCGTCCGCCAAGCTGTGCATAGCGCCACGCATCATCAAGTGCTACCGCGCTACGGACCAGGCTCTGTCCCTTGCCTGATGAACTCATGACCGGCTTGATAATCAATGGATAACCTATCTGCGCTACCGCCTGCTCTAATTCGGCGCGATCGCCGGCGAAACGGTAATTTGACGTTGGCAGTGCCAGGGTTTCCGCTGCCAGGCGCCGGATGCCTTCCCGATTCATGGTCAATTTGGTTGCCTGCGCACACGGCACGACGTGATGTCCCGCCTGCTCAAGAACCACCAGCATGTCGGTGGCAATAGCTTCTATCTCAGGCACGATAAAATCGGGGCGTTCAGCCTCGATCACTGCACGTAGCGCTGCGCCATCAAGCATATTAATCACATGACTGCGGTGGGCAACCTGCATTGCCGGCGCATCGGCGTAACGATCCACGGCGATGACCTCAATACCGAGTCGCTGGCATTCGATCGCCACTTCTTTACCCAGTTCGCCCGACCCCAGCAACATGACCCGCGTTGCATCGGGACGCAACGCCGTTCCAACAGTAACCATCGCTTTCACCCGCCTTGATAAAAATTGCGCGCAGTATAAACGAAAACGATTGCCTATACCCAACAGATTCGGTGTTACAGGTAGGCGGCAAGTCCCTATGGTTAATGAACCACTGTGTGAAAGATGCCGAGTTACTGAACAATTATTGAATAAGGCTGATTAAATTGACGCTGTTTGCCATTGAATTTCAAAAACACTTTCTCATGGTAAATTTAACCGGCTATTATCAGTCATCACCTTGAGAAGAGGACAACCAGAATCGTGGAGGCTTTATGCAAAAGTTGGGATTAGGCCTGATAGGCGTAGTGGCAGCAGGAATGATGCTGTCATCAATGGCAAGCGCGGCGGACCAAACCCAGCCGGCTGATCCACAGGCCGCGTCAGCGCAAGCCCCGGTAGGCGGATCATCAAACGATCAACAAACCACTACCGTAACGCCAAGCGCCGATACGCCAGCGCCGACCACGGTGGTTGTGCCGAAAACACCCACCGCTGCCGGCGATGCTGCACCGCAAAGCGGCAGTGCTGAGCAAAAAAATAGCGCACCATCGACCTCGTCCGCCGCTATTCCCACCGCTGCGGATAAACAGGCCGCCGCCGACGAAGCCAGCAAAAAAGCCGCTGCGGATAAACAGGCCGCTGCCGACGAAACCAGCAAAAAAGCCGCTGCGGATAAACAGGCCGCCGCCGACGAAACCAGCAAAAAAGCCGCTGCGGATAAACAGGCCGCCGCCGACGAAGCCAGTAAAAAAGCCGCTGAGCATGCCAGCAAATCTGCTGCCGTGGATAAAAAGACTGTCGCAGAGAAAACTGTCGCGCTAAAAAAAGCGTCACCGAAGCAGGCGCCAATACAAAAAACCTTTAAGATGGCCGCGTGCCCCGACTTAAATTCACTCCAGATAGCGGATCTGATTAAACAAGACTATAACCAAAACCTGTTACCCCATTCTGATGAGGATAAAACCGCCGGTGACGGGGAGAGCATTGTCTTGCAGATTGATCCAGAGGCGATCACCGGCATCGGCGACAGTTGGCAAGCAACGCTAGACGTCCACAGCTCAAGTGGCGATCGTACATTCGCGGTGACGCTGGATTGCCAAAAGGGCGAAATTAATTATTCCTCTCAGCCCTAGACCTGGCCCCTTGCACTAACGCTCTTCAGCGGTGCGAATAATCCCGCACCGCTGCTCTTGACCCGCGCTCCCTAAGCACGCATAAGGCTCTGCCTGGCCTCCACTGCGCTTGGCAAGCTCTCCTATTCGTGCCACTCTGTTTCTTATGCAAATAAGGAAGGGTGTGTATGAGATTTCCACCAATCGCTGAAAAAAGACCTCACAAACTCACCGTACATGGTGAGACACGGATCGATGACTACTATTGGTTGCGCGACGACAAACGCGAAGATCCTGCGGTGCTTGATTATCTAGCGCAAGAAAACACCTATGGCGAAGCCATGATGGCCGACTATGGAGAGCTGCGACATCAACTGTTCACTGAAATGGTTGAGCGCATCCCGCAGCAGGATCGTTCGGTGCCTTACGTCCGGCGCGGTTATCGTTATCAAAGCCGCTATGAGCAGGGCAACGAGTATGCCATCTATACCCGCCAAGCAGCGGATTTACCCGAGGACGCTCCCTGGGAAATTCTGCTAGACGGTAATCTGCGTGCGGCGCAAAGCGAATTCTATACCATGGGCGGGTTGGAAATGAGCCCGGACAATATCATCATGGCGGCGGCAGAGGATTTTCTGTCGCGCCGACTTTACGGGATTCGTTTCAAAAACCTGGCTTTTGACTCCTGGTATCCGGAAGTTATTGAGGATGCGTCCTCAGGTTTCGAGTGGACCAGCGATTCGACCATGCTGTACTACGTGCGTAAGCATAAAAAAACACTGCTGCCTTATCAGGTATATCGCCACCGGGTTGGTACCTCCACCCGTCTTGATGAACTGGTGTACGAGGAAAAGGA
Organism: Acerihabitans sp. TG2; assembly: GCF_035013185.1. NCBI lineage: Bacteria > Pseudomonadati > Pseudomonadota > Gammaproteobacteria > Enterobacterales > Pectobacteriaceae > Acerihabitans > Acerihabitans sp. TG2. The sequence goes on from NZ_JAYGJO010000031.1 coordinate 42,708, forward strand.
CGACGCATTTTATGTCAGCCTGCACAAAACCACCTCTGAACGCTACATCATTATTGCCCTAGGCAGCACCACCTCTGGTGAGATCCTGTTGCTGGATGCAAATGACCCGCAGGCGCAACCACAGATGTTTTCGCCGCGTCGCCACGATCATGAATATTCGCTGGATCATTTCCAGGGCTATTTTTATTTACGCTCCAACCGGGACGGTAAGAATTTTGCCCTTTACCGCAGTGAAACGCCCGACGAAGACCAATGGCAGACGTTGATTGCCGCGCGTGAAGATGTGGTCCTGGAAAACTTTACTCCGTTTACCCATTGGTTGGTCGTTGAAGAGCGCCATCAGGGATTAACCAGCCTGCGGCAAATTAACTGGGAGAGCGGAGAAGAAAAGGGCATTGCTTTTGACGACCCCACCTATGTGACATGGCTGGCCTACAACCCGGATCCTGCGACCCCGTGGTTGCGCTATGGCTACTCCTCCATGACTACACCCACCACGCTATTTGAGCTGAATATGGCGACTGACGAGCGCAGATTGCTCAAGCAGTCACAGGTCAAAAATTTTGAATCAGAACATTATCGCAGCGAGCGGCTTTGGGTGACCGCGCGCGACGGTACCGAGGTGCCGGTTTCGTTGGTATATCGCAAAGACCTGTTTAAACCGGGACAAAACCCGGTGTTGGTTTACGGTTATGGCTCTTATGGCAGTAGCATGGACCCGGATTTTAGCGCCAGCCGCTTAAGCCTGCTTGACCGGGGATTCGTTTTTGCCTTGGCGCATATTCGCGGCGGAGGCGAGTTGGGTCAGCAGTGGTATGAAGACGGCAAATTGTTCAATAAGCTCAACACGTTTAATGACTTTATCGACGTAAGCCACTATTTGCTGGCGCAGGGTTATGGCGATAAGCAACGGGCGTTTGCCATGGGTGGCAGCGCGGGTGGGTTGTTGATGGGCGCAGTGATCAACATGGCTCCACATTTGTTCAAGGGTGTCGTGGCGCAAGTGCCGTTTGTGGATGTGGTGACCACCATGTTGGACGACAGTATTCCGCTGACCACCGGTGAATATGATGAATGGGGTAATCCTGAAGAGCAGGCCTACTACGACTATATAAAGCGCTACAGCCCGTATGACCAGGTCAGCGCGCAAGACTATCCTCATTTGCTGGTGACCACCGGTCTGCATGATTCGCAGGTACAATATTGGGAGCCGGTAAAATGGGTCGCCAAGCTCCGCGCCAGCAAAACCAATGACAATCTATTGCTGCTTTGCACCGACATGGATGCCGGTCACGGCGGTAAATCAGGGCGGTTCAAAGGGTATGAAGGTATCGCGATGGAATATACCTTCATTCTTTCCTTGGCCGATCTGCACTAACAAACCAATGGCGGCACCGGTTTAACGTGCCGCTGCATCCTGGTTCAGATAGTGATTAATACTAAAACGCAGATCCCCAGACAGGTCTTTCAAATTAGCCAACATCCACTGCAGATAACCCGGATCTTCCTTGGCTACCTGCTCCAGCAACTGACCACGGTATTTACCGAATTTCAATGTGGTGACCAACGTCGCTTCGTTACTTAACGCCACCATCTGTGCAGCGCTCCAGCCGGAGTCGTCCATGATTTTTACCAACAGGGCTGCCGTAATGTAACAATCGTACAAAGCGCGGTGTGGATAGAGCCCTTCAGGCAGGGTGACCGTCAGGTTAAGGGCATAACGCAGATGCTGGTTACCGTACTTCAGACCGGGGTAAAGCTTACGTGCGAGTTTAAGGGTGCAAATCCATTGTCCATGCATTTCGGGCAACATTCGGCGATCGAACGCGGCATTATGGGCGACGTAATATTGACTACCGTGGTAACGACCAACGACCTTGGCAATGCGTGGTTTATGCTCCACCATGGCTTCGGTAATATGATGAATGGCCATCGCTTCATATCCGATGGCGCGATCGGGATTGACCAAATCGCTCATGGGATTGAACAACTGCCCGTTTTCCACGTCAATCGAAGCCACCTCGACGACTCCGCCGTCGAGGCCACAGGTTTCTGTATCGATGACTCGAAAAGCCATAATTATTCCTTTTCAGGCTAAGCAGCGCCCATTATGACCTGAATCGTGCCAACAAAAAACCCGCATCAGATGCGGGTTTATGATTGGTTAGCCTCAAACAATATCAGGCTGGGACTTTCTGTTGCGCTTATCAGCGCGTTTTTCTTCCGGCGATTTCAGCGGTTTCTTCTTCGCGTCTTTCTTACGATCCATTCCCTTACTCATATTTGCCTCTCTATAAAAGAACCGGAAATGTAGGCTTGATTAACTGCCAGTTGGCCAAGTTAATCAAGTCAAATTGTGCTATTTCCGTGCCCATCGCGGGCTGAAGACTCGGAGGAAGACCCCGGCCCAACTGGCTTATGTGGGACAGTGACCGCCAACCTGTAAATCGCCTAAATACCCAGCAGATTTCGAGCTGCAAAAAGATGACACGCAAAAGAACCCCAATAGGCTTACTGTGCTAAGTCACTCGGGTGTGCTCCATCGATGCACCTGCGGCTTGAAACAGGACGGGTGTAAGCTTAATGTGCAGTATAGGGCATGAAGACACTATTTTCCCGCTTCATAAGGCAAACACGAAAATTTAATTGGGGTTTGCTGCTAAAACATCAACCCGCGCGCGAAAGAAAATCGCCGCGCAGCCACACCGGGTGATCCTGCGCAAGCAACTCGGCAACAATCGGCACCGTGTCGCGCGGACCACAGGCTACCCCCAGACGTCGCAAGATCGATATTCATTTATCAGTTTGTACTGAATAATGTGTTTCAAATATTATGCCATTGCTGCGGAATGAGGAATATGATTATTCATCATACAAATAAGAATGCTTATCACTATTCATTTTAAACGATCATTTTTGTGTAGATGAAAGAATCAAGATAAAATATATAATATGCTGATTTATAATTGAAATTAATTAACGCAATCTGCTAGTTAAATAATGGTATGGTTTTTGTTATCATTTGGGCATAATGAATATCTCAATCTAAAAATATCTTCAAGGATGCCCTCATGTTAAAACCAGAAATGGCGACTAAGCTGAATGAACAATTAAATCTGGAATTTTTTTCCGCTAATCTCTACCTGCAAATGAGCGCCTGGTGCAGCGATAAAGGGTATGAAGGCGCGTCAGCTTTCCTCAAAACCCAATCACGCGAAGAAATGGATCATATGCGTCGGCTGTTTGACTACCTCAATGACACGGGGAGCATGCCGGTGCTGGGTGCTATCGAAGCACCACCTACCGTTTACACGTCATTGGCGGAACTTTTTCAGCGCACCTACGAGCATGAACAGCTGATTACGCAAAAAATTAACCAGCTCGCACACACTGCCATCACCTCACAGGATTACTCTACGTTTAACTTCCTACAGTGGTATGTCTCCGAACAACACGAAGAAGAAAAACTGTTCAAGTCCATCCTCGATAAGCTTTCGTTGGTCAACACCAATAACGACGGGCTGTTCCTGATTGACCAGGATCTGAAAAAAATGAACGGTGGCGGTAATACCTCCACGCCTATCTAAGGCAGCGTCCACTCCCGTCTTAGGGGTGCTCGACATCAGCCCCGGCAGCCGTTATCATCAGCTTGCTTCCAGGTAAGTGGGGGTAACGGCAGCGTTTTTTTTGCACCGATTTGCCCGGGGACGCAACGTAAAATGTTCACAGCCACACAGCATGTGGTCTCAGAGGTATTCATCATCTCATGACCGTCTCAGCGTAATATTATGTTAAGCCTTGCAGCCTGTTATTCAGCCACTCGATTTATTCATATCACCGCTATTATGCAAGGATTCGGTATTGCGCTGTTTTGTGAATGCCTCACCCCAGCAACGTTACGGCCCTATATGCGCGCGCGTCTGGCGGGTATTGGCCGTTTTATGGCCGTTTTTAGCCTACTGACCGCCCTGGGCATTCTGATTCTGCAGGCCGGATTAATGGGCGAGGGTTGGTCTGATACCCAACGTCCTGACATCTGGCTGGCGGTATTACACACCGCATTCGGGACCGTATGGCAATGGCACATGCTGCTGGCGTTGCTGGCGGTGATCATCGCCGGTCGGCTACCGCTTTCCCCCGTACGTCATCGACAGTTGCTGGCGGTTTATAGCGGCCTGCTGATCAGCATGGCTCTGGTAGGGCATTCCGCTATGTATGACGGTATACGGGGCGGATTGCAACGCGCAAATCAGATGGTACACCTGTTATCCGCAGCTTGGTGGCTTGGCTGTCTGGTCCCCCTGACTGTCTGCCTGCCGCTGCTGAGTCAAACAACCCGACCAGACGCACTACGGGCACTCATTCGTTTTTCGCGCAGCGCCCATTTTGCCGTGGCCCTGGTGATCGTGTCCGGTAGTGTTAATACTGCCCTGGTGCTCGGCCAATGGCCGCTAGACTGGACATCGCGCTACCAACTGCTGCTCATGATAAAAATGGGTGTGGTGATCACCATGGTGGGTATAGCCATCGCCAATCGATATGCTGTGGTGCCCATGCTGAGATCACATCCCGCCAGGGCAATCCGCCTGTTGCAGGTACTCACCCTGACAGAAATCGTACTGGGAGGTGCTGTCCTGCTGCTGGTGAGTGTATTTGCTACCTTTGAACCCTGATATTTTCACGTGGCGCTGTTGGGCGGCACGTTAACTTGAGGATTAAAGAACGGTATGAAAATTCGTAACATGGTGGTGGTATTGATAGCCCTGGCGGCTCAATCCGCCAGTGCGGCGCAAATTATCACTATCAGTAAATTCCAATATGGGAAGCAATGGGCATTTACCAAAGAAGAAGTTCAACTACTTTGCCGACCTAACGGCGCGTTGCTAGCGCTGAATATGAGCACGTTAATGCAGTATCCTCTGAATGAGCAAGCCAATCAGGCGATGAAATCTGGTCAGATCAAGGCGGTGCCCATAGACACGATTTTACTCGATGATCCGTCACGCCCAGGGCAAAAAATGAGTATTGAGCCGTTTGTGGCACGTGCCAGCCAACTGTGTGATACGCCAAAATAACCATCACAAATGCCCAAACTATTTTGGTAGCTTACTAATAATTGACTATGTTAATAAAATAGGATGTGCTTGATATCACAAAGTTGCATTTTAGTGAATGAAATTAGAACAGAATACGGGCGATGCGGTGGAAAAAAGCTTCCTAGCCTCTATACTCAACACTGTAAGGCTAAATAGCTTACTTTTATGCCAACTTTTAGCGCACGGCTCTGTCCCAAGAGCCATTTCCCTAGACCGAATATAGGAATCGTATTCGGTCTTTTTTTATAAGGGTAGGGTAATCAACTACTTACCTAATAAATCAGTCACTTAAGCCCACCCTATTCTACCCTGTTCTACCCAATATGATCCTGTGTCGCCATTTTGCCGCCATCAATCGACGCCAATGGATTGAACAAAACTGCATCCTCCAGATGATCGGGCGCGAAGTGCGCATAGCGCATGGTAATGCGGATATCGGAATGGCCGAGAATACGTTGCAGCACGATGATGTTGCCTCCGTGCATCATAAAGTGGCTGGCAAAGGTATGGCGTAATACATGGGTCATTTGCCCTTCGGGTAATGTAATACCGGCTAAGCGAATCACTCGGTAAAATTGTTTATAGCATGGCTCAAACGGCTTACCGTCCCGATCAATAAGTTCCTGATAAAGAGTCAGGGATAATGGTACGGTACGATTCTTTTTTCCTTTGGTATTAATGAAGGTGATTTTGTGTGGGGATAATTGTGAAAATTTCATTTTTGCCGCTTCGTTCCAGCGGGCACCCGTTGAAAGACACAACCGTACTATCAAGGTCAATTCAGGGTTACCGTGCTGCCGGCAGGCATCGAGTAGGCGTGTTATTTGCTCAACGGTGAGCCAAGCCATTTCTCGCTCGGGTTGGTCAAATTCTCGGATGTTATCAAGGGGATTTGGCATGCTCCATTCGCCAAGCCGTTTTAACTCATTAAATACAGCTCGCAGGAATGCATGCTCACAGTTAATTGTGCCAGTTGACACTTTTCTAGTGGCAAGGCTGGTACTGTATCCGTTATCGATAGCACCTTCTAATCGCTGGTCTCGGTAATGCGCCCAATCTTTTGCGGTCAGTGTTGTTGCAATGGGATCGCCTAGCCCGTGACAAATGAGATTCAATTTACCTAGGCGGCCTTTTTTATCATTTAACGAACACCCGTGCAGTTTGTACCATAGGTCGATCAACTCGCTTAATTTCCGCCGGTCTTCCTTTTCTCCGAGCCAGGGTTTTAGCTTTGATTGTTCAAGAGTGTATTGCTCGAAGTTAACCGCCTCTCCTTTGGTTTTAAACTGCTTACGAGACCGTTTCCCCTCTCGCCCATTCAGGTAGCACTCACATAGCCATTTTCCATTGGGCATTTTTCTGACAGACATAACGCACATCCAATAAATCAAATGGGTGTGAATGTACTGTATATATAAACAGTGTTCAATGTTTGTTTAACTTGCAGGTAAACATAGGCGTTTTTTGGTGATAAAAAAACCTGCTTTTGCAGGCTTTTTATTCGGTTACATCCATAATACCGCTTGCCGGTTTTCCGCGTGGGGTGGGGCGGGGTTGATGCTACCGGGAATCATAATCGAACGGGTGACCGTCTCCATGGTGACAAAGGTATGGCTGCAATTGATATTTTGGCACTGGTGATAACGTTCTTTGGTTTCCTCGCTCAGATAGCGGCTTGAGCGGGCATGTGCAGCGTGGCGGCAGCGGGGGCAGTGCATCATCTGGGGTGGCCTTATCTATCCAATGGGTACAAAATGAATTTTGAACATATAAATTCGATAAAGCAAGTTAAGTTTGCTTTTACAAGTTAACTTTCATCATCTGCACTAAATTCAATATCACTCAGTAGCACCTCTAGCTCTAAACCTGTGGTATAGCCGCTGTTGCTCAGGTTATGGGTGACCTTGCTGATGATCCATTGCTGTTCGTCGATCACCGATTTAAAACCCTTCACCGCCACCGGGGTTTCCGGGTAGATGTCTGCCCGGCCCATGGCCAGGGTTAACGAGAACTCGGCCACACCACGCTGTAGTTTGTTCCACTTGGCGGTTGCGGCGCGCATGGCGGCGGCCTTGGTGGCATAAACCGTGGTCAAGGCAAACACGTTATCCTCGCTGCCTACCAGGTATTCCCCTTCTTTGGCCTCCGGCGGTTTAGGTGTCTTTACCACTTTGGCTTTGGTGGTTTTAGCTTTGGGATGTTGCAGGGCGCGCAGGTGCTGGATTTTCGGTTTGCGCTGCACTTTGGTTTTAGCCTTGGCGGTTTTCTGCTGCGGGTCTTTGGTATGCAACCAACTGGCGGTGACGCCGGTATAAGCACCGCGATCGGCAATGCTAAAACTGTGCCGGTCGCCGTCGCGGCGCTCGATGCTTATTTGTGGAATGGTTTTGCCGGATACGCTTTTGCCGCCGCCGGGTTTGAACAGCATTAACCGGCCTGCTTTGATGGCCGCTACCGCGCCGTTAAGCTCCGCCAGGCGGGTAATAAACGCCGCGTCGGTTTCCTGGGTCTGGTCGATATGGGTGATGTTGATCGACTTCAACGCGTCCGAGACTGCGGCGGTAAGGTTATTGCGGTCGGCAATCTGGTCGACCACTGCCCCCAGGGTGGTGTCGTGATAGGACACCTCACGGCGGGAATTCAATGTGCCGCGAAAATCTGCACTGCGGGCGCGGATGGTCAACGTATCCGGCGCGCCGTGGTGCTCCACTTCATCCACGGTAAAATCCCCTTTGCCGGTCAACGCCTCGCCCTGCCAGCCTAAAAACACACTGACTACCGCGCCACGTCCGGGCATGCGTAATTGCCCGTCGGCGTCGTCCAGTTCAATATCCAACTGGTCGGCCTCGAATCCGCGGTTGTCGGTCAACGTCAGTGACAGCAGGCGCGGGCGCAGATTGGCGGTAATATCCTTGTCGTTGATCCGCACACGAAAGTCCGGTGCGAGCGTGGCTCCGGCGGAAGGCATCAGGGTAGTGATCATGACCAGAGCCCCCCCACGGCGGTTTTAGCTTTGTCGGCCAGGGTTTGCACCTTGCCCAGCAGGCTATCGGCCTGGGCTTTCATATCGCCAAACATGGCGGTCAGGCTTTCATCTACCCGCATTAGGTTGAGGGTAAACTCGATGCGTCGGGCCGCACCGTCGGCAAAAAACTCGCTGCGGGTTTCACTAAAACTGGTCACTACAAACATGCCGTAAATCCGCCCGCTGCCTTCAATCAATGGCCAGGTTTTGCCCTGGGATGCCATGGTCTCCAGTGCCAACAGCGACAGCCGTCCACCGGTGACCTCCGGCAGCAGCGTGCCGGACAGGGTAATGGTGTCGTTATCCGGGCCGAGGAATTGCGCCGCCGGGATAAGTCCCACCCGGCTATTGGTTGGCCAGCGGTATTCCAGAGAACGGTTAAGGTTTTGGTACGGCACGGTGCTCAGGGTGAACACAAACAGCCCGAGGGTCATCATCATGGTGTTAGTTCCGGGGGATTATTCATGGGTCATACTGCTGCGGCTACGGGCGCGCTGTTGGCGAAAATGTTTATCCAACACATCGGCGGCGGTAGTAGCCGCGATATGCCCAACATCTTGCGGTGACATGGCATCCTCTGTTTTCGGGGAATAATTTAACGAAAGATGGACGCTGGCCGAGTGAGTTTGCGGTGCTTGGATTGGCTTATCCGCTTGTTTTATCATGCCCAATACAGGGTTGGAATCATACAGCATGGTGCCGGGCTGATAGTCATAGGCGGTGGCGGGCGTGGCGGGCTGGCCGTTGGCTTTATCACCCAGGCCGTTGGACTTGCTATCAATTAACCCCAGCTTTTCCAGTACCCAATCAATGCCCTCGCGCAGGGTGTTTAACGCGGTAAGGGGAAAGGTCAGGGCCATGGCGACACCTTCGCCAAAAATCTTACCGGCGTTGGTGGCGCTGGCCAGGGTTTCTTCGGTGGCTTTGACCGGTTGGATCAAATCCATAAACCAGGTGTAGATACCTTTGAGTTTATCGGTCACCCAGGCAAACACCGGATTTAGCGGCGCAAAGGCGGCAGTGATTGGCGTCATGGCGGCCATAAATCCCTCGGCTACCCCGCCGATAAACGCCTTGATCGGCTCCCAATATTTACGCACGATCAACGCCCCGGCAATAAGCGCCGCCACAATGAGTGTGATCGGCAGCGCCAGGGTGGCAAAGGTGGCGGCGATACCTTCACCGACCACAAGCAGACCTGCCCCCAATAATTGACCGCCAGCCAGTAACAGGTTAAACCCGGTGATCACCGGCCAGGCTGCCAGGCCCAGAATGGCTAGCCCGCCGACCAACGCGGTCAACACCCCAGCCATGGCGGTGAGCATCGTGGTGAGGCGGGGATTTTTTTTCATCCAGTCATCAACCGATGTCAGCCAGGCGTTGGCGGATTGGGTCAGTTTGCGCAGGCTGGCGTTGTGGCCATCAAAGATTTGGATGCGGATATCTTCCCAGGCCGACGACAGGTTTTTTAAATCCCCGTCCAGGTTGTCGGTTTGCACCAGGGCCACTTGTTGCGCCTTGCCCTGGGAGTGATCCAGAGCATCTTTTTTCTGGCCGATCTTGCCGCTTTCCGCCGCCTCAACCAGATTTTGCGCCGACTTCATGGCCTCTTCGCCAAAAATGACTTTGTAATATTGCGCCCGCTGCGCCGAGCCAAGATTGTTTTTTTTCATCGACGCGGCGATGCCTTTCAACACCCCCTCAATGGGCAAAAAGTTGCCTTTTTTATCGCGGGTTTTCACCTTTAGTTCATCCAGCGCGGTGGCGGATTCACCGGTGGGTGCTTGCAAGCGGGTCAGAACCGCACTGACACCGGTACCGGCCATACTGCCTTTGATGCCGTTATCCGCCAGTACGCCGAGCATGGCGGTGGTGTCTTCGATACTGGCCCCGGCGGCGCGAGCGATAGGCGCAACGTATTTCATCGCCTCGCCCAGGTCGATAAGTGAGGTATTGGAGCTGGTAAAGCCTTTGGTCATCACATCCGCCACCCGACCGATTTCATTCATCGGGATTTGGAAAGCGGATTGCATACTGGTGACAATATCCGCCGCCTCGGCGATATCCACCTGTCCGGCCAAAGACAGGTTAACCGTGGTGCCGGTGGATTTGAGAATGTCCTCGGCCCCGTATCCTGCCCGGGCCAACGTGGTTTGGGTGCGCGCCACGTCGGTGGGGGAATAGGCGGTGGTGGAACCGATATCCCGCGCCTGCTGGCGCATCGCCTGGAGTTGGGTGTCATTTTTATCCAGCCCCAGGATGGCCTGGGCGCCGGACATTTCCTTATCGAATTTCACTCCTGGCGCTAAAAAACGGCTTCCGGCGTACATTGCACCGGTGGCCATGCCGAGCGCGGCGGTGCTTTTCCCGGCGATATTACCGGCCAGCGCTTTGCCTGCCTGGTAACGCGTCTTGATTTGCGTCAGGCGTTTTTGCTGGCTGCTAAGCCGTGCCAGGGCGTCACGTTGCCGGTTAAGCGTGCGGGTGGCGGCTTCGGCGTCCGCACGCAGACGTGACTGTTCCGACGACAGTTTATTGGTGGCAATGCCCGCGCCGCTTAAC
>NZ_JAYGJO010000032.1:0-47032 GCF_035013185.1 Acerihabitans sp. TG2
GTTTTTCACTAAGGGAATAACGTTTTGCCATGGTTCATCTCACACCGATTATATGGGGTGAGATCAGAATGCTGGAATGATATTTCGTGAGCAAGGCGAGACGCCCGTCCCCTTACATCACATACCCATTTTGTTCCTTTCCAACCGTTTCTGATTTCTTTTAATGCAGAATGACAGGAACGCTTAGGCCTGAATCCATAGCTCCAGTCGCTAAAAACCGGTTCATAGATCTCTTCCAATAACATTCTCATTACTTGCTGTATTAATTTATCGTCTCCAGTTGGAATACCTAAGGGACGTTTCTTTCCATTCGGTTTTCGGGCATCTTTAGGTATGTGCGCGCGCCTGCAAGGTTTGGGTATGTACGAACCTGAGTCTATGAGATGAATAAGACTGATAATCCTGTCCACACTCATTCCATCCATCGTATTATTATTTATTCCTTTCGTCATGGCTCCCGAATTGGAATAAATATTAGCATAAGCCTGTGCCCAAAGATCTTTATTACTGCACATGATTTTATGCAGCTTCTTGATCTTATAACCTTGTATACTGGCTTTGTTTATACCACTTAGAGCATTGAGTGTTCTCTGTGATAGCACTGACTATCGAACCTCGCTTCTATTAGTATAGATCCAACTGACTCCCTTCCCCCTTACGAATATAATTTCATTGATAATTGCTTATCAGTTTATATATATTTTTCAGATTGGTTAGCCAATTGCGACTCCATTACAGAGCTACGTTGGGTACTACGGAGTCTCCGTTACCATATTGGTTAATTACTTAACCAACTTAGGTAATCCCGTATTTCTTTGTAGTCAAGGTGCATCCCACTTAGGTTTCACTTACGTTCAATTACCACTCTCACCGAGCAGGTGCCAATATTGTTGGATATAGTAACCTTCTAAAAATAATTACTATAAATATTGGTATGACTCCTAGATAACCGTGAGCCATCGATATCCCGAAACCCACTATGAACTATGATTCAACCAATCAGGCTTAACCATATGGGATTTGCAATGGCTGGCGCAAAGTAGGTTATTTCCCCGCAACCAGCCTTTTCCTGACATGCTACACTCCCCTCCCTCTTTCGAGGTTCAAACCCATTACCGGGTAAGGATAAGTCAGGCTTGCAATAGGCACTCCAACAGCCTATGATTAATTCAATAACTCGAATTAACCACTTGATTTACAAAGCAAAACGGCGCACTTAAAACGGGATGTCATCGTCAAAATCCATCGGTGGCTCGTTGCCACCAGCAGGAGGTGTATTCTGCGCCGCGGGACGACTAGCCGACGGTGTGGTGGGGGCTGCGCCGCCCGGGTTGCCGCTAAACTGGGCATTATTGCCCTGCGGCTGCTGCGGCTGTCCCCAGCCACCCTGCTGACCGCTGGCCGCACCGCCAGCACCTGCCGCGCCACCTTGACGGCCACCCAGCATTTGCATGGTGCCACCCACGTTGACTACCACCTCAGTCGTATAACGTTCCTGTCCACCCTGATCGGTCCACTTGCGGGTTTGCAGCGCACCTTCAATATAGACCTGCGAACCTTTTTTCAGGTATTCGCCAGCCACTTCGGCCAGTTTGCCGAACAGCACAACGCGGTGCCATTCGGTTTTTTCTTTGGTCTCGCCGGTTTGCTTGTCGCGCCAGCTATCCGACGTTGCCAGTGTCATATTGGCAACCGCACCACCGTTCGGCATGTAGCGGACTTCCGGATCCTGGCCCAGATTTCCGACTAGAATCACTTTATTAACGCCTCTGCTGGCCATGTCGACTCTCCTGATAAGATGTTTTACTAAGTGTAATCGCTAAAGTTTACCACGCAAATGCCGAAAGGACACGGGTGAAAATCATTGCGGCCGCGATCCAATCGAGATGAATGCAGAGTTAGTCGTTACAATCAATACTGGATATTCGTTCAGCTTTTTTTGTGTCATAATTGTCCGTTTCGCGCCAGTTGTGTTGTTGCAGGCACGACCGGTAGCAATTATTCATCCGGTGTCGGGATTAAGTTGAATGGATAAGATCGAAGTTCGTGGTGCTCGTACCCATAACCTGAAAAACATTAGTCTGATTATTCCCCGGGACAAGCTCATCGTGATAACCGGCCTTTCCGGCTCGGGCAAATCCTCCCTGGCGTTCGATACCCTGTATGCTGAAGGGCAGCGCCGTTATGTCGAATCGCTGTCCGCTTATGCGCGGCAATTCCTTTCCTTGATGGAAAAGCCGGATGTGGACCATATCGAAGGCCTGTCGCCGGCCATCTCCATCGAGCAAAAGTCAACGTCCCATAATCCGCGTTCGACCGTCGGGACCATTACTGAAATCCATGATTACCTGCGTTTGCTGTTCGCCCGGGTCGGCGAACCGCGTTGCCCGGATCACGACGTGACGCTGGCGGCGCAAACCGTCAGTCAGATGGTGGATAATGTATTATTGCAGCCGGAAGGCAAACGTCTGATGCTGCTGGCGCCGGTGGTAAAAGAGCGTAAAGGCGAACACAGTAAGACCCTGGAGGGCTTGGCTACCCAAGGTTATATCCGTGCGCGCATCGACGGTGAGGTATGCGATCTTTCGGATCCCCCCAAATTGGAACTGCAGAAAAAACACACCATCGAAGTGGTGGTCGATCGGTTTAAAGTCCGAGAAGATCTGGCCCAGCGCCTGGCAGAATCGTTTGAAACCGCCCTGGGCCTGTCCGGCGGCACCGCCGTGGTAGCCGATATGGACGACGCCCAGGCCGAGGAGATGTTGTTCTCAGCCAACTTTGCCTGCCCAATCTGCGGTTACAGCATGCCAGAACTGGAACCTCGCCTGTTTTCATTTAACAACCCGGCCGGCGCTTGCCCGACCTGCGACGGTTTGGGCGTGCAACAATATTTCGATCCAGAACGGGTATTGCAGAATCCGGAAATTTCCCTAGCAGGCGGAGCCATTCGTGGCTGGGATCGGCGCAATTTCTACTACTTCCAAATGCTGCGTTCGCTGGCCGAGCATTACAAATTTGATGTAGAACTCCCGTGGAACCAGCTTGATATCGATATCCAGCAAAAAATTCTGTTTGGTTCCGGGAAAGAAACTATCGAATTTCGCTATCTTAACGACCGCGGCGACAGTTCCATCAGGCGACATCCTTTTGAAGGCGTGCTACCGAATATGGAACGGCGATATAAAGAGACCGAATCCTCAGCGGTACGCGAAGAATTAGCGAAATATATCAGCAACCGCCCGTGTAATAGCTGCGGCGGCACACGCCTGCGGCGAGAAGCACGTTATGTGTTTGTAGAAAACACCACGTTACCGGTCATTTCTGATATGGGTATCGGCAATGCGCTGAGTTTCTTCGACGAGATGAAACTCAGTGGCCAACGGGCGACAATTGCCGAGAAAATTTTGAAGGAAATCCGCGACCGGCTGAAGTTTCTGGTCAACGTCGGCCTGAACTACCTCTCTTTATCCCGTTCGGCAGAGACCTTGTCCGGTGGCGAGGCGCAGCGTATTCGTTTGGCCAGCCAGATTGGCGCGGGGTTGGTGGGCGTAATGTATGTCCTCGACGAACCCTCTATCGGGCTGCACCAACGTGATAACGAACGGTTGTTGGAAACGCTGGTTCACCTGCGTGATCTCGGCAATACGGTCATCGTGGTGGAACATGACGAGGACGCGATCCGGGCGGCGGATCATATCATCGATATCGGTCCGGGCGCCGGGGTGCATGGCGGCGAAGTCGTGGCGGAAGGCACCGCCGAGGAGATCATGGCCAACCCGGCATCACTGACCGGGCAGTTTCTCAGTGGCAAACGCGAGATCGCGATTCCCGAACACCGCATTCCGGCTGATCCCACCAAAGTGCTGAAACTGATCGGTGCCCGGGGCAATAATCTAAAAGACGTTACCCTAACGCTACCGGTGGGATTGTTTACCTGTATCACCGGCGTATCAGGTTCCGGTAAGTCGACATTAATCAACGATACGTTGTTCCCGGTGGCACAGCGCCAGCTCAACGGCGCCACCACCACCGAAGTCGCGCCTTACCGCGATATCCAAGGATTAGAACATTTCGATAAGGTTATCGATATCGACCAAAGTCCCATCGGCCGTACGCCGCGCTCCAACCCGGCGACCTATACCGGCGTATTTACACCGGTGCGGGAACTGTTTGCCGGGGTGCCGGAGTCCCGTACCCGAGGGTATACGCCCGGCCGCTTTAGTTTTAATGTGCGCGGCGGGCGCTGCGAAGCCTGCCAGGGTGACGGCGTCATCAAGGTGGAAATGCATTTCCTGCCGGATATCTATGTGCCGTGCGATCAGTGTAGGGGTCAACGCTACAACCGCGAAACCCTGGAAGTAAAATACAAGGGTAAAAATATTCACGAAGTGCTGGATATGACCATCGAAGATGCGCGGACGTTTTTTGATGCGGTACCGGCGCTGGCACGCAAACTGCAAACGCTGATCGACGTCGGTCTGTCTTATATTCGCCTAGGACAATCGGCGACGACCCTGTCCGGCGGTGAGGCCCAGCGGGTCAAACTGGCGCGCGAACTGTCGAAACGAGGTACCGGCCAAACCCTGTATATTCTGGATGAGCCCACTACCGGTCTGCATTTTGCCGACATTGAACAGCTGCTGGCAGTACTGCACCAGCTGCGCGATCAAGGCAATACCATCGTGGTGATTGAGCATAATCTGGACGTGATTAAAACCGCAGACTGGATTGTCGATCTCGGCCCCGAAGGGGGCAACGGCGGCGGCGAGATCCTGGTCTCGGGTACGCCGGAAACAGTGGCGGCCAGTGAAATATCCCATACGGCACGTTTTCTCAAACCCATACTGGCACGTAAACATCACCCGGTGACGCCCGTAAGTTGAACCGGATACCCTAACCCGCTGATTCGGCATCGGGAATGTCCCCCGGTGCCGTCAGAAAAAAAACTGATGGCGCCCGACCTACTCTCCTTGCAAGGTGGCAAGGATATGCCGCTCGCCACCCCGGTTACGGTGTTCACCCAGCCAAATACCCTGCCACGTACCCAGTAATAACTTACCCTGCCCCACTGGAATCAACAGTGACGCCCCCAATAATGACGATTTAATATGCGCAGGCATATCGTCCGCGCCCTCATAATCGTGACGATAAGGCACATCTTCAGACACCTGGTGCAAAAAATAGCCTTCCATATCAGACCTGACGCTAGGATCACAATTCTCATTTAAGGTCAGGGAGGCAGAGGTGTGTTGCAACAGTAAATGCAACAACCCGGTCTTGATCTCGGTTAAATGATTAAGTCTATCGGTTATCTCTGCGGTTACCAGATGAAAACCCCGCTGATGGGGGCTTAGGATCAGCATTTGTTGATACCACATGATGCACGCTCCTCTGTTTACCTATTACTTGTAAGTATAGACCCTCCAGCTTTCACGTTGTCGGAACGGACAACGTGAAAACGAACTCGCGTCGAGGCGCTGTTTAGGTTGATTAATCTGCATGGAGGGGGATAACCAACATCATTGCTGTGGCAAAAATGACAGGCAGAACAGCGAGCAGGCAGGGCTGGATAGCACGTTAATCGTGCTGAGTGCGCCACTGGCCGTTAGAGCGGGTCAGTGGCGCTAAGGACTGTTAGCGCAGTGCGGCGATAGCCTGGGCTACCCGCTGAACATTGTCGGTATTGAGGCCGGCCAGACACATACGGCCGCTGCTAATCAAATACACCCCAAATTCATCGCGCAACCGATCAACTTCCGCCGGCGTCAGGCCGGTATAGCTGAACATGCCCCGTTGCTGGAGTAAATAATCAAAATTCCGGGCCGGCAGGGCCGTTTTCAGGGCATCCACCAAACTCTGGCGCATCTGTAAAATTCGCAGACGCATGCTGGACACCTCTTGGTGCCATAAAGTATTTAACGCCACATCGTTGAGCACCAGCGATACCACTTGAGCGCCAAAATTCGGCGGGCTTGAATAGTTGCGGCGCACGGTGGCCATCAATTGCCCCAGCACACAATCAGCTTCAGTCGCACTGTCGCAGACGACTGACAGGGTACCGACCCGTTCGGCGTAGAGTGAAAAAATTTTAGAAAACGATTGGCTGATAAGGCAAGGCAGTCCGAGACGCGCCATTTCACGCACCGCATAGGCATCCTCGTCCAGCCCTTCGCCAAACCCCTGATACGCGATATCCAGAAAGGGGATCAACCCGCGTTCGCCAACCACGCCAATCACCCGATCCCACTGTTCCCGGGTAAGATCCGAACCGGTAGGGTTATGGCAGCAAGGATGCAATAACACGATGCTTTTTGCCGGTAACGCCGCCAGGCAATCGAGCATAGCATTGAAATTCACCGCCAAGCGTTCACCATCGAAATAAGGGTAACGATTAACGTTAAACCCGGCCCCGGCGAAAATGGCCACATGGTTGTCCCAGGTGGGATCGCTGACCCACACGCTAGAGTCAGGGAAATAACCTTTGAGGAAATCCGCCCCTATTTTCAGTCCACCTGAACCGCCCAAGGTTTGAATGGTGGCAATGCGCCCCTGTTCAAGCATCGGATGATGAGCCCCGAACAATAATGATTGGCTAGCGCAACGGTAGGCAGGCAATCCTGACATCGGCAGATATGACATGGCCTGCTTGGGATTGGCGAGCCTCGCTTCGGCCTGTGCCACCGAGTTTAGCTGCGGAATAATGGCCTGCTCATTATAATATAGCCCGATGCTCAGGTTGACCTTATCAGGTCGAGTATCCTGTTTGTAGGTTTCCATCAGCGATAGGATGGGATCCCCGGCGTAAGCATCAACATTCTGGAACACTATGCAGATCTCCTGGTTTAACGGGTTCAGTGAGTAAAACCCCATTCACATGAATTAGTTAGGGTAAATAGGTCGTTTCGACCCGTGAAGTGAGTTTGGTAATCAATTCATAGGCGCTGATGCCCGTGGCAGCGGCAACCTGCTCCACCGGCAACTCTGGACCCCATAAGATGACCCGGTCGCCCACGCGATCCTGGCTATCCGGGCCTAAATCCAGGGTAAGCATATCCATGGAAATCCGACCGGCCAGCGGCACCTTACGACCATTTACCCATACTGGCGTACCGCTGGGGGCGCTGCGTGGATAACCATCTCCGTAACCGAATGCCACGACACCGAGGCGGGTATCCCGAGGGCTAACCCAGGTACCACCATAACCGCTGGCCTCTCCGGCCCGATGTTCGCGCACCGCAATCAGCGACGAGGTCAACGTCATTGCCGGACGAAAACCATATGACGCGGCTTCGCCGCTGTCCAAGGGCGATACGCCATAGAGCAAAATACCGGGTCTGACCACATCATGATGAGACTGAGGCCACAACAACACACCTCCCGACGCGGCAATGGAACGTTTGCCAGGCTTATCCCCGCCAAACTGGGCAAAACAGGCCAACTGCTGCAAGGTGGTATCCAACTGTGGTTCGTCGGCTCGCGCGAAGTGGCTCATGATGTTGACCGGCCCATCAACGTTTGGGCAAGCCGCCAAACGCGCATAAAACGCGTCAGCTTGATACGGCAATACACCCAGCCGGTGCATTCCAGTGTCGAGTTTCATCCAAACCTGCAGCGGCCGCTCTAGATGTGACTGCTCCAGCGCCAACAGCTGTTCGGGGCTATGGATGGCGGTGGCAAGATCGTAACGGGCCAATAACGGCAGTTCGTCAGCGCTGAAAAAACCTTCCAACAGTAAAATAGGTTTGGTAATACCACCGTTGCGCAGCGCCAGAGCTTCACTCAGACGCGCCACGCCAAAATAATCGGCGTCATCTTGCAACGTGAAGGCGGTGGTCAATAACCCGTGACCATAAGCATTGGCCTTTACCACCGCCACGACCTGACTTTGAGGCGCTAACAGGCGCACCTGGCGCAAATTATGTTGCAAAGCCTGGCGGTTAATAACGGCAATTGCCGTTTTCATTATTCTCGTCCTGGTTATTATTCATCATCATATTGTGGCCCGGCATAACTATCGAACCGCGACCACTGCCCATTAAATGTTAATCGCACCGTGCCTATCGGGCCATTACGCTGTTTACCCAAAATGATCTCGGCAATACCTTTCATATCACTGTTTTCGTGATACACCTCGTCACGGTAGATAAACATGATCAGATCAGCATCCTGCTCGATCGATCCGGATTCACGTAGATCGGAGTTGATCGGCCGTTTATCAGCACGCTGCTCCAGCCCGCGATTAAGCTGGGACAACGCGATCACCGGTACTTGCAGTTCCTTGGCCAACGCCTTGAGTGAACGCGAAATTTCCGCTATTTCCAGTGTGCGGTTTTCGGACAGTTGTGGCACCCGCATCAGTTGCAAATAATCGATCATGATAAGGCTAAGACCGTCATGCTCGCGAAAAACCCGCCGGGCACGGGAGCGGACGTCGGTAGGCGTTAGCCCCGATGAATCATCAATATACATATTGCGTTTTTCCAGCAAAATGCCCATAGAGCTGGAAATACGCGCCCAGTCCTCATCATCGAGTTGTCCGGTGCGGATGCGGGTCTGATCGACACGGGATAACGAGGCCAAGATACGCATCATAATCTGTTCGCCGGGCATTTCCAGGCTGAATATCAGCACGGGTTTATCCTCGGTCATGGCGGCATTTTCACACAGATTCATGGCGAAGGTGGTTTTCCCCATTGACGGTCGCGCGGCGACAATGATCAGATCCGACTTTTGAAAACCGGCGGTTTTTTTATCTAAATCATGGTAACCACTGGAAACGCCAGTGACACCATCGTGGGGCTTTTGGTACAACTGCTCAATACGCGCTACCGTGTCTTCCAGGATGCGATCAATACTTTTGGGACCTTCATCCTTACTTGCGCGATTTTCAGCAATCTGGAACACCCGGGACTCGGCCAAGTCGAGTAAATCTTCACTGCTGCGTCCCTGAGGGTCGTAGCCGGCATCGGCTATTTCGTGGGCTACCGCGATCATCTCACGCACCACCGCCCGTTCCCGTACGATATCCGCATAGGCGGAAATATTGGCCGCACTGGGGGTGTTTTTTGACAACTCCGCCAGATACGCGAAGCCGCCCACAGAATCCAAATCGCCTTTTTGCTCCAGCGATTCGGATAATGTGATCAAATCGATGGGCTTATTCAGTTCAAGCAGGCGCTGCATTTCGCCGAAAATCAGCCGGTGTGGCCGGTTAAAAAAATCTTTGGACGTCACGCGTTCGGCGACGTTGTCCCAACGCTCATTATCCAGCATTAACCCACCCAACACTGACTGCTCCGCCTCCAGAGAATGGGGTGGGAGTTTCAGGCCCTCGACCTGACGGTCCCGGGAAAAATTTGTTTTATTGGCTGGTTTTTTTTCTGACATGTGGTAATGACATTGCCTGATAGATGAAGCATGAGATAAAAATGCATTGTATCGTTGATTGTCGACAAATCCTATGTGGCTTTGCAAACCTGAGTGAAGAGCTTATGGTTAATTAACACGTAAACCCACTATACCCATCATACTGCACGTTGCAGGCGCGAATACACAGCCCTTGCCTGGGCCTCGCTCCTGACAGGGCCGCGACAGGTCGGGTTCACATCTGCTCCTGCAGATGTGTCCTCGCCCACCCCAGCAGCCGAGTCAACACCGGGGGATGGGGTGCGTCAGCGCCTTAGGGCAACACAAATTATTAAGCCTATGATCAGGCTGAGGAAAAAATATGGCAAAGCGTATTCAATTTTCCGCCAACGGTGGCCCAGAAGTACTGCAATATGTTGATTTTACCCCGGATGATCCAACCGCCGACCAAGTACAGGTTGCCAATAAGGCGATTGGGATAAACTACATCGATACCTATGTGCGCAGCGGATTATATCCAACGCCCACCATGCCGTCCGGCCTGGGAACCGAGGCCGCCGGCGTTGTCGTAAAGGTGGGATCCGGCGTGACCGACCTGAAGGTGGGCGATCGGGTGGTGTATGCCCAATCAACCTTGGGTGCCTATAGCGATATTCATAATGTCGCGGAAAAAAATATCGCCCAGTTACCCGATACCATCACCTTTGAGCAAGCTGCAGCGTCGTTTTTAAAGGGCCTGACCGTTTATTATCTGTTGCGCCAGACATATGAAATCAAGCCCGGCGAGATTTTTTTGTTTCACGCCGCCGCCGGAGGAGTCGGATACATTGCCTGCCAGTGGGCTAAAGCGTTGGGTGCCAAAATGATCGGCACGGTTGGCTCAGCGGAAAAAGCCGCGTTGGCAAAGGCAGCCGGGGCCTGGGAAACGATTAACTACCGAGAAGAAAACGTGCCCGAACGTGTCGCTGCGCTCACCGAAGGTAAAAAGGTCAGCGTGGTCTACGATTCAGTAGGCAAAAGTACTTGGGAAGCCTCGTTAGATTGCCTGCACCGCCGCGGCCTCATGATCAGCTTCGGCAACTCGTCAGGCCCGGTAAGCGGCGTCAACCTGGCCATTCTCAATCAGAAAGGTTCGTTATATGTCACCCGCCCGTCTTTGAATGGTTATGTGACCAACCGTGAAGAATTAACGCTGGCCAGTAATGAATTGTTTTCAATGATTGCCAGCGGTGCGATCAACATCAAGGTGGCGGAAAAACAGACCTTCCCGTTGGCACAAGCCCAGCGAGCGCATCAAGCGTTGGAAAGTCGGGCAACTCACGGCTCGTTACTGCTGATTCCGTAATACCCACAAGCGGCAGGCGCACAAAAAAAAGGGCCTCTGCAAGGAGGCCCTGGTAAAATGGCTTTCATCAGCGCTTTTGATAAGTGCTTTTATGGTGGAGCATTATATCGTTATTTTTATACTTTTCTGTAGGGAGGAACAGTAGGTCTAATCACCAGAGTTGCCCGCATATAGAGTATCTCATTGGTAGTACAAGGATAATGACTCTTGTAACCCGAGACCTCTAAAGCATGGCTATTATCCTATTTTATATCTCTATCCAGTGTTATTGATGAATTCACTGCGTTAGTAATATTCTGTAATAATAACAGTACTTATAAGAAAAAAAAATCGTTAAGCACTCTCTTGGCCCTGAAATGATCACAAGCTGTGACCGGCTCCACGTTAATGTAAAAAAAAATTAACGTTTTTTTTGCCACAACCCACTAATGCAGCTGGGTGGTATCAGTAACGTCGCAGTTGGGGACCTTGAACCGCTCGCCAGATCCAGGCTACCACCAGAGCTAACAACAACCAGGGCAATAATTTAATCGCCATAAAAAACAAACCGGCAAACATCATCACAAACGTACCCACCACCAGTGCGGCCAGTACGCTAAGCATAGAAATTCCGGTCAGCAACAAGATGATAAAAAAACCGATAACAAAAAAAATCTCTAACATAATAGGCTCCTGAATAGCGGGAATAACCGTCAGTCTTTAATAGGATTAATTCAAGAAGCATGCCAGGTTAACAGCCTTAAATTGCACTGATTAATAAAGAAAAAGTTTTGCCATCACGTTTATTGATGGCTATTTTCACCATCAATTGGCCAAATCCGCCGTCAGCCCTCGCCCCGACACCTTGGCCAGCGCTTGCTCCACCACCCCAATACCGGCACCCGGTTTATGCGCGTTCTCGCTCAGGTGTCGCCGCCATTGGCGTGCGCCGGGAATACCTTGAAATAATCCCAGCATATGCCGGGTGATATGTCCCAAATAGGTCCCTTGGGCCAGCTCGCGTTCAATATAAGGGAACATTGCCTGCACGATCCCGGCCATATGGCTAAAAGGATCGGCACTATCGAAAATCCGGCTATCCGCCAGAGCCAGAATACCCGGGTTTTGATAGGCCTCGCGCCCGATCATCACACCATCTACCTGCTCCAGATGCACCAGCGCCTCATCCAGATTTTTTATGCCACCGTTGATCACCAACGTCAATGCTGGGAAATCCCGTTTCAGCTGATAGACCCGAGGATAATCCAACGGCGGGATTTCACGGTTTTCTTTGGGGCTAAGACCGGACAACCAAGCCTTGCGCGCATGGATAATAAAAGTATCGCAACCGCCACGTTCGGCCACGGTCTGAATAAACTCACATAAAAATTCGTAGCTGTCCTGATCATCAATGCCAATACGGGTTTTAACCGTCACCGGAATGGATACCGCTGCACGCATAGCATCAATACAATCGGCCACTCTTTGCCGCTCGGCCATCAAACAGGCACCGAATTGGCCATTCTGCACCCGGTCAGACGGACAGCCAACATTGAGATTAACCTCGTCATAGCCACGCTGTTGTGCCATAAGGGCACAACGAGCCAACGCCTGTGGGTCGCTCCCCCCCAACTGCAGCGCCAGCGGATGCTCGTGATCATTAAATGCCAGATAATCCCCTTTGCCATAGAGCAAGGCACCGGTAGTGACCATCTCTGTATACAATAACGAATGACGTGTTAATAGCCGCAGAAAGTACCGGCAGTGCCGGTCAGTCCAGTCGAGCATCGGCGCTACCGACAGACGCCGGGCGGGCAGAATCCCGCCAATTGCAGGTACCAGTGGAGTCGACAAGGTATGTGTTTGAACAATGTTATCGCGCATGTGGACCAATTTGCCGTATTTGATGATGATCAACGTCGCATTAAAACGCTTCGGATAACGAAGTCGGCCGACGTTGTAATGGAATAATGATTACGGGCTACTATAGCATAGAAAAACCGAGCCGAACCCGGGAGAACGTGAGACAGCGTAACGGGGAATCGGCTGTATGTTCCAGCAGTTGTTAACTTTAAATTAACATACATAACTAAAATTCATCGCTAAATTGCTCAAAAAATACCATATAACCACCATTTAATCCCAAAAAGAACTTTCATTATTTACAAATTGATCGTAATCATTTAAACATTAATTAGTAGTTACGAAACATGGTGTGTGAGTGGAAGGTGGAGCATGAGCAAAACTATTGAACTCACGATAATTAGATTATTTCTAATAGAAAACAGTAGCGACTATGGTATTAGCATAACAACCGGCCTATCCAAGAAGGGAAGTCAAATAATAAAAATATAATATTTTTTGGGTCGCCATTCACCTAGGTAGATGGCTATCGCTTCCTCACTTCGTCATGGAACGACATAAATTATAGATGGCACTATTCTATGACAGTATTTATTTTAGACCCATGCACATATACTAAACACGCGTTAAGAAGTTCATTAGCTGACAGTGGAATAAAAGACAGCATTCGCGATTTGGAGACGATAGATTCTTTAAAGCACAAATGCAAAAAAGCAACGCCAACGATTATTTTCATTAATCAGAATTATTTTCAATGTCACAACGATAGCAATGAACTGAAAGCTATTATTGAAAATCAGCCACTTACCTTATTCTTTATCTTTATTGGAAATGAAAATATTAAATTTCATGATTTCGTACCGATCAAAGATAATGTCATTATAGTGTCTAAGTTTATCAAAATAAGCTCACTTATCATGATAATTCAATACTTCATGGATACCAAAGCTTGGCATAATGCAGATTCAGCAATGGGTTTTTCCCCTTTGCATTTTAGTAAAACCGAAGCGGAAATTTTGAAAATGTGGATGTCCGGCTTTGATACTATGCATATTTGCAACCAGCTTGGAATAAAAGAAAAAACCCTATCATCCCATAAAATCAATATTAAACGTAAAACCAAGGCCAGTAACAAACAGATCATTTACCATCTCATGTCCATCGCCAACAGAGTCACCGATAGCATAAAGACACGTTCTGTTGCCATCTGAGGACGGTCATTAACCCAAGGCGGTGTTGCGCTATCATGCTTAACGCCGCCCCATACCACCCATCTTCAAGAACTGCACATCACTATCTACAGGAAAATCTGCCATCATCGGGTCCTGCTGCCTGAATAAATGCGTCAAATGAATGCACGTATACCCTGGTTAACTCACTCATGTGACACCAATCCCGCGAGCTGAAAGATGACGGGTATGGACTCGGCGTTTTAATGCCATCATGATAAGATAGACTAAGGAACACGCTATGAGGAACCTCTATGACTGCATCGACTTCGTCCCACTTACTTAGCCAAGCGGAACAATTATGCGAACAGCGTAATGTGCGCCTGACGCCACAGCGGTTGGAAGTGTTGCGGCTGATGACTCAGCAGGAGGGCGCAATCAGTGCGTATGATTTGCTGGATCTGCTGCGGGTCTCCGAACCTCAAGCCAAACCACCGACCATCTATCGCGCCCTGGATTTCCTGCTGGAGCAAGGTTTTATTCACCGCGTTGAGTCAACCAATAGCTTTGTTTTGTGCCACCATTTTGAGCAACCGGGACACACTTCCGCCTTCTTTATTTGCGATCGCTGTGGCCAGGTCACGGAACAGGCCACACAGGGTATTGAGGATATCTTGCAAAAAATGGCCGAGGCCAGTGGTTTTACGATGCGCCATAATGTTGTGGAGGCCCATGGATTTTGTCCATTATGTACGGATGTGCAAGCCTGTAACCATCCCGACACCTGCGAACATGACCATTCAATAGCCATAAAAAAACGCTGACATCTCAATAACCCTACCTTACCAAGGTAGCGGGTGGTAAAAACATCAATCGCCTAAGGTGGATAGAATTATAGACAGCACACCCTTACAACCATGGATAAGAATAAGCTAAAACAAAAGGCCTATCTTATGGCGCCCCTCCTTGGCCTATAAACCGCTACCACCGAAATTTATTGCGGATTTCCCAATTTTTAACTTCTGTTTCAGCAACGTCTTTACCATAGCCATAGCGTTCCTGAAGTTTACCGATAAGTTGATCGCGTTTGCCTTCAACCACAGTTAAATCATCGTCAGTCAATTTACCCCACTGTTCTTTTATTTTACCGGTAAACTGCTTCCAATTACCGCTAGTTTGATCTTTATTCATAAAAGCCTCCTTGGATTGGACTGATAATTCACTTTGTTAATCGACTAAATAGGATTTCAACACCTATGTTCTATTCATTGATTAACACTACAATCTAATTATAGCAGAGGATTGGCGATAGGCATTATAGTGGGGCAAAATAGTGGGGCAAAACAGTGCAGTAAAATAGTGCAGCAAATTTGAACGCAACTTCTCGCGGCCCCGTTAAGGGTGAGGCCCACGGAAGGACCGAATATTGCAACGCACCGACAGCTTGAAGTATGACGGGTATAAACAGCGGTGAGTGAAAGGCATAATAGGCGTTGTCAAACAGGCCCGGTGCCGGAGAAACGCTCATCCATAACCGGACCACATTGAGTCATGTAGGGAAAAAACCGTCGTTAAATCCAGTTCCCATTACGGATCACGCCGACCGCCAGCCCTTCGATAGACAGTTCCTGCTGGCGAAGGTCAACGATAATAGGTGAGAATTCGCTGTTTTCTGGTAATAACTCCACGATATTGCCATGTTTTTTGAGACGCTTTACCGTAACTTCATCGTTGATACGCGCCACCACGACCTGTCCGTTATGCGCATCCTGGGTTTTGTGCACCGCCAGAAGATCGCCATCCATGATGCCGATATCCTTCATTGACATCCCACTGACCCGCAGCAGGAAATCAGCATGCGGCTTAAACAGGTCAGGATCTATTTGGTAGTAGCTTTCAATGTGCTGCTCCGCCAACAAGGGTTCGCCAGCAGCGACACGGCCAACCAGCGGCAGCCCGGTTTCTTCTTCGATCAATAACCGGATGCCGCGAGAGGCACCGGAGACAATTTCTATCGCGCCTTTACGCGCCAGCGCCTTGAGGTGTTCCTCAGCGGCATTGGGGGATTTGAACCCCAGACGCTGTGCGATCTCCGCACGGGTCGGCGGCATACCGGTTTGCGATATATGATCGCGTATAAGCTCAAAAACCTCTTGTTGTCTGGCGGTTAACGCTTTCATTCCATCCCCTGTTTGTTTATACAGTCTTTCTGAGAGTATATACAGGTCTGATGCAATTGAAAACCATCAACGTAGCAAAACATCATAAATCCCGGCCGCCAAGCCGCTAAAAACGGCAGTTTATCCAAGATGCGTCCACAGTAACGTCACCCAGATAAATACCGATAGAACGATCGCCAGAGTCACGGCCGCCGATCCTAAATCTTTTGCCCGGCCGGAGAGTGGATGCTGTTCCGGCCCGATACGGTCCACTACCGCTTCAATAGCGCTATTGATGATCTCCACCAACACCACCAACCATACTGACCCGATCAATAAAATACGCGAAATAGCGTCTGTTTCGAGATAACATGCAAGGATAATCGCAATGACGGCAACCACAACTTCCTGACGGAAGGCGGCTTCATGACGCCAAGCGGCGCAAAATCCTTTAATTGAGTATCCCGTGGCCTTGTAAATACGCGCCAGCCCGGAGGTTTGATTTGCCATGATTCCATGCACAGAGTGAAATAGCGCTCATCTTACCGTTTCTTCGCGTTCGTATCACCACAGATCTGACGCGCGGTTTCTGGTATTCTTGTGTCGCAATGCTAACAAGAGGCTTCACAAAAATATGTCAGGCTGGCGAACCATTTATTATACGTTGTTGGATCTACCGCTCAGGCTGTTGGTGAAAAGCAAAGTTATTCCCGCAAATCCACCGGAAGACGCCGGTCTGGATCCCTTGCGGCCAATAATGTATGTGTTACCTTATAATTCAAAGGCAGACCTGCTCACCTTACGTGCCCAATGTCTGCAACTTCGGTTGCCGGACCCACTGGTTCCATTGGAGATCGACGGTGTCACGCTAGCACGCTACGTCTTTATTCACGATGGCCCGCGAGTATTTCCTTATTTCACCGAAAAAAGTGAGTCGGTGAAAATTTTTCACGACTATCTGGATTTGCATCGCAGCAACCCGCAGCTCGATGTGCAGATGGTGCCCGTGTCAATCATGTTCGGCCGTTCCCCCGGGCGAGAAGCGCAGCAAAATCAGCCAACGCCTCAGCTACGTCTGCTCAACGGGTTTCAGAAATTCTTTGCGGTGCTTTGGCTCGGCCGCGATAGCTTCGTGCGATTCTCCAATCCCCTGTCCATGCGTTATATGGCGACGGAGCACGGCACCGACAAAACAATCGCACAAAAATTGGCCCGGGTCGCCATGATACATTTTGCCCGTCAGCGCCTGGTGGCGGTGGGGCCGCGATTGCCCGTCCGCCAGGATTTGTTTAATAAATTATTGGCGTCTAAAGCCATCGAAAAAGCAGTTGAAGACGACGCGCGTTCGAAAAAAATCTCCGTAGAGAAGGCGCAGCAGAACGCCATTACACTGATGGAAGAAATTGCGGCGGATTTTTCCTACGAAGCGGTGCGCTTATCCGACCGGGTATTGAGCTGGACCTGGAACCGTCTTTATCAAGGGTTGCACGTACGCAACGCAGAACGCGTACGACAACTGGCGGAAGATGGCCATGAAATCGTCTATGTGCCCTGCCACCGCAGTCATATGGACTATCTGTTGTTGTCCTACGTACTCTATCATCAGGGACTGGTACCACCGCATATCGCTGCCGGGATTAACTTAAACTTCTGGCCAGCAGGTCCGATTTTTCGCCGCTTGGGCGCTTTTTTTATTCGTCGTACGTTCAAAGGTAATAAACTCTACTCCACCATCTTCCGTGAATATCTCGGAGAACTGTTTACCCGGGGCTACTCGGTTGAATATTTTATGGAAGGGGGTCGCTCAAGAACCGGGCGTTTGCTGGAACCTAAAACCGGCACACTGACAATGACCATTCAAGCCATGTTGCGCGGCGGCAACCGGCCGATCACTCTCGTGCCAATTTATGTAGGCTACGAGCATGTTATGGAAGTCGCCACCTATGCTAAAGAGCTGCGGGGCGCCACCAAAGAAAAAGAAGGTTTTGTGCAAATGGTGCGCGGATTGCGCAAATTGCGAAATTTAGGCCAGGGTTATGTCAACTTTGGCGAACCGTTATCCCTTAGCACCTACCTGAATCAGAATGTACCGCACTGGCGTGATTCCATCGACCCTATCGAATCGCAACGTCCACCCTGGCTCGCGCCCGCAGTTGATGATATCGCCGGGACGATTATGGTGCGGATCAACAACGCTGCAGCAGTGAACGCGATCAATCTGTGCTCCACCGTGCTACTGGCCTCCCGTCAGCGCTCACTTACCCGTGAACAGCTACTGCAACAGCTTACCTGTTGTCTGGAGCTGATTCGCAACGTGCCTTATGCGACCGATGTTACGGTGCCCGAGTCCAACGCACAAGAGCTACTTGAGCACGCCTTGGCGATGAACAAATTTAGCGTGGAGCAGGATACGATCGGCGAAATAATTTATCTGTCCCGTGAACAGGCGGTGCTGATGACCTATTATCGCAATAATATTCAGCATCTATTCATACTGCCTTCATTGGTGGCCAGCATTGTTATCGGCAATCCAGGGATCCATCGGCAGCAGCTATTGTACCGCATCAATCTGCTGTATCCGTTGCTAAAAGCTGAGCTCTTTATGCATCATCAAAAACAGGCCATCGAGCCGGTAATTGATGAACTGATAACCGAACTGGCACGCCAGGAGCTGATTATCCAACATGATAGCGGGTTAGCGCTCAACGACGCCCGTGCAAATACCCTACAATTACTCGCCGCCAGCGCGCGGGAGACATTGCAGCGTTATGCCATTACTTTTTCGTTATTACGGGTTAACCCACAGATAAACCGCGGCACGCTAGAGAAAGAGAGCCGGATCATGGCCCAACGTCTCTCGGTGTTACACGGTATCAATGCCCCGGAGTTTTTCGACAAAGCCGTGTTTTCAACGTTAGTGGCCACGTTGCGCCACGAGGGATATATCAGTGACAGTGGTGATGCCATCGGTGAAAAGGTGACTGAAATGGTGGAGATACTTAGCGAACTGCTGGCGCCGGAGGTGCAACTTACCATTGAAAGCGCCAGCCAGCTTGCCAAGGTCCCGGTCAAAGAGCTCGCTGAGGAGCATTTAACCCCGCACTAACCAGGCCGTGCCTCAGGGGTAACGCCGAGGGATAATCCCTGCATGGCGAGTGATGTTGATAGTTTCATCACTCGCCAGCATAAAAAATCAGGCGGCCCCTTGCATTAACAGACTTAGCGCAATGCCAATAAAAATGATCATTCCCACCAGGTTATTATTCAAAAATGCCTTGAAACAGGCGTCCCGTTCGCGGGGAGCAATTAATTTTTGCTGATAGACAAACAGGGCAGCCGCGATCATCAGCGATGCATAAAATGGCCACTGCAGGCCGGTCCGCCAGCCTATTAACACCAATAACAACAGCGTTATCCCCTGCAATCCGCCCACGATGACTTTGTCGTAGCACCCAAATAAGATCGCCGTGGATTTCACGCCAATGCTAATATCATCATCGCGGTCCACCATTGCATAGAGTGTGTCGTAAGCCACGGTCCAGACAATATTCGCGGCGAACAGCAGCCAACAAGAAAGTGGTAAGGACTCACTAACTGCAGCGAACCCCATGGGGATCGACCAGCCGAACGCCGCGCCAAGCACCACCTGCGGCAAATGGGTCACCCGTTTCATAAACGGATAAATCCACGCCAGAGCCAGACCCGCCACGGATAAAAGAATGGTCATCGTGTTAAGGGTTAATACCAGGGTAAAGGACAGTCCTACTAGTGCAGCAAACAGCACCTTGGCCTCTTTTTCCGACACCAGACCGTTGGGCAGGGGCCGGGTGGCGGTACGTTTTACCTTGCCGTCAATTTTTCGATCGGCATAGTCATTAACCACACATCCTGCGGCACGCATGAAAAATACGCCTAAAATAAAGACCGATAGGATATGAAAGTCAGGCGTACTGCGTCCCGCCAACCATAAAGCCCACAGTGTCGGCCAAAGTAACAACAGAGAACCAATGGGTTTATCAATTCGCATTAACCGGCACCAAGCCTGCCATTTGCCCATTGTGGCGCTTTGTTCCACTTCACTCTCCTTTTACATCATCAGAATTGTCACAACGTTGGCACGATAGTTAACGATACAGCGGAGCATCGGGTAAAAATAGCTCGGTGAGTAATAATGATTTGCCGCTCGGCCGAAAACAGGAGCGGCGGGCCCATAAACTGTTCATTTTACCTAACTGGATATAGTCCCGCACGGGCACATCACCGCGAAACAACCATTTCCCAAGGGGCTGATCACCAAGGCTGGTGAGCGCCCACTCTGCGCCAACCAGATCGCTTGCTGCAATCAAGGTGCGACCCGCCAGCCACGGTTTCCCGTCGCCATACAATATGACCTCGCGCAACCAATAGCTATCACAAGCCGGCAGCAAGGCCATTTCCCTCCCTATGGCAGATGCCGGGACATACCCCTCACGGCAGCGATGGATGGTGACCTGCCGGCAATGTTGCTCAAAGCGCCGGGTCATGGATCCCTGCTCCAACAGCCAGTCCGCCTGAGCGACATCAGGTGGTGGCGTATCGTCGATACCCCATTGAATCGATGTTAAAAATGAGATATAAGGATCATGCTTCATCCGGTTTCCCGTAGTTTCAATTAACCCTAGCCAATAGTGTAGCCCAGAACACCACGAGATTAACCCGTCTTAACTCGCGGCCCTGAGTCAGGTTATTCTTCCTACGGCGTATTGGACCGGTTATCACCGGTTTTATCAACGACAACATCAAAAAAAAAGCCTTCTATCCGAAGGCTTTTTCCAGCGTGAAGCTAGTGGGATTTATTCTACCGCCGGCGAACGTTCTTCCGTTAAGCCGTACAGGTAGTATTTACGCCCGACCATTTGGCCGCCGTCACGCGTTAGCGGGATCCAGTTCAGCTGCGCCCGGGTGCGGTTAGGCGTAACCGTTAGCAAATCAAGCGGGATCGACAGGTAGAAACCTTTGGTAAAGGAACCTTCACCGTACTGTGCTGCCGATACATTGGTAAAGGTGGCGAAAACCCCGGCGGTAATGCCGCTGTCAAAGCGCCTAGAAACATCGAAGGTCACGCCCTTATCCTTGGCCAGGTAGCGTCCCACGCTGGCCTTGACCAGTACGCCGTCCACAAAGCCGGGCTGCCAGTAACCGGTCAGATTGCCAGTGGCCACCGTATAGTCGGCGAACTGCATCATATTGTTCCAGTCGCGCTGCTTGACGTAGTTGCCATCAAGCCCCACTGCCCAGTTGGTATCAAGCGGCCGATACAACACTTCACCGCCGACGCCACCGTACATCATTTCCAGGTAACCACCGTACAGCTGTCCGTACCAACTGCCACCTAAACGATTGATATAGGTGGTCTGTAGATTACTGATATAAACATCGTTTTGCACATACTCACGCACTCGGGTACGTACCCGGGGAAGCTGTGAATCGCTCGGTGGCGCGGTGAACTTGAACTGGTCATAGTTATTGATGATATTGCCGAATAAGGTCCCACTGGTGTTCCAGTGATCGGTCAGCCAGTAGCCTACGCTGCCTTCCACCCCGAGTTGGTACATATAAAACGATTCGGGGCCGCCAACAGATTGGTTAAGCACCGGTGCCCAACTAAGCTGCAGACGATCATGGTCAATATAATAACCCTGTTCAGCTCGTTGCGGCACATCCGGCTCGGTGCGCCGCTGTTTGAGTGGCAGTTCATGTCCCAGCGGATAACCTGACAAGGTATCCTGCAAACTCTTAACATCGGTTTCGGTGGTCACGAGGGGTAAATTTAGCCGGGTATTGGTTACCTTAAGGGTGTCGATATTTTCCGGCAGATTATTCACCAGTATGCGATTGGCGCGGTCCACCCCTTCTTGAGGATCACGGTATTTATCCTGCTGACCGGTCAGGTACAGTGTACGATCCTTAACCTGGATATGCGGCGAGGTGAAACCCGCGTTACTATTGATATCCGTCAGTTGTTGGCCCACCACCTGGTGTTGCAACATATCAGACTGCGGGTGAGGCGCGTAAGCCTGTGGCTCACTGTCCCGATGTCGTTGAGTCAAGTCATTAAAGTTGGTGCGCATCGTCACACCAAACATCAGGGTATTACCGCGTTCATAGCTTAGGTTGAGGTCGGTCCATTTACCAATGCGGTAAATCGCACCAACATTAACCGGCGAGCTTTGTTTTAAACGACCGGCAAAGTCCCCTTTATAATCATTACCTTCATATTCTAGTTTCAACCGTAGCGGCTGCCAGGGTGTTTGATATTCCACTCCGCCAAATACCGCGGCCGGACCGTGGAACATGTCGCCACCGTTAAATGAACCGGCCTTGTTGTAGCTCGTATTGCGCGTGCAATAGCTGTCTTTAAATTGACAGAACGGGTTGGACACGTTGCCGCTATTGCCCAGATAACCAAAACCCAGGCCAAGGGAGAAGTCTAACGGTCCCCAGGCTTTATTGGCGACAAAAAATTCACTATCAAACAACCCGGTGCCACCGAAATCGCGTACTCCTACCGCCACCTCAGGCAACCAATAGCCCTCTTGCCATAACCGCATCTTTACATCGATGCCTTTATCTTTGTAGGTCTGAGAGCCGCTAAAGTTCGGATCGCTGCTGTATTCACGGGTGCGGACATCGGTATAACGAATGGTGGTTTCCAGCCAGGGGAGTAATTGCAGACTGGCGGAATAAAAACGATATTGGTCATTATCCCGGTAGTTAAGACTGAACTCTCCGTCCTTCGACATGCGCGCGGTAGGGGTTTGCAGCAAACCCACCCCCCCTTGATCCATTTGCGAAGGCCCCAAAGGATCGGTGTATGACGCCGCCTGGCAGGCGCTAGCCACTGACAACGCGATGATGCTGAAAAGATATTTTTTTTTCATCAGTCAGGGATCCGGTGAGTCAGCAAGGAGACGATTTTTTCGTTAATATCCTGATAATTACTGGGCAGTGCCCATGAGGAGAACCCAACGTAGATAATACTGCCCGGTGCTGCTTCATTATGCCGTCGATTCCAATATGCCACCGGCACCGATTTAGCGTGCCCGTCAGGCATGATTAGCGTGGCGTAGCTTTTTTCCGCCCCCGCCAGTCGTTGATGGATCTCTAGATAATCCTGCACACTGTGGCCCACTTGAAACGGTTGCGCACCTGCGGGCGTCACCGCACCATAGATATGCACACTGGTCGGTTTCGTCAGCGTATAAAGGCTGTAATCGCCCTGTAGCTTGCGGTTTGCGCCGTCTTGCAGGCGGATAACATCTGCGTCAAGCGAAACAAATTGACGTCCGGTCACCTGCAAAGCAGCAACTTGGCGACGCACCTGCTGCACCGAACCGGCCAAATCGATATCATTATCCTGTCGTAAATCAGCGATCAGCGCATCGAGTCGCACCAGCAGTTGTTTTTGTTGTTCTCGCTGTACCGCGGTTGCCATTTTTTCCGCGATCACCGTACCCTGCCACCAAGTGTGTCCGGCCAATTTTGGATTTAACGTCAATTGTTGGAGAGTATTGATACCTTCAATAACCACCGGCTGGGATTGACCTGGCGAATAAATTGCCACACGACTATCAGCGCCAGCAGAGGTAATAAAACCAGCACATAAGCTCACTGCGAGTAGGAGTTGTTTTTTCATGGCTTATAGGGATTTAAAGTGATGGTTTCAATCGGGAAATAACCCGGTCCGATATATTGTTCGGTTTTTCGTACGGCGCCGGTGTCTGGTTCGATCCAGAAACGATTGCGATAATGGATATTCAATTGCGCGACGCTAACATCTTCGTCAAGGACGCGATACACGTGAGGAGCATCTAATACGGTCACAGTTTCCACCCCTGCCAGACTAAACCGGGAAGACATGGTGGCGGTGCGCAGTTGCTTACCTTCGGTCCAAGACTGAACACGGGTCCATTGGGTTCCGTCAACGATGCGTTGAGCATGCATTAAAGGATCACTGTCCAGATTGGTCACGTCCAACAGATTGTCGGGCAAGTCCAAGGTCTTTACCAGACGGCCATTGCGGGTTACCAACATGGCCTTATCGCGGGTTACCCATTTTAAATTACCGTTCTCCGCATAGGCCAACACCAGTAATATTTGCGATCCCCCATTCACCTTGGCATAAATGCTGGCGTAGGGAATATCATGGACTTGTTCTGGGGTTAACTGCACATCTGGCGTGCCAAATATCGCCAGCTTAAACGTGTCACCTATGCCTTGTTGCGACTGGTTGCAGGCGGCCACCAGACAGCACAACACTAACGTCAATAAATAGCGCACGCCGTGTATCCCAACCGAAAGGAGATCAAAAAATAACCACACTTGCGTGTGGTTACCGAATAATTATTATTACTGCACCGTCGTGGTGGTGGTGCCGGTGGATGGCGAAATACCCTGACCACCGTTATCGTTATTATTGGAGCCGACTAATGCGACCCCGGCGATTAGCGCCACGGCGCCAACACCGACTGCGGTGGCGGCTCCAGCACTCAGACCCGACGCAACGCCAGCATCGCCACTGCTGTTACCGACGGTGGTTGCTGGTGCAGCGGCTAACGCATAAGAACCACTAGCCATCAACATTGCAGCTATTACAACACTAAACAGTTTATTCATATTTATTACCTTTGATTCATGAGAATGATGACTATAAAGCAATGTAATGCTGATTTGCCTTATATAAGCATCATAAAGCAATATAATGCAATAAAATATATCTTGCATTCATCAGAGGAAGATTAGTAGAAAAAATGCGCAATACGAGCTCCGTGACTTATAAACCAGTATTTTTAACTACTTTATATCTAAAATATAACATTAATCACTGTTAGCGTCGTTTTCTTAACTATTTTACACAGATTAAGAAGTTCAGCCCCTGCGGAAAAATCAGATAATTCCCACCGTTATTTCGTGATTTTTGTTTCTTCACGAAACATGTGCTAAAAAAAATAAAATATCAAGGCACTCAGTAAATTAATCATTTCAAGACGTTATTAACTATTTTAGCCTTTTGAATTACGCTAAGCGGAAATAAGCCGCCAGCTTTTTTTAAGATAAAGGCCAAAATATTTACATTCGCGGCCCATCCCTTGGCCGCTATATTATGCAACATCCGTCATCTTTCACGTTGCCGCCACGGTGGCGGTACATATTCACACTCACCCAAATCACCTACTTGAGCCAACTCATCGGGATGCATTGACGGGGCGCGGTCTGGCAACGCAAAACCTATGGGTTTTCGGATCAGACATGACGCCAATTTTTAAAGCGATTAATCAACCCATTGGTAGAACTATCATGACTGTCGACGCTATCATCCGCAGCTAACTCGGGCAAGATTCGATTGGCTAGCTGTTTACCTAACTCCACACCCCACTGATCGAAGGTATAGATGTTAAAGATGACCCCTTGGGTAAAGATTTTATGCTCATAGAGCGCGATCAGCGCCCCAAGACTGAACGGGGTAATCTCACGCAATAAAATGGAGTTGGTCGGCCTGTTGCCTTCAAATACCTTGAATGGCGCAACATACTCTACCTGATCGGGCGTTTTACCCGCCGCCGCAAATTCCGCTTCAACCACCTCTAGCGATTTGCCAAACGCCAGGGCTTCGGTCTGGGCAAAGAAATTCGATAACAGCTTAGCATGGTGATCGCTTAGGGGATTGTGGCTTATCGCCGGCGCGATAAAGTCACAGGGCACAAGTTTAGTGCCTTGGTGAATCAATTGGTAAAAAGCATGCTGGCCGTTGGTCCCCGGCTCACCCCAAATGATCGGTCCGGTTTGATAGGTGACCGGATGGCCCTCACGATCAACATATTTACCGTTAGATTCCATATTGCCCTGCTGGAAGTAAGCGGGAAAACGGTGCATGTATTGATCATAAGGCAGAATGGCTTCGGTTTCCGTGCCAAAGAAATTGTTATACCAGATACCGATCAGCGCCAGTAACACTGGTAAATTCTGTTCTGCCGGGGTCTCTTTAAAATGACGGTCCATGGCATGGGCACCACTGAGAAGCTGCTCAAAGTGCTCAAAGCCAATTGAAAGGGCAATTGACAGGCCGATGGCAGACCACAATGAGTAACGACCGCCGACCCAATCCCAGAATTCGAACATGTTTTCGGTATCAATACCAAACTCACCCACCGCGCTGGCATTAGTCGATAAGGCGGCAAAATGCTTGGCAACATGCTTTTCGTCACCCGCCGTCGCCAGGAACCAATCACGGGCGCTGTGGGCGTTGGTCATGGTCTCTTGCGTGGTAAAGGTCTTTGACGCTACCAAGAACAGCGTGGTGGCCGGATCAAGGTGTTTTACCGTTTCAGCAATATGCGTACCGTCCACATTGGAAACAAAATGCATGCTCAGATGGTTTTTAAATGGCCGCAACGCCTCGGTAACCATATAGGGGCCGAGGTCGGAGCCGCCGATGCCGATATTGACCACATCAGTAATGGGCTTACCGGTATATCCCTTCCATTCCCCGCCAATCACCCGTTCGCAAAAATGCTTCATTTTGGCCAGAACCGCATTCACTTCCGGCATCACATCCTTGCCATCGACGATAATCGGTGTATTGCTACGGTTGCGCAGGGCAACATGCAGTACTGCGCGCTGTTCAGTACGATTGATTTTTTCGCCGGAGAACATCGCATTAATCGCGCCATCCAGATCGCACTCTTTCGCCAGCGCCTGCAATTTTTCCAGCGTTTCGCTGGTGATGCGATTTTTGGAAAAATCCACCAGCATCTGGTCGTCAAAGGTGGCGGAGAAGGCGGCGAACCGATTTTTATCCTGGGCGAACAGTTCGCTGATGCGGACATCCTTCATCTGTTCGAAATGCTGCTGCAGCGCTTTCCAGGCCGCGGTGTGGCTAGGGTTTCTATTTTTCATAAGCAACGCTCTTCTAGTGAAATAAAAGCTGGGAATCAAATTAGCGGAAATTCTACGTCGTGATGCGAGCGATTGTATCGCTTTGCTGACGACTTGCGATGCCTTTTCTTGCTGTACCACAATAGACGGCATGACCGGAGTTAATCGTGCGTCGCCCCATTTGGCCGACGCTTATCAATCAGATTAACAGAGTTAAACACAATTGCACGATTGTCTGGGCTACTGAGCAGCACAATCATCAGACAGGATTAACATAAAAAGCACCCTACGATAAACTGCCCGTTGACAGGAGCGGAATTACCCGCTATTTGTAAGGTTCTAGTAGCGCACCCGGTGCGTGAACCAGAAGAGGCGCGTCGCCCAGGTAAGGTTTCGGAGGATCCGTTGTCCGCTGAAAAAACCCGATGGGGAGCGACGCCGAGGGGATGTGAGGCTGACGGGCCCGCATCTCCGACCGCATGGGCTGAATCCCCTGGGTTGTCACCCGCTTTTTCGTCATTAGGCGTAAGGCACGGTGGGGCGCTTCTGGGTGTATCGTAGTCTCTTTCTCTACGTCTGCTCCCCGTTATCCGCTCTTGACTCGTGCTAAATAACAACACGTCATCATTATGGATGACATCCTGACACGAGGCATTATACAGCATGGCTGAAATAGAGTTACCTTCCCCGATCGTGGCCAAATTCGGTGGCACCAGCGTGGCCGATTTCGAGGCGATGAACCGCAGCGCCGCTATCGTATTGTCCAATCCTGACGTTAGGCTGGTGGTTTTATCCGCATCCGCGGGTGTGACCAATTTATTGGTGACACTCGCCGAAGGCAAGGAGCCGGAACATCGCGCGTTTCATCTCGATGAGATCCGGCGGATCCAATACGCCATTCTCGACGGACTCAATGACGTGCCCGTGATTCGTGAGGAAATCGATCGAATGCTCGATAATATCGCCATGCTCTCCGAGGCAGCGGGCCTAGCGACGTCCCATGCGCTTACCGATGAATTGGTCAGCCATGGTGAACTCATGTCAACGCTGCTGTTTGTGGAGGTCCTGCGCCAGCACCAAGTGGAGGCACAGTGGTTCGATATCCGTAAGGTCATGCGTACCAATGATCACTTCGGCCACGCCGAACCGGAAATCACCACGCTTAAAGAGCTAACCCACCATTTGCTACTGCCGCGGTTAAACGAGGCGCTGGTGATTACCCAGGGTTTTATTGGGAGTGAGGCCAAGGGCCGGACGACCACACTTGGACGGGGCGGCAGCGATTATACTGCGGCCCTGCTAGGTGAAGCGCTCAATGCCAAACGCATTGATATCTGGACCGATGTACCCGGCATTTACACCACCGATCCGCGGGTAGTGCCCAACGCTAAACGCATTGATGAAATCAGCTTTGAAGAGGCCGCAGAGATGGCCACCTTCGGAGCAAAAATTCTGCACCCTGCGACCTTGCTGCCCGCGGTACGCAGCGATATTCCGGTATTTGTCGGCTCAAGTAAGGACTCGCTCGCTGGCGGCACCCTGGTCTGTAACAAGACCACAAACCCTCCCTTATTCCGAGCGATTGCCCTGCGCCGCCGACAAACACTGCTCACCCTGCACAGCCTGAATATGCTGCAGGCACGCGGTTTTCTAGCGGAGGTGTTTAATATTTTAGCGCGCCACGCTATTTCGGTCGATTTGATCACCACCTCGGAAGTCAGCGTGGCGCTGACGATGGACACCACGGGTTCGACATCCACCAGTGCCAGCTTGCTAACCACGTCGTTACTGACCGAACTTTCATCGCTTTGCCGTGTGGAAGTTGAGGAGAATTTGGCCTTAATCGCCCTGATCGGTAATAAGCTGTCACAAGCCTGTGGCGTGGGCAAAGATGTGTTTGGCGTGTTGGACTCATTTAATATTCGGTTGATCTGTTACGGCGCCAGCAGCCACAATCTGTGCCTGCTGGTACCCGGTGCCGATGCCGAGCAAGTGGTCAAAACGCTGCACGGCAATCTCTTCGGCTGAGGGTCTAAAGGGAGGAAGGCGTGCTGCTCCGCGGAATATCGGTGTCATCAGCCTCCTCCTCATCCTGGTTCAGCTCAAGCACATTATAGGCGACGGAACAAAACAGTGAATTTACGCGTTTCATATCACCAAGCAAACCAAGATGCAGTGAGCTGGTTTCCAGGCTTTGCACGTTCTGCTGATGCAGACGATCCACATGGGCATGAGCATAACGGCGGTCGGTGATACGAAAGCGATGCTTAGCCCGACGTAAACGACGGGCACTGGTAATGTCGCCGGAAAGAAACACCGACAGGCTAAGACGCAGATTGGACATCAATTGTTCATGCAGGGTATCGAGCTCAGCTAATCCCTCGGTGGAAAATGCCTGCCGGCTCGCGAGCGACTTGACGGCGACGTCCCCAGCCATCCGTTCGATAATATCTCCCGCCTGTTCAAGATTGAGCGCCGTCTCTATAATTTCCGCCCAGCGTCGTGAGTCTGCTTCCTCCAGATCTTCTTTCGGCATCTGTGCTAAATAGAGTTTTATCGCGGTATAAAGCACATCCACATCGTCGTCCAAACGACGAATTTCCCGATCTTTGTTTGGTTGGCTGTGCAAGACTTCCCGTAACAGCAGCAGCATGCTTTCCACCACATCTCCCATACGCAAGGTTTCACGCGACGCATTGGCCAGCGCCAGTGCAGGGGTGTCCAAGGCACTGGTATCTAAATGACGTGGCCGCACGCCAAGATCGCTTATCGGGGTATTGCCAATCCATTTGGTACATAATCGCGCCATCTGCCCGGCAAAAGGAACCAACAGCAGGCATCTGATCAGGTTGTAGAAGACGTGGAAATAGATCACCAACTCAGCGTCGCTGACCGGCAAACGCGCCAGCCAATCGGCTAAAAATGAAATACCGGGCAGCACCACCATGCACCCGATCAGTTTAAACAGCAGGCTGCCCAACGCGACGCGTTTGCCTTCGGCATTTTGGCCACTGGCGTTAATCATCGCCAAGATGCCACTGCCCAAATTGGCGCCGATCACCAGGCACAGGGCGACTTTAAACGATATCACATCGGTGGCGGTCAACGTTGCAGTCAGCAACACCGCAGCCAGGCTGGAGTAGCTGATAATGGCAAACAGCGCACCGGTCAGTGAATCAAGCAGCACATCACCGGTCAGGGAGGAAAACAGCACCTTGACACCGCTGGCGTGGGTAATCGGCGTGGCGGCGTTCACAATAAGCTCCAGGGCCAGCAAAATCAGGCCCAAACCGATACACACCCGGCCGATTTGCCCTGCCCGGGACTGTTTACGCCCCAGAAACAAGCATACGCCAATAAAAATTAACAGCGGTGAAAGCCAGGATAAGTCAAAGGTCAGCACCCGGGCCATCAAGGCGGTGCCAACGTCGGCCCCCAGAATAATCACCAGGGCTGGTGTCAATGCCACCAGTCCTTGGGCGACAAACGAGGTCACCAGCATCGCCGTGGCATTGCTGCTCTGCACCAGTGCCGTAACGCCAATACCAGCCATAAAAGCCATGGTTTTTTTTTCTACGCTTCGGCTCAGCACTTGCCGCAGGCGGGCGCCGTAAACACGCATAATCCCGGTACGGACAATATGAGTACCCCATACCAGTAACGCAACGGCTGACAGCAGATGTAGCAAAGTTAACACGCCTGAGAAAACTCCCTAGTGACCAAACAGTGAAAAAACAGTTACCAGCGCAAAACCGGCCATCCTGCCAGTTGCGCCTGCCCTAATAGGGCCTCGTCGGGATTAACCACCTGAGGATACCCGACACGTTTTAACAAGGGCAGATCATTAATTGAATCGGAATAAAAAGCCGCATCATCAAGTAAACCTGGCTCAGCATGCAATAAATTCAACAGCCGAGTCACCTTGCCCTCACGGTAGGTTAATACACCACGGGTATTACCCGTATAAAAATCATCACAAACATCCAACTGTATCGATACGGTTTCATCAATACCGAAACGATGAGCAATGGGCGCTACCAGATGTTCCCCCGTGGCGGAAATGACGATCATGCGATCGCCTTTTTGCCGATGTGCCTCAATTTGGCGACAGGCGGCCTCGCGCATCGCGGGCACAATAACCCGGTCGATAAAAACCTCTACCTGCTGCGCCACTTCCCCGGGAGAACGGCCAATCAAGGGTTGCAGGGTAAACGACATATATTCTTCCATGGATAGGGTTCCCAATTGGTATTGAACCATTAATGCCTGCTCTTGCGGCACAAACCCCTCGCGGTCCACCCAACCCAAAGCCAGCATATGTTGGCCCCACAAACTGGCACTGTCTCCATTGATCAGTGTATCGTCCAAATCAAATAACACCAGGCTCATGCCACCTCACATAACGTCGATATATCTAACTGTAGACCAACGGCCACGCCATTTGGGTAAAGATCCCCCACTGACCGGTTTAATACGTCCACCAATAACTCAATCCCTTGCGAGCGTACCCGGTAGCGAATCACGTTGCCCAACAAACTATGGCTGACAATCAACGCAGCAATACCCTGC
This sequence comes from Acerihabitans sp. TG2, assembly GCF_035013185.1. Classification (NCBI taxonomy): domain Bacteria; kingdom Pseudomonadati; phylum Pseudomonadota; class Gammaproteobacteria; order Enterobacterales; family Pectobacteriaceae; genus Acerihabitans; species Acerihabitans sp. TG2. Next base: position 31,365 of record NZ_JAYGJO010000032.1, read on the forward strand.
CCGGCGGGTACCAGGGTGATGGATTCAGGCCGGATCGCCACCTGTCCTGCCCAAGTGCGGCCGGTCAACATGGCGGCCTCTCGCGCATCAAGCACATTATAACTGCCGATAAATCCTGCGGCGAACGCATCCACCGGCTGTGTATATAACATTTCAGCGCTGCTGTTTTGCACTATTTTGCCTTTGTTCATCAGCACCACCCGATCCGATAAAGTGAGCGCCTCCTCCTGATCATGGGTGACAAAAATGGCGGTGAGCCTGAGCTCCTGCTGAATACGGCGAATTTGATCGCGCAGATGTTTACGAATGCGGGCATCGAGAGCGGACAGCGGCTCATCTAGCAACAGCAACCTTGGCCGGGTGACTAACGAGCGCGCCAGCGCCACCCGCTGACACTGCCCGCCTGACAACTGATGCGGATAACGATGGGCAAATTCATTCAGTTCCACCAGCGCTAACGCGTCGTTCACGCGCCGTTGAATCTCGCTGGCCGACTGTTTTTGCATTTTTAAACCAAACGCGACGTTGTCGTTGACGCTCATGTTGGGAAACAATGCATAGCTCTGGAACACCATGCCAATGCCGCGCTGCTGTGGTGACAACGGAACCAAATCTACTCCTTGTAACAGGATTTGCCCGCTGTCCACCGGCGTTAATCCCGCCAGGCAACGCAATAATGTGGATTTGCCACAGCCGCTGGGACCGAGCAGCGTAACGAACTCACCTTCATCGGCGCTAAAATCGATATTCTCAAAAATCTGGGTTGCCCCATAATGTTTATTGAGTTGCTTAACTGCTAGGTAAGTCATGATGACTCCTTATCCTTGCTAACTGCGTTCGCCACCAGCGTCAGCAGCAATACCACGAAAAAGTAAGAAATCACCAGCGCACTGGTGAAATGCCCGCTCCCGTTGCGGCTATTGTATAAATAGACCTGCAAGGTCTCGAAACGATTGCCCACCAGCAGATTGGCGAACACAAACTCACCGATAAGGAAAGAAAAAGAGAGCAATATGGCAATAGTGCACCCCTTGCGCAGATTGGGTAATACCACCAGCAACGCCGCACGCCAGGTACTGGCGCCGAGCAACTGTGCAGCGTCCATTAAATCGCGTAAATGAATGGCCTGCATATTGTTGGTAATCGCCCGGTAAATAAACGGCAGGGCAATAGTGAAATAACAACCGATCAAAATCCAGGGCGTGCCGGTAAGAGCCAAGGGACCACCAGAATACAGCTGCAGTAATCCCACCGACGACACCACCGGCGGCACCGCGAACGGCAGTAGAATAAGCACATTCATCACGCTGTCCAACTGCGGAAAAAAATACGCAATAACAAACATCAACGGCAATACCAGCACCAACGCAAGCAGTAATGCACCAAAACAAATCAATAAAGAATGGCCCAGAGCCACTAAAAAACGCGGATCTTGCCAGAGCTGGATCATCCACTTAAGAGTAAAACCCTCCGGTAGGATGGTCGAGCCCCATTGGCTGGAAAATGCGTATACCAGCGTGGCGGCCAGCGGCAATAACAAGATAATCAACAACAACGTTACCACGCTGTGATGATAGAGGTGTTCAGAACGCGACATGGTAAGCCTCCTTAATAACCAGGTGCCAATACCTCATGGTTGGCTATGGGTATAACTACGGCGCATCATCCAACGGTGGATCAGCGTGATAATCACCATCAAAAACACCAACAGCATGCCCAACGCGCTGGCCAGATTAGGATCAAGATCCAGATCGCCGGCCACCAGGGCGGAAATGCGAATGGGGATGACGTTAAAATTACCGCTGGTCAGGGCAAAAATGGTGGCATAGGCCCCCAAAGCGTTAGCCAGCAGAATGACAAACGTCCCCATCAGCGCCGGTGCCAAAACCGGTAAACCAATATAACGCCAGTAGCGTATCTTGCCCGCCCCCAGCAAGGCGGCCGACTCCCGCCAATCCTCGCTTAATGCATCAAAGGCCGGATAAAGCAGCAATACCCCCAGCGGTATTTGAAAATAGGTATACAACACCATTAAGCCGGTTTTGGAATAAAGGCTGAAATCCCCGAACCAGCCGTAACGACGAAGAATAAGGGTTACGCAACCGTTGGTCCCGAGCAAAATAACAAAAGCAAAAGCGAGCGGAACGCCGGTGAAGTTACTGGTCATATTGGTAAAAGACATTACGGCACTGCGTAACCGGGTGGCCCCCAGTTGGCGTAGGGAGTAACTGCCAATCAATGCGATCACCAGCCCGAACACGCTGGACCAGAAAGTGATCTGCAATGAAAAGGCGATAGCCTGGCGATAAAATGGCGAGGTCAGAATTAACCGGTAATTATCAATACCCCAGCCCTCGGCCTCACTGTTAAAACTGTGGAGAGTCATCCATAAGAACGGGGCGATCTGAAAGGCGCCGAATATCACGATAAAGGGCAGCAAAACGGTGGCCGCCAGCCATTTTCCTTTCATCTTAAAAGCTCCCGGCAAAGCGGACGATCGTGTTCTACCTCCAGCAGATGACATACCGTACCGCAGAGTTGCGTTTGCTGCGGCTCTGCGGCACCCAAGCTAAAGGCATGACCAAAGACAAATAACGGTACCTGCCGCTCCTCGGGCAAGATACCACCGTGGCTACGATCGTCATTCATGCCGTGATCTGACGTGACCAATACCTGGTATCCCTGCGCCAGCCAGGCGGGTAGATAACGTGATAACAAACCGTCTGCCATGCGGGCCGCGTTACGATATTGTGCAGAAGACAGGCCGAAACGGTGGCCGGCATCATCAATATTCATCGGATGGATCAAGAGGAAATCCGGATCATACCGTTGACGCAGGCACTCCGCATCTTCAAACACATGACTATCTGGATAGTGATCTGCATGGTAAAAATGACCGTACTGGATAGCAGCATCCGGCTCGATGGTATGCCGATCCCGTATCGCATCAAAGGGTGCGCGGTTATACAGCTCACTGACCCAATGATAAGCTGCCGCTGCGGTGGTCAGTCCCGCCGCCCGGGCGTAATGAAAAACGCTGCGATGATAGGACTGGCGCACGACATCATTATGTACCACGCCGCTTTTCACCGGCGGGATACCGGTCAGGATGCATTCATACAGCGGCCGCGATAACGACGGCAGTTCGCACTCCAGCGAATAAAGGCATCCATGCCCCTGCGCGCATTCCCCATGCAGATACCCCATGGTCTCGTAAGCCACCTGATAATTCAGCCCGTCTAAAATCACCAATAGGGTTTTCATCATCGAACCTCTACTGCTGCATGGCCATCATGACATTTTCCTGCCACAGACGCGGTAATTCCTTAGCGCTTTTTTCCCAAGCAATCGGATCAGCGATGGGGTGGGCATTTTTATATTCAGCGATAGGCAGCAGTTTGGCTTTTACGTCATCCGGCAGTTGAATCTTCGCCACCCGGATCGGGCGGGCGTAACCCCGGGCTAAATTAATTTGTCCAGCATCGGAGAAGATATATTCCCGGGCAAATTTTGCTGCGTTAGGATGCTTGGCATATTTATTGATGATGGTGGTGTAGCCGGAGGTGATGCTGCCATCAGACGGAATCAAGACTTCAAAACGGGTCTTATCAATGGTATCACGGTAATTCAATCCATTGAAATCCCAAACAATACCCACATCTACTTCGCCTTTTTCCAATGTTGCGATCGTCGGGTTATTCAGCCCCAGACGCCCCTCTTTGGCGAGCTTAGCGAAGAAATCCAATCCCGGTTTGAGATTTTTTTCATTGCCGCCCATCGCGTAGGTTGCCGCCAATACGCCATTAGCCGCCTGTGCCGCCGTACCAACATCACCTACGCTGACTTTATAGTGGCCGTTTAACAGGTCAGCCCAGCTGTGGGGCACTTGTTTGACAGTTTGTTTATTGACAATAAAGGCAATGGTGCCGGTGTAGGCCAAGGCCCAATTACCGTCTTTATCCTTGGCCCACGCGGGAATTTGATCCCAGGTGCTGGGTTTATAAGGCTGGGCTACGCCCTTTTGCACGGCCACCGGACCAAATGACGCACCCACATCACCAATATCTGCGCTGGCATTGCCTTTCTCTGCCAGAAATTTGGCGATTTCCTGTGCTGAACTCATATCGGTATCGCTGTGCTTGATGCCATATTTACTGGCCAGATCGGCCCAGGTATCTTTCCAATTTGCCCAGCTATCAGGCATGCCGACGCTATTGACTTCGCCTTCCTGGCGCGCCGCTTTCTCAAGGGCTGATAAATCCGTAGGTGCTGCATAGCCGGTTTGACTGGCCAGTAAAATGGCGGTCGTTAACACAGAAGCGAACAGAAGTTTCATAGACGATGCTCCAAATGGTAATGTATGAGTGACTAGATTTTCTGGTCTAGTCCAGCAAGAACCAAGCCAATGTACTTATCGAAGATGAATATTTGATGTCAGTAATTCTTTTAGCCGATTTTTTGTTATGGTTTTACCATCATCCCCACAAAGGCGAAAAAATGTGCACCGTAAACATGCAGAAGCGTAAATAACATGCTGCATAATGAAGCATTATTCCGTAGTGGTCTGTCCCGGCAAACGGCCGTTACCGCCATTTGCCAGGCCATTTCCGGCTGGATCGAACGCGGAGAATTAGGTCACAACGATCGCTTGCCCGCCGAGCGGATCTTGAGCGGCCAGTTTGACACCACCAGGATCACCCTGCGTGAAGCGTTAGGCCAATTGGAAAATCAGGGGAAGATTTATCGTGAGGAGCGTAGGGGTTGGTTTGTTTGTCCGCCAAGGATCAACTATAACCCACTCCAACGTAGCCATTTTCATGCCATGGTCCGGGAGCAAGGCAGGAAACCCGCTACCGAGGTGCTGGATGCGGCGGACATTGTCGCGCCGGAAAACATCTGCATTCATCTGGCGTTAGCCCCCTCCATGCAGGTGTTTTGCATTCGTCGGTTACGACGCATTGATGGCAGAGCGGTACTCTATGTTGAGCACTATCTTAACCCAGCCTATTTTCCGGGTATTTTACAAGAGGATCTGACATCGTCACTCACCGAGCTGTACGCTACCCGCTATGATATCCGTTATGGCAAAGTGCGATTTTCCATGTTGCCGACCACCTTTCCAAGCGCAGCATCACACGCGTTGAAAGTCGCGGATAATAGCCCGGCACTGTTTATTACCCGGATTAATCGCGATCAATATGGCCGCATTATCGATTGCGATTTGGAGTATTGGCGTTACGACACTCTGCATATCAATGTCGAAGCAGAGTAACGAGGCGTTGGGCAAGCAGATAACGGCTGCGTAACCCATCGATAGATTTTCGCCTGCATCTTATGAGCGAGGTGCCTCCTTTTGCAGCCGTTTGCTCGGTAGGTAGTTTCGTTTCATATAAAGCTGAGTCGATCTGAACGCCGCCACTAACGTTGCCAAAAATAGCTTTTGTTTATGCTGGTCCATAATGTTCTCCTTCGTGGTTAGCGCTTCAGCCCTCTCGATAATGGATCGCCCAATGCTTAGCTTCGATAGATATCATCAATATCCTTTTTATTACACCTGAATGATTAGATAAAAAATAATATTAATTAACCAGTTAGTTGCCTTCATAAAGGCTCAGGTGGATTATGAACACATCTAAACCGCGCGTCACATTCAGATACGGTAATATATTATTACGCAGCATAATCCTACTCAAATCATGCGAAAAAAAGGCAATCCGGATGGATTGCCTTTTTATACGGTGAGGGTGAGGCCAGGACTAATCGGCGTCGTAACCCAAGTTCGGCGCCAGCCAGCGCTCCACTTCATCAATGGGCATATTTTTACGCCGAGCGTAATCCTCCACCTGATCACGTTGAATTTGCGCCACGGCATAGTATTTACTGTCGGGATGACTGAAATACCACCCCGACACTGAGGCACCCGGCCACATGGCATAGGACTCGGTAAGACGCATACCTGCGGTCTCATCAACGTTCAACAACTGCCAAATTGTCGCTTTCTCAGTATGGTCCGGACATGCCGGGTAACCCGGTGCGGGACGAATGCCCTGGTAATTTTCACGGATAAGCTCGTCATTGCTCAGGTTTTCATTGGCCGCATAACCCCAATAGACTTTCCGTACCCGCTCGTGAAGATACTCGGCAAACGCCTCCGCCAGCCGGTCTGACAGGGACTTGACCATAATTTTGTTATAATCATCCTGTCGGGCGTCATACGCCGCCGCCAGCGCATCTTCTTCCAGCCCACCGGTAACTGCAAAGGCACCAAGATAGTCCGCTTTGCCACTGGTTTTTGGCGCCACGAAGTCCGCCAGGCAATAATTGGCGAAGTCACTTTTTTCTGTCTGTTGCCTTAGATGATGGCTTACGGCCAGCACCTCACGCCGACTTTCGTCCCGATAGATTTCAATATCATCACCGACCCGATTGGCAGGAAAAATGCCGACTACGCCGCGGGGATTTAATAACCCCCCGGCGGAGAGTTCGTCAAGCAGGGCATTGGCATCGGCAAACAGTCGACAGGCCTCTTCGCCCACCACCTCATCTTGCAAGATGCGTGGATATTTTCCGGCCAGCGACCAGGTCATGAAAAAGGGCGTCCAATCAATATAGTTGCGTAACGTCTCAATCGATGCCGTGACGGGCTGGATACCCGGGCGATGGGCCATCGGCGGCGTATACCCATCCCAATCCATTGGGTTATCGTTGTCACGGGCCGTTTTTAAGCTCACCGGCGGGGTTCGTGGTTTTTTACGGCCATGCTGGATACGCACCGTTTCATATTCTTTACGGGTGCGCATCACAAAATCATCTCGTTGGGTATCCGATAACAGTGCGGAAACCACACCAACGCTGCGCGAGGCGTTTTGGACATAAATCGTGGGCCCACTGTAATTTTTCTCGATTTTAACCGCCGTGTGGGCCTTGGAGGTCGTGGCGCCGCCAATCAGCAGCGGCAGGGTAAATCCTTGGCGCTCCATCTCTTTGGCAACGTTAACCATCTCATCAAGGGACGGGGTAATCAATCCTGATAATCCGATGATATCCACATGACGTTCCCTGGCGGTTTTCAAAATCTTATCCATAGAAACCATCACGCCCAGGTCAATAATCTCGTAGTTATTACATTGTAAGACCACACCGACGATGTTTTTACCGATATCGTGAACATCACCTTTTACCGTCGCCAACAGCACTTTGCCCGCCGCTTTTTTTTGTTCTTTACCCGCTTGGATATAAGGTTCCAGATAGGCTACCGCCTGTTTCATCACCCGCGCGGATTTGACCACCTGCGGCAGGAACATCTTACCGGCACCGAACAGATCGCCGACCACGTTCATACCGGCCATCAAGGGTCCTTCTATCACCTCTATCGGTCGATCCGCCTGTTGACGAGCTTGCTCGGTATCGGCTTCAATAAATTCGGTAATGCCTTTGATCAGAGCATATTCCAGCCGTTTGGCCACTGGCCAGCCGCGCCATTCGGCCTGTTGTTGCTGGGTATCGTCATCGTTTTTACCCACACGATACTTTTCTGCCAAGTCCAATAACCGTTCGGTGCTGTCAGTGCGACGGTTTAATACGACATCTTCCACCGCCTCGCGCAGCTCAAGGGACAAATCATCATAAATAGCCAGTTGCCCGGCATTAACGATGCCCATATCCATGCCATTTTTAATGGCGTAATAAAGAAATACGGCATGGATAGCTTCGCGGACCGGGTCATTGCCACGAAATGAAAACGATACATTAGACACACCACCGGAGATCAGCGCATGGGGCAACTCGGCTTTAATATCCGCGCACGCACCGATAAAGTCCTGGGCATAATTATTATGTTCTTCGATACCCGTGGCCACGGCAAAAATGTTCGGGTCAAAGATGATATCTTCCGGGGGGAAACCCACGGTCTCGGTCAAGAGGCGATAAGCCCGGCGGCAAATGGCAATTTTACGCTGCCGGGTATCCGCCTGGCCCTCTTCGTCAAAGGCCATCACCACCATGGCGGCGCCATAACGCCGCACCAGCCTGGCATGGTGGATAAACACCTCTTCCCCCTCTTTCATTGAGATGGAGTTGACGATACCTTTACCTTGGATGCATTTCAGCCCTTGTTCGATCACGTCCCATTTAGACGAATCGATCATAATCGGCACGCGCGAAATATCAGGCTCACCGGCAATCAGGTGCAGGAAACGCACCATGGCGGCCGCAGAATCCAGCATTCCCTCATCCATATTAATATCAATAATCTGCGCGCCGCTCTCTACTTGCTGTAACGCAACGGCCAGCGCTTCATTGTATTTTTCTTCCTTGATCAGCCGCTTGAACCGGGCGGAACCGGTGACATTGGTGCGTTCGCCCACATTAACGAACAGGGAGTCCCGATCGATGTTCAGCGGTTCCAGCCCGGCCAGACGGCAAGCGATCGGTCGTTCGGGTAGCGCGCGCGGTGCGATCCCGTCGATCGCCTGCGCCATAGCGGCAATATGTTGTGGCGTAGTGCCACAACAGCCGCCGACAATATTCAGGTAACCTGACCTGGCCCACTCGCTGATCTGGATGGCCATTTCATCCGGACCAAGATCATACTCACCAAATGCATTCGGCAGGCCGGCGTTGGGGTGGGCACTGGTATAACAATCCGCGATGCGCGACAGTTCGGCCACATATTGGCGTAATTCATCCGGTCCAAGCGCGCAGTTCAAGCCAAACGACAGCGGTTTCACATGCCGCAAGGAATTATAAAAGGCTTCGGTGGTTTGCCCCGAAAGGGTGCGACCGGACGCATCAGTAATGGTACCGGAGATCATCACCGGCAATACAATACCCATGGCTTCAAATTCGGTTTCGATAGCAAAAATGGCGGCTTTGGCGTTCAGGGTATCGAAAATGGTTTCTACCATGATCAGGTCCACGCCGCCTTCCACCAGAGCATGTACTGATTCGCGGTAGGCGACCACCAGTTGATCGAAACTGACATTACGGAATGCCGGGTCGTTGACGTCCGGAGATATGGAGGCGGTACGGTTGGTCGGGCCTAAGACCCCCGCCACATAGCGCGGCTTATGCGGTGTGCGTGCGGTCCATTCATCAGCGCACTGCCGCGCCAGGCGGGCAGCGGCAAAATTCAGCTCGCTGACCAACGACTCCATCTGGTAGTCGGCCATGGCGATAGCAGTGGAATTGAAGGTATTGGTTTCAAGGATATCAGCCCCGGCCGCCAGGTAATCGGCATGGATAGCCATAATGATCTCGGGATTGCTGAGCACCAACAAGTCGTTGTTGCCCTTTAAATCGCTTGGCCAGTCGGCGAAACGGTCCCCCCGGTAGTCGGCTTCCTCCAACCGGTAACTCTGGATCATGGTGCCCATACCACCATCCAGCAACAGAATGCGCTGTGCCAACTGCCGATACAGCTCGTCAATTCGATTGTTCACCATCACCCCATCCACTGCAAAAAGTGTCGCGTTTACGCCAAGATATACCCTACATAATGAGCGTTGCAGGCAGCTGCCAACGCATCTGCAACGTGAAGTATGACGGGTATAGGCGGGACATCCTAGCATAAGTTAGCGCTTAACGAAGGCAGACGCACATGAGACTTTTTCAGCATACCGGCGTAAGGCAAAGACCGACGTGTGAATGTAAAATAAATGTATCACACAGCAAATGTTTTTGAAGTGGATCACATTTAAAGCGAAAAAAAAACGATGTTGGTGGCAAGCACGCGAAAAACCCGCATAATGTTACCGGTAACATCACTGGATTATATTACCTGGCCACGGAGCCTTAAAATGACAACTACACTAAACCACATCTACGTTTTAATGGGCGTTTCCGGCAGCGGTAAGTCTGTTGTCGCCAATGCCTTGGCCCGTGAGCTATCGGCCGCATTTTTGGACGGTGATTTTCTTCATCCTCGCGCCAACATCAATAAGATGGCAGCGGGACACGCCTTGAATGATGACGATCGCGCCCCTTGGTTGGCGGCCATTAACGATGCGGCCTTCGCTATGCAGCGTACCAACGCGGTATCCATTATCGTCTGCTCCGCGCTGAAAAAGTGTTACCGAGATCGTCTGCGCCAAGGCAACGATAACCTCACCTTTATCTATCTCAAAGGTGAGTACGAGGTGATTGAAGCGCGCATGAAAGCGCGTAAAGGGCATTTTTTCAAGACCCAGATGTTGGTCACCCAGTTCGATACGCTGGAAGAACCGGGCGCAGATGAGAAAGATGTCGCGATCATTAACATCGAACAACCGGTTGAGAACGTCATCGCTGATACGGTGAATTTCATCAAAAATAATGCTGCTCAACAGGGCGACTGATGGCAAGTAAAACGCGGTGATAGCTCAAGACACAACCTACCCGCCTATAATCGACATTGCACGAAAGCGCGCATGACCGGTTTTCGTCAGCGCCCCATTCCACGCCTGGTCTACAAGACCAGCGTGGGACGCCACTTCGGTCAGTCTGGTGAGTATTTTGTCTGGGGCTACACGCGCGCATTAACCGGTTTTCGGGTGTTTTTGTTTTATAGCTGAAACGATTCAATATAAAATTTTTTTAGCTAGGTCGACGGGTATGTACTTCGATTTAGCCGCCGGAAAATCGGCGCCACGCTAGCCAAACGATCGTCGGGCTCCCCCGCTACCTACACATCGTCATCATAAAAGCATCATGGGAGACAACCCGGCGGTCGGAAGATAAATTTCGCTATTCAGCGTAATAATGCCAAGTGTGGCAACGCTGAACTGTTCAAACTTAAGTGAGGCAATGATGAATTCTACCGTAGCCCGAGTGACGCAACGCGTCATCGACCGTTCCCAAGCCACCCGCAGCGCTTACCTGGCACACATTGATGCCGCTCGATCAAAAACGGTGCACCGCGCGCAACTGGCCTGCGGCAATCTGGCCCATGGGTTTGCCGCCTGCCAGCCCGGGGATAAAACCGCGCTCAAAAGCATGACCCACAGTGATATTGCCATTATCAATTCGTATAACGATATGCTGTCCGCCCATCAGCCTTATGAACACTATCCACAGCGCCTGAAAAACGCCTTGCATAGCGTTGGTGCAGTCGGCCAGATGGCCGCCGGCGTGCCGGCCATGTGCGATGGAGTGACCCAAGGACAGGACGGCATGGAGCTGTCGTTAATGAGCCGTGAAATCATCGCCATGTCAGCGGCGATTGGCCTGTCACATAACATGTTCGACGGCGCGTTGTACCTTGGCATCTGCGATAAAATCGTCCCCGGTCTGGTGATGGCGGCGCTCTCGTTTGGCCACCTACCGGCGGTATTTGTGCCTGCTGGCCCGATGCCCAGCGGTCTGCCGAACAAAGAGAAAGTCCGGATTCGCCAGCTTTATGCTGAGGGCAAGCTGGATCACAAGGATATGCTGGAAGCAGAAGCCGCGGCTTATCATAGCGCCGGTACTTGTACTTTTTACGGGACCGCCAACTCAAACCAGATGGTCATGGAAATGATGGGGCTGCATTTACCCGGCTCATCGTTTATCCAACCGAACACTGCGCTGCGTGACGCCTTAACGGATGCTGCCGCCGTTCAGGTTACCCGTTTGACCGAGAATAGCGGCAACTACCTGCCGATTGGCCGGTTGGTGGATGAAAAAGTGATCGTTAACGGTATCATTGGGTTATTAACTACCGGCGGATCCACCAACCACACCATGCATTTGGTGGCCATGGCCCGCGCCGCCGGCATTATCATCAACTGGGATGATTTCTCCGATTTATCCGACGTCGTCCCTTTATTGGCGCGTATTTATCCAAATGGCCCAGCGGATATTAATCAATTTCACGACGCGGGCGGCGTGCAACTGGTGATCCGTGAATTGCTCAAGGGCGGCTTATTGAATGAAGATGTCCACACCGTGGCGGGTTTTGGTTTAAGCCGCTACACCCTTGAGCCGTGGCTCGACGAAAACGCCCTTGCCTGGCGTGAAAGTACGCAGATATCCCTCGATCCCAAGGTGATAGCCAGTATCGACACGCCGTTTGAACACCACGGCGGCACCAAGGTGTTAGACGGCAATTTAGGGCGGGCGGTAATGAAAACGTCCGCAGTACCTCTTGCCAACCAGATTATCGAAGCGCCGGCGGTAGTGTTTGAAAGTCAGCACGATGTGGGACCAGCATTCGACGCCGGCAAGTTGAATAAAGACTGTGTCATCGTGGTGCGCTATCAGGGACCACGGGCCAATGGTATGCCTGAACTGCACAAACTGATGCCACCGCTGGGCGTACTACTGGACCGTGGTTATAAGATTGCCTTGGTGACCGATGGTCGTCTTTCCGGTGCGTCTGGGAAAGTCCCGTCGGCAATTCATGTAACTCCAGAAGCCTATACCGGGGGCCTGATGGCTAAAATGCGAACCGGGGATGTGGTGCGGGTGAACGGGGTGACCGGTGAGTTATCTTTGCTGGTGGACGACGCCGAGCTGGCGCAACGTGTCGTCACCGTGCCCGATTTAAGCGCTGAGCATATTGGCTGCGGGCGGGAACTGTTTGGTGCCTTGCGTAGCCAATTAAGTGGTGCGGAACAGGGTGCGAGCTGCATTCAGTTCTGATGTTCGCAAGATAGCATGCTGAGGCCTGCGAGGTGGCAGGCCTCGTCCCGTAGGGGACAATCACTCCAGGGTAGGGTTCATCTTCTTCAAATCGAATGGGGTGATCTGATAGACATAATAATTTAGCCAGTTGGCGAACAGTAAATGTCCGTGGCTACGCCAGCTGGCTTTAGGTGTCAGTTCAGGGTTGTCCTGGGGGAAATAGTTAACCGGAATGATGGGATTCAGGCCGGCGACGACATCGCGGTGATATTCGCCGGCCAAGGTTAATGCGTCATATTCCGGATGCCCGGTGACAAAGGCCAGCCGTTTATCCGCACTGGCAAACAGGTAAGCACCGGTTTGTTCTGATTCTGCCAGAATATCCAAATCCGTATGTTGGCGGATGATATCGGTGGGAAAATCCGCGTAACGGGAATGAGGCGCCAGGAAGGTCTCGTCAAAACCGCGGGTTAACAGTGCGTGGGGCATTAGGGTTTGATGCTGGTAAACCCCAGCCAGTTTATCTTTACGGGTCATCTTGGGGATATCATAAAGGATGTTCAACGCAGCCTGTACCGCCCAACAGACAAATAGCGTCGAGGTGACATGTTCTTTCGCCCATTGCAAAACGCGATCGATCTGCGGCCAGAAGATCACATCGCGAAAATCGACCAGCCCCAACGGGGCACCGGTGACCACCAATCCATCATAATTTTCGTTTTGAATATCGTCAAAATCACAATAGAACGTATTGAGGTGCGCGGCAGGCGTATTTTTCGATTCGTGACTATCAATCCGCAGTAGTTGTATATCGATTTGCAGCGGCGAATTCGACAATAGCCGTAGAAATTGGTTTTCCGTCTCGATTTTTTTCGGCATCAGATTGAGTATCAGCACTTTCAACGGTCGAATTTCCTGCGTACGGGCGCGGGAAGTTGTCATAACAAAGACATTTTCATTACGTAGAAAGTTTACGGCTGGTAACTCATCAAGAACCCGAATCGGCATAACCTTATAACCTCAAAACATACGTATAAACGTTTAGACATCCAGATGCCTGAAGATAACGCGTTTACGGGATAATGTCGAGTCTTCAACCGCTGATTGAAAATGTTTCATCTTGCTTATTATTGTTTTTTTTCCAGGCTGGTGTGGTGCGCATGCCATAGCCAATGCCTGTTTTCGAGGTGCGGCAGATACCGTGAATTACAATATAGCCGCGGCTAACGGTTATGCCAGGTAGACAACAGTAAACTTTTATGGATGATTGATAGCTCAAACGCGTTTTTAAGGAATTATCTGTGGCTAAACCTTCTCCCGCACCGCTCGCTCTTCGTTATGCCGCCGGTCAGTTTGAGTTTCCTGTCCATCATATGCGCGGAGGAACGTCGACCGGGTTGGTTCTGTGGGAAGGTCTTATGCCGGCATCACAGTTGCTCCGTGAGGAACTTCTGCGGCATTTAATGGGTGTGCCCTTGACAGGTGAATTACATGGGAATCGACAGATTACTGGCCTAGGACGCGGGACCGCCACCAGTAATAAGGTATTTCTTGCAAGAGTTGAAGAGGTAAATGGTCAGCGACGGATCGTCAGCACTCTGGCTCAACTTGCAGCAGGACATGGGCGTATTGATTGGAGCGTAAACTGCGGGAATATGTCATCGTCACTCCTGTTATGGGCCTTGGATGCAGGCATGATCACCGGGCAGGTAGAGGCCGACATTGCCAATACCAATACCGGGGTAGTCACCACAGCGCGTATGCAGGTTTCGCCGCATGGTCATTATGCGGTTGCTGAAATTCCAGGTGTTGATGGCGCCTATCCACGGGTTGATCTCTTTTTGCATGATCCCATGGGCAGCAAGACCGGCAGGATGTTGCCCACAGGCCGGGCATCTGACGAGGTTGCTGGCTGCACAGTATCTTGTGTTGATGTTGCCGTGCCGATGGTCATCGCCAATGCCGTCGATTTCGGCAAGACCGCACATGAGTCGACGGCCGAGCTTGAGGGAGATGCTGAATTCATACGTCAATTCCGGCACGTATGGATAGAAGCCGCGCTGCGTATGGGCCTTCGAAACAAGGATGGGGTCATCATGGGGCGGGAGGATATAGCACTCAGCGAGACACTCCCTAAAGCCTGTATTATCGGGCGACCAAAAAACGGTGGGCATCTGGCTGTCCGTTACTTTACGCCTCAGACGGTGCATGCGTCGATGGCGGTATCGGGCGGTTGCTGTCTGGCTGCGGCTGCACTCATTCCCGGTACGGTAGCCAATCATATTGCTCAGGGTGTACCCACTGTTTTACCTCAATTTAGCGATCTTGGCATTGGGATCGAAAATCCTGCAGGTATACTCGAAACAGTTATGGATGCACGCATGACCAATGATTTGCTTGAGATTCGTCGAGCCGCTTATCGGCGTAATACTCAAATTCTGTTGCGGGGTTATACGCCTATCTATCGGGCTTCAGATGCGCTGCTTGAAGCGCTTGACACCATCTATGTGAGCCAAAAAAAGTAGGCGGGTTTACTGGTGGATCTATCCGTGGGTCAGCACTTGGGGGGCGGCTTGGCGGGCCCCGAGTGCACCGGTGGGCGGCTGGTCCGGTCTAGCGTACCAGGGGGCGCTCGGGGGGCAGGAAAACCATGTCCGCTTCGACCCCCACGGTGCGCTCCCCCGGCCAGGCGCGTTTCGGTGTTCGCCAGCCTGGGCCGGATGTGCCCCGCTTGGCGGCTGGCGCGTGCGCCGGGGGGTGGACCGGTCTAGCGCACCAGGGGGCGCTCGGTTGGCCGGGAACACCACGGCCAATTCGACCCCCACGGTGCGCTCCCCGGCCAGGCGCGTTCCGGTGTTCACCAGCCTGGGCCGGATGTGCCCCGCTTGGCGGCTGGCGCGTGCGCCAGTGGGTGGACCGGTCTAGCGCACCAGGGGGCGCTCGGGCGGGCAGGAAAACCATGCCCGCTTCGACCCCCACGGTGCGCTCCCCGGCCAGGCGCGTTCCGGTATGGCCAGCCTAGCTCGGCATGCTAGAGCTAGGCCTATGTGGCTTCACGCGCCGTTAGACAGACGTGAAAAAGCCCTCTA
>NZ_JAYGJO010000033.1:0-46806 GCF_035013185.1 Acerihabitans sp. TG2
CGGGTGATCACCCCATGTACCACCTTATTATCCCTCATTGAAAAACTGGCGTACTTCATCAGGACCTGTTCAGGGCGAATAGTGTGCTGCGGGGTAGTGAATTCAATACGCCATGAGAAGGGGCGGCTCAGGCATTCGGTGCCACGAAAGCGCAGTACCTCAGGCGTTACCGGGCTGTCATTGATATCAAGGGCATAACGAGAGTGAGAAATGTTGCCTGCTGTTGGATCCGTCAACATAGTGCCATCCTGAAGGTAATTATCCAGCCATATCCGACAGAAAAAAAGCCTTTCTTGTCTCGGGGCATTGTCTTCAAATCAAGCAGGAAAAGCAAGGAATTATCAATATATAGTCTTTAAAATCAAATACATGGATAATATAAAAATTAGCTAGCAAACGATTCAGAAAGTGTCGTGAGATGAGTACCAAGTGCGCAAGGATACTTTGCCTGCGACGACAGGCGCATTGCGGTTGACCCCGTCATCCGTTGCCACAACAGTGCCCCTGCACCGGGCAGGTAGGGTAGATTGAGTCATGAGAGGAGTACCAGAAATGGATGATCGGTTAAAACCGTCATCGGTGGTCGGATTGGGACGAAACATGCACAATGACAACCTGAAGGATGACGGGCCTACCCTAACTAATTCGCGTTACAGCAAGGCGGCAACGCAGTGAACCCCCAGGAGCTTACATCAGTAAAAGACTGGGGTGAGCGACAAATCTGTCGGGAGCAGATTTGAACGCTGCTTGCAGCAGCCCCGCAGCGGCGAGGCTCATGGATGAGCCGAGTAACAAAGCCAACGCAGCTGCAACGTGAAGTATGACGGGTATCGACCTCTGGCGGAATAAAGGCCCGCCACACTATCAGAGTAGCTGCGCCAACCGATTCAAATCCGATTGAATCGCACCGGCGGTAACATCCCTGCCCGCACCGGGTCCTCGGATCACCAGCGGATTATCACGATACCAACGACTCTCAATGGCGAATACGTTGTCGCATGGCAGGAGTGCCGCCAAAGGATGCTCCTGGCGAACCGCTTCCACGCCGACCCTGGCTTTGCCATTGGCATCGAAGCGCGCCACATAACGCAACACCAGCCCCATTTCATTCGCGGCTTCCAAGCGTTGTATCATTTGCTGATTCAATGCGTCGCCTTCTTCAAAAAACTGGTCCACCGTGCCCAGGATGCTCTCAGAGGAGACCAAAGACTCTACACGCACCTGATCTGGCTCAATCTCATACCCTGCTTCACGCGCCAAAATGACCAATTTGCGCATCACATCCTGGCCGGATAAGTCTACCCGGGGATCGGGTTCGGTCAATCCCTGCTGCCAGGCCTGCTCCACCAGTTCAGTAAAGGGGACGGTGCCGTCGAACTGTAAAAACAACCAGGATAACGTGCCGGAAAATATGCCGCTGATGGAGAGGATGCTATCACCGCTATCGCGCAAATCCCGAACGGTATGATTCACCGGCAGCCCGGCGCCCACGGTGGCATTGTATAACCAATGACGGCCGGTTTTGGCAAATGCATCGCGAATTTGACGGTAATTATCACCACTGGACGCACCAGCCAACTTATTGGCGCTGATGACATGGAAACCATAACTGGCAAAATCCAGATAACGATCGGCCAGCTCCGTGCTAGCGGTAACGTCCAGCACCACCAGATCATCATAAGGATGGGCACGCATCCATAAAAACAGCTCGTCTGAATCTTGCTCGATGGACTCATCTTCAAAAAATGCCAGCGCCCGGCTAGCATTAAGACCATCGTAACTCAGCAGGCTGCGCTGACTGTCCACCACGCCACTGAGGATGAATTCGAAGCCGGTACGCGCAGAGAGGCTCTCCTGTTCCCGGGCAAAAAGCTCCAGCCAGCGTGAACCGATATTGCCTTTGCCAAACAGCACCAGGCCGATTTGCTTCTCGGCGCGAAACAGCGACGTGTGTAATCCCTGGACCACATGTTCTGTGGGTCCAACGCGCAACACCGCCACCAGACTAATGCCGTCTTCCGCCTGCCAAAAAAACTCCACCGGCTGGTACTTCAATTGCTGATAAAAGCGATGACAATGCAGCGGATTTTTGGTCACACCCGCGCCTACCATGGCCACTAAAACCAAACCTTCACGTAAGCGAAGCTGGCCGGGCAGTGCTGACTGCTGGAGCGTTTGGAAAACGCTGTTAACCACTTCTGAGGTATAGCACAGTTGCAACAGGCGCCGGTCCCGATGAATCCCTACCGCCAGGGGCTTGATTTGTGCGCGTTTTAGTGCCAGATCCATGTCTTTTTGTACCTGGCTAAAATCGTGCGACGCTTCGACGGTCAGCTCTATCAAACAGACATCATCGTGGCTGGTGACAATTTTAGCGCCGGTACCGGACGCCAGCACCCGTTCGATCCGGGTAGAACCCTGCTCAGGTTGGTAACTGCAACGCAAGAGCAAGTCGATATCACTGCCGGAAACCGGCTGTAGCGTGCGGGTGTGCAATACCGGCGCTGCCAGGCGCGCCAGTTCACTGGCTTCATCGAGGCGTAGCAAGGGTAACAGGCAGGCATCTTTCACTTTGCGAGGGTCGGCGCTGTAAACGCCCGCGACATCACTCCATATGGTCACTCGCGACACGCCGGCCAAAGCACCAATTTGCGTAGCGGAATAATCGCTGCCGTTACGCCCCAGCAATACGGTCTCTCCCGCCTGGTTGCGGCAGATAAAACCGGTAACCACCAGGTATTTATCGGGATATTTGGCCAAAATTCCTTGTAATAACGGCCAGGATAGCGCTTCGTCAACCTGCGGCTGGGCTGCATATTCCGCCCGGAGAAAATCCCGGGCATCAAGCCAGATTGCGTCGAGATCCCGGCTGCGAAGCAGTGCAGCCATCAAGCGTGCCGACCATATTTCCCCATGGCCGACCACCTGCGCATACACGGCATCAGACATGGGGCCGTCAAGCAGTACCGCGAGTCGTTCCAAATCGCTAATAAATTCCACCATCATCAACTCGGCCAACTCCGGCGCCAGTAAACCAGAAAACAACTGCTGCTGGTAACGGCGCAAGGCTTGCTGCACCTGATGTGCGGAAAGGCGATCGGTCTGGCTGAGTTTTAACCAGCTGATAAGCTGATTGGTGGTAGAACCGGCGGCTGAAACCACCATTAAATCGCCGGGCTGGCTGTACTCAGCCATGATCCCCGCCACCCGTTGATAACATTTCACATCAGCCAAACTGCTGCCGCCGAATTTATGTAGTTGCCTACCGGCCGGGCGCACTGTTGTTCCTAAAGCACTCATGACTACCTCTTTGCCGCCGCCTGGAAAGCGTGTTCCAGATCGTCGATTAAATCTTCGCTATCCTCAATTCCCACCGATACACGCAACAACGTCTCGGAGATACCGGCAGCGACGCGCGCCTCTGGTGCCATGCCGGCGTGGGTCATGGTAGCCGCATGCGAGATCAGACTTTCTACCCCGCCAAGAGATTCAGCCAGGGTAAATAACTCCAGGTGGGAAAGAAAACGCCGTAACTGCGGCTCATCACCATTGAGTTCAAAACTTAGCATGGCGCCAAACCCCTTTTGCTGCCGACAGGCAATCTCATGGCCAGGGTTCTCGGGCAATCCGGGATAATACAGTTTTTTCACTAGCGGTTGCTGTTGTAGATACTTCACTATTTCCAGTGCGTTGCTTTGCTGCTGACGAATACGGGGAGCCAGAGTACGGATACCACGCAACAACAGGTAACTATCAAAGGCCGCGCCGGTGACGCCGATATTATTCGCCCACCAGGCAAGCTCTGTAGCCACGGCGGCATCCTTGGCAATTGCCGTACCGGCCACCACATCTGAATGGCCGTTAAGGTATTTGGTACAGGAGTGCACCACGATATCGGCACCTAAGAGCAGGGGTTGCTGAAGCGCCGGACTCATAAAGGTGTTGTCCACCACGCAAATGGCGCCCGTTTGGTGGGCTTCACGGCAAATGGCTGCGATATCTACGACTCTCAACAGTGGATTGCTGGGAGTTTCAATCAGCACTAATTTCGGTTTTTCAGCCAACGCCGCGCTTAATGCACATGCATCGCCCTGATCAACAAAAATAACCCGATATGCGCCACGTTTACTGAGACTATCGAATAGACGATAACTTCCGCCGTAACAGTCATGAGGCGCAACCAACAGGTCACCCGGCTGTAAAAAGACCGTACAGACAAGATGGATTGCCGACATGCCACTACTGGTCATCACTGCGCCCGCACCACCTTCCAGCTCTGCCAGAGCCCGCTGCACAACATCACGAGTCGGGTTTCCGCGTCGCGAGTAGTCATGGGCGCGCGGCTGGTTAAATTCGGTAAAATTATACGTACTGGAAAGCGAGATTGGGGGAACGACACAGCCGAACTGTTCATCACCATTTAACCCGCTGCGAACTGCAATAGTGGCCTGCTTGCGCGTCATGTATCCGCATCCTGACTGTTTGTGAAAAGTGGAGGTGAAAGAGTAAACCGCCCAACGATAGACGTCAATACATCTGGACATCTAAACTTCTTTGCGTATAGATTGAGCAATGCTTTAATAACAGTTAAAATTATGCGGGTTTTAAGTGTTAAAATCTAACTTCCTTTTACCCTTGTCGGTTGGTTTGGTCGAGAGTGGGGCAATACGAAAAGCTTATACCCCAAATAAACCGGCTGGAGGTAGAGAGAACGGTGTCGTTACGGCATAATCAGCCTGTTTGAACATATTATATATCCGGTAGATGTCGAGTTGCGCTAAGGCGGCAAGAAAAGAACGCGGAGCTTACTCAAAAAAGTGATTCGGGTGAACGAGTGTAGCCAACGCGCCTGCAGCTTGAAAGATGACGGGTATAGCCCTATAGCTTTCGAGTTGCAGGAAGGCGGCAAGCGAATGAACCCCGATGAGCTTACTCCAGTAAGTGATTCGGGTGAACGAGTGTAGCCAACGCGCCTGCAGCTTGAAAGATGACGGGTATGACCCTATAGCTTTCGAGTTGCAGGAAGGCGGCAAGCGAATGAACCCCGATGAGCTTACTCAAGTAAGTGATTCGGGTGAACGAGTGTAGCCAACGCACCTGCAGCTTGAAAGATGACGGGTATATTCATTTAATGAGAGATTAAGGTATCCCATGGCGGAATGGAAAGGTGAATATGTCAGCCCTTATGCTGAACACGGTAAAAAAAGTGAGCAGGTTAAAAAAATTACGGTATCCATTCCGCTAAAGGTTCTGAAGATCCTTACCGATGAAAGAACCCGGCGGCAGGTTAATAATTTGCGCCATGCCACCAACAGCGAGCTGCTTTGCGAAGCCTTCTTGCATGCTTTTACCGGCCAGCCGCTTCCCGATGATAATGATCTTCGTAAAGAGCGCAGCGATGAAATTCCGGAAGTCGCTAAGGAAATGATGCGTGAGATGGGCATAAACCCGGATACCTGGGAATATTAGGTCTGGGTGATGTGGCGTTGGCTTAAAGAAACGCGCCGGTCAGAAGGATAACGCGTAGAAATGATAAAGGGCGCCAACGGCGCCCTTTATTTCATCGGCAGGACAATTATTTTTTAGCACTTGGAATACTGAAACGTTTGTTAAAGCGATCCACACGTCCGCCGGTGTCAGCAACACGCTGTTTACCAGTATAGAACGGGTGGCATGCGCCGCAAACGTCCAGATTTATGTCGTGGCCCAGCGTTGAGTGGGTCTTGATAATATTACCGCAAGAACAGGTCGCAGTAATTTCTACGTATTTCGGATGGATATCTTTTTTCATGGAAAACCTCGTCGTAAGGCCGCGTCGCTATCCAGTCTTCTTCCGCCGGACACCACGCGAAGGGAGTTATATTTCTTTGATATCGAATTACATCAAAGGCGGCGAATCATACAGAATGCCACCCGTCTTTGCAAACACATCCGTGCAAAGATAGCGGCACAGTGTACACTATCAGCGCAATTTTTTCATTCTGGATGCTCCAATGCCTGTTGTTCACGTTGCGCTACCGGTGCCCTTGGCACGGACGTTCGACTATCTGTTGCCCGAACATATGCAGCCCGCGGTAGGCGGGAGGGTTCGCGTGCCGTTCGGCCAGCGCCATGCCATTGGCATCGTTACCGGTATCAGCGCGCAAAGCGAACTCTCGCCGGATAAGCTCAAAACCGTCGCCGAGGTGATTGACGGGCACTCACTATTTCCGGACAGCCTATGGCGTATCCTGAATTGGGCTATCGGTTATTACCATTATCCAGTGGGTGAAGTGCTGTTCCATGCACTACCGGTATTAATCCGCCAGGGCAAGGCCGCCGAGATGACGCCACTGTGGCAATGGTTCGCCACCGAGCTTGGACGGGTTACGGCACTCGATACCCTTAAGCGCGCACCAAAACAACAACAAGCCTTGGCCGCCTTGCTGCAGGGGCCGCTCTACCGCCATCAGGTCGTCGAGCATATGCTGACAGAAACTGCGCTACAGGCACTGCGTGCCAAAGGGTTGACCGAGTTGCGTTCCAGCCAGCCGGCCGGTCATGATTGGCGTGAGAGCTATCGGGTAGAAGGCGAAAGGTTACGTTTAAACACGGAACAAGCCACTGCCGTAGGCGCCATACACAGTGAGGAGGAGCAGTTTACCGCTTGGCTGTTGGCCGGCGTTACCGGTTCGGGCAAAACAGAAGTGTATCTGACAGCACTGGAAAACATCCTGGCAAAGGGCAAGCAAGCGCTGGTTCTGGTACCGGAAATCGGTCTCACACCACAGACCATTGCCCGCTTTCGCGAACGTTTTCACGCGCCAATAGAGGTACTGCACTCCGGCCTTAACGATAGCGAACGATTGGCGGTTTGGCTAAAAGCGCGTAGCGGCGAGGTGGCCATTGTCATCGGCACCCGTTCGGCATTGTTCACACCCTTTGCCCGACTGGGGATCATCATCATAGACGAAGAGCATGATAGCTCTTACAAGCAACATGAGGGCTGGCGTTATCATGCTCGGGACCTGGCGGTATTCCGTGCCAGGGAGGAAAATATACCCATAGTGCTGGGATCGGCGACCCCTGCACTGGAAACGCTTTATAACGTCGCGCAGAAAAAATACCGCAATCTTACGCTGGGTAAACGTGCGGGCAACGCCCGGCCGGCGACGCAGCAGCTACAGGACCTAAAAGGCTTGGCACTCACCAATGGTATGTCCCAACCGCTGCTGAAAAAAATGCGGACCCATCTTAACGCCGGCAACCAGGTTATGTTGTTTCTCAACCGGCGAGGATTTGCGCCGGCGTTACTTTGCCATGAATGCGGCTGGATAGCCGAATGCCCGCGTTGCGACCATTTTTATACCATCCACCAGCAGCAGCGGCTGATGCGCTGTCACCATTGTGATAGCCAACGACCCATACCTAACCAATGTCCGCAATGTGGGTCAACCCAACTGGTGCCTGTGGGTCTGGGTACCGAGCAGTTGGAGGAGACGCTGACAACGCTGTTTCCCGATATCCCCATCACCCGCATCGATCGGGATACTACCGCGAGAAAAGGCGCCCTGGAACATCACCTGGCTCAAATAAATAAGGGCGGCGCGCGTATTCTGGTCGGCACGCAAATGCTGGCCAAAGGACATCATTTCCCTGATGTCACATTGGTTTCACTCTTGGATGTCGATGGTGCCCTTTTTTCCGCCGATTTTCGCTCCGCAGAACGCTTTGCTCAATTATATACCCAAGTCTCCGGCCGTTCCGGCCGCGCCGGCAAGCAGGGAGAGGTGATGTTGCAAACTCATCATCCGGATCACCCCTTACTGCAGATTTTGTTGCACGAAGGCTATATGGCATTTGCTCAGCAGGCCCTCGCCGAACGCCAAGCGGTATCGTTACCGCCGTTTACCAGCCATATCCTGTTTCGTGCAGAAGATCATGATAATCAGCAGGCGATGCAATTTTTAGAGCGTTTGCGCCAGCTATTGGATGCCAGCCCGCTGCGCGACGAGGCAACATGGTTGATGGGGCCCATCCCGGCATTGCAACCTAAGCGCGGCGGCCGTTTTCGCTGGCAACTGCTCATTCAGCATCCTTCCCGTGGACAGTTACAACGCTTGGTTGCCGCGAGTTTACCGCTGGTGGGCACGCTGACCCAGGCGCGAAAAGTGAAATGGTCACTCGATGTGGATCCCACCGATATCTGATTATGGCTTTATCTCCGCCTGTTTTGCGCTCGTCATCCCGAACATGGCCAAATGTAGTATAAGACCACCGGCAAGGTCGCTACAGTAATGGGCAAGGTGATTCACAGTGCGGGAGCCGTCACGATGGAACCTGAAAATGGCTGACTCGGGGGTTGAAACGTCATTCGTTGACGACACCCGTTTAGCAACCTGGGCTGTGACCTTAGGGAAAGTGCGATTTTGTCAGTATTGCCCTGACGCCAGGAGAAAAAGTGGAACAGAAAAAAGCTGCGGTCGTGGCAACAATGAAAGATGTGGCGGATAAAGCTGGCGTATCAACCGCAACGGTATCTCGTGCATTAATGAATCCGGAAAAAGTTTCCGCCCTGACCCGGCAAAAAGTCCAGCGTGCCGTTCACCTCGTCGGTTATTGTGCGCAGACCATAGGCCGTCAATCAAAACGTCACGACACTCATACTCTGTTGGCCGCAGTGCCGGATATTGGTGATCCTTTTTTTTCCGGTATACTGCGCGGCATAGAGGAAACCGCCGATGAACAAGGCTATTTGGTACTGGTTATCGACTATGCCCATCAGTTGTCCGCTAAAAAAAGCTTTTGTGAACTGTTCGGTGCACGACAGATAGATGGTGTACTGCTGCTTGGCTCTGATCCTCCGTTCAATATTGATAAAACCGAACAACAGAACTTACCGCCGATGGTGATGATCAATGAATTTGTCCCCGAGCTACAGTTACCCACGGTGCATATCGACAACCTCACTGCCGCCTATGATGCGGTGGACTATTTGGTCGGGCTGGGCCATCGCCGTATTGGCTTTATTAGTGGGCCGGCGCATCAGATGCTTTGCCAATATCGTCTACAGGGGTATATTCAAGCCATTAGTCGCCATGGGATTGCACCGGACGAGCAACTGGTGTTCCGGGGTAAAGCCTCTTTCCAGACCGGTGCTGCAGGGCTTAACGCATTAATTTCGCGCGCCTGTCCGCCGACTGCTATCTTCTGTCACAATGATATCATAGCCTTTGGTGCCCTCTCTCAGGCCAGAAAAAACGGCTTGGGCGTACCGGCGGATATTTCTCTGGTTGGCTTTGATGATATTGCGTTCGCGCATTTTTGCGATCCACCGCTGACTACCGTGGCGCAGCCAAGTTATCAACTTGGACGCGAAGCCTTGTTATTACTGTTACGGCAGGTTAGACAGCAGGTCGTGGGCAGCACCTCTTTATTATTGGAAAGTAAATTGATTGTCCGGGGCAGTACCTCTATTCCCCCTATAAAAACCTATACCCAATAGATTTCGGGCCGCAGGTAGGCGGCAAGCAAGAGAACCCCGATGAGCTTACTCTAGTAAGTGATTCGGGTGAACGCGCGTAGCCAACGCCCCTGCGACTCGAAATATGACGGGTAGACCCAATAGATTTCGGGCCGCAGGTAGGCGGCAAGCAAGAGAACCCCGATGAGCTTACTCTAGTAAGTGATTCGGGTGAACGCGCGTAGCCAACGCCCCTGCGGCTCGAAATATAATGGGGATGATGCGCTTTAGGATTGTATGCGCTAGTCAAATATCATTGCCTTCAGTAACATGACTGGCTGATTACTTTCTCAAACTTAGCGAAACGATAGTGGCACAAAGAGACTATGTAGGCCGAGGCAAGACAAGCACCCGGCGCAAAAAAACCAACAGTCGAAAAAAACGCACGTCTTCCGGTATATCAAAAACCATGATTGCATTGGCGGTTGCGGTATTGATTACCTTTATTGGCGGTCTCTATTTTATCGCCCACAATAAATCGGAAGAAGCGGTGATCCTGCCAAGTCATGGTAGCCACACGACTAATGGACTGCCGCCAAAACCGGAAGAACGCTGGCGTTATATTAAAGAACTGGAGAATCGTCAGATTGGTGTGCAAAGCCCTACGGAACCCACCGCAGGCGGCGAAGTACAAACCCCAGCCCAATTAACGGATGAGCAGCGTCAATTGCTTGAACAAATGCAGGCGGATATGCGCCAGCAACCGATACACCTCAATGAGGTACCTTATAACGATCAGGTGAAAAGCTCGGTCGCCAACCATGCCCATCAGCAAAATACGCTACCGGTGACACAATCACGTCAAGCAACCGCGGCGCCAGTGACACCACGTCCGGTATTCTCCGCGCCTGCAGTACGCCAGGCACCGACCGTCCAGCCGCCGCCGCACCATGCACCAGCCACTCAACAGGTTCAGCAACAGCCGCGCCAGGTACCAGCCACCCAACAGGTTCAGCAACAGCCGCGTCAGGCACCAGCCACCCAACAGGTTCAGCAACAGCCGCGTCAGGCACCGGTTACAACGATACAGCCGACAGCACCGGCGAAAGCACAGGCGCACGCCGAACCTAAAACCGAATCCAAGACGGATAAAGAAAAATCCCAACACTGGGCGATACAATGTGGTTCGTTTAAATCCATAGATCAGGCGGAGTCCGTGCGCGCTCGGCTGGCTTTTGGCGGCATTGAAAGCCGAATCGCCACCAGCGGCGGCTGGAATCGCGTGATGGTCGGCTCTTACGCTGTGCGTGCCAGCGCGGACAAATCGCTGCAAAATCTGAAAGGCGCGGGGGTATCAAATTGTATCCCTATCGCTTCCGGGGGTTGAAAAACCTCCACCCTCGCCCCATTTATTAATTCAATATGCCCCATACTTGTGATGGGGCGCTTCTTATTTGTCTACCGGAGGGTTGCTCGTGACAACAATCGTAAGCGTACGCCGCAATGGCCATGTAGTCATTGGCGGTGATGGACAGGCCACTCTGGGTAACACCATTATGAAGGGCAACGTGCAAAAAGTGCGTAGCCTGTATCAAGACAAAGTTATCGCAGGTTTTGCCGGTGGTACCGCTGACGCATTTACGCTATTTGAATTATTTGAGCGTAAATTGGAGATGCATCAGGGACATCTAAAAAAAGCGGCTGTTGAATTGGCCAAGGACTGGCGCACCGATCGTATGCTGCGTAAATTGGAAGCGTTGCTGGCGGTGGCGGATGAAACCGCATCACTGATCATCACGGGTAATGGCGATGTAATCCAGCCGGAAAACGATCTGATTGCCATTGGCTCCGGGGGGCCGTACGCCCAATCCGCTGCGCGGGCGCTATTGGAAAACACCGAGTTTAGCGCACGGGAAATCGTGGCGAAATCGTTGGAAATTGCGGCGGATATTTGCATTTACACCAACCATTTCCATACTATCAAAGAATTGAATTACGAAGCGTAAGGACGCCTAAATATGTCTGAAATGACCCCACGCGAAATCGTTAGCGAACTCGACGACTATATTATCGGGCAACACAATGCGAAGCGCGCCGTGGCTATCGCGCTGCGTAATCGTTGGCGTCGCATGCAGCTCAACGAGACACTGCGCCACGAAGTGACGCCTAAAAATATTCTGATGATTGGGCCGACCGGCGTCGGTAAAACCGAAATCGCCCGGCGCCTGGCAAAATTGGCCAACGCACCTTTCATCAAAGTTGAAGCGACAAAATTCACCGAAGTGGGATATGTCGGCAAGGAAGTGGACTCCATCATCCGTGATCTGACCGATGCGGCGATAAAAATAGTTCGCTTGCAGTCGATGGATAAAAACCGCCAGCGTGCTGAAGAGTTAGCGGAAGAACGGGTGCTCGATGTACTGATTCCGCCAGCCAAAAACAACTGGGGCCAGCCAGAGGAACCCGTTGAACCTTCAGCTGCACGCCAGACTTTCCGTAAAAAGCTGCGGGAAGGTCAGTTGGACGATAAGGAAATTGAGATTAATTTGGCCGCCACACCAATGGGGGTTGAAATCATGGCGCCTCCCGGCATGGAGGAAATGACCAACCAACTGCAATCCATGTTTAAAAACCTGGCTGGCCAAAAACAAAACCCACGTAAAATAAAGATCAAGGAAGCGCTGAAGCTGCTGGTGGAAGAAGAAGCCGCCAAACTGGTGAATCCGGAAGAGCTAAAGGAACTGGCCATCGAAGCCGTTGAACAACACGGTATTGTTTTTATCGATGAGATCGACAAAATATGTAAACGTGGCGAAACCTCCGGACCTGATGTCTCCCGGGAAGGGGTGCAGCGGGATTTGCTGCCATTGGTGGAAGGTTGTACCGTCTCGACTAAGCACGGCATGGTTAAAACCGACCATATCCTGTTTATTGCTTCCGGCGCGTTTCAGGTGTCCAAACCCTCCGACCTGATCCCGGAATTGCAAGGGCGTTTACCGATTCGTGTCGAGCTTCAGGCCCTCACCACCGATGACTTCGAACGTATCCTGACCGAACCCAGCGCTTCGCTGACTATTCAGTATAAAGCGCTGATGGCCACCGAGGGTGTCAATATCGAGTTCACCACCGAGGGTATCCGCCGGATCGCGGAGGCGGCCTGGCAGGTTAACGAGCGCACCGAAAACATTGGTGCTCGCCGCTTACATACGGTTTTGGAGCGTCTTATGGAAGATATTTCCTACGATGCCAGTGAATGGGATGGTAAAACTATCTCAATTGATGCAGATTATGTTCGTAGTCATCTGGATGAGTTAGTATCTGATGAAGATTTGAGCCGATTTATCCTGTAGTCGATACTGGGATAAGCGACATCCGAAATGGGGGGCTCCGGCCTCCTTTTTTTTACCTAAACCGGGTATAGATGAATAGATTTATCAATTATGAGTGAAACCGCTACCCTCAGTCCGACTAAAGCCTGGATGATTAGCCTACGTCTACGCACGTTGCCGCTGGCCCTAGCCTCCATTGTCACCGGTTCGGCGATAGCCGGTTGGCAAGGACACTTCAAACCCGGCGTCGCTCTGCTGGCGCTACTCACTGCCGCCCTGTTGCAAATTCTCTCTAATTTGGCCAATGATTATGGCGATGCCGTCAAGGGCAGTGACGAACAGGGGCGTATCGGGCCATTGCGTGGCATGCAGTTGGGCATAATTTCCCGCGAAAAAATGAAGTTTGCACTGATTATCGCCATTAGCCTATCGCTGCTATCCGGTGCTGCGCTCATCGCCCTCGCCTGCGAAAAACCAACGGATATACTCGGGTTTCTGGTGCTGGGAGTACTATCGATTATCGCTGCCATCACCTACACCATGGGGACTCGGCCTTACGGTTATATGGGGCTCGGCGATCTGTCGGTGCTGGTCTTTTTTGGCTGGCTCAGCGTTGGCGGCAGTTATTATTTACAGACTGGGGCCTTCCAGCTCATGGTTATGCTACCGGCGAGTGCGTGCGGACTTCTGGCCGCTGCGGTACTGAATATCAACAATCTGCGCGATATTGAAACCGATCGTCAAAATGGCAAAAATACGTTGGCGGTCAGACTCGGACCAGAGTGGGCGCGATATTACCATGCTTTTTTGCTCTTGGGCGCGGTGATCTGCCTGGCGCTATTCACCTTGCTTGAGCGACGCAATCTGGTCGGTTGGTTGTTTATGCTGGCCGTACCCGCACTCTATATGCAAGCGCGTTTTGTCCTGCATGAGACCAATCCATCAGGCATTCGACCCATGCTGGAAAAAACCGTAAAATGCGCGCTTCTGGTTAATATTTTGTTTGCTGTAGGCCTGCTCTTTAGCTGATTTCTCGCGTCTGGTTTTCTGATGCGCATCAAGTTAACAATTGATGATTTTGGCAACTGATGCAAGAACGCGATATACTCCGATTTCCAGCGGCAAACCGACGTAAATCCTATGAAATACGATACCTCAGAACTGTGCGACATTTATCATGAAGACGTGAATGTTGTTGAGCCTCTCTTTAGCAATTTTGGCGGGAGGACATCATTTGGCGGGCAGATCATTACCGTGAAATGCTTCGAGGATAATGGTTTGCTTTACGACTTACTCGAGGAGAACGGGCTTGGCCGGGTGCTAGTGATTGACGGCGGTGGTTCGGTTCGACGCGCGCTGATCAACGCCGAGCTGGGTGCCTTGGCCGCGCAAAATGAGTGGGAAGGGATTGTAGTCTACGGCGCGGTACGCCAGGTAGACGACCTGGAAGAGCTAGATTTAGGCATCCAAGCCATGGCCGCCACACCGGCCGGCGCAGCGAGTGAAGGTATTGGCGAAAGCGATATTCGGGTCAACTTTGGCGGAGTGACCTTTTTCTCCGGTGACCATCTTTACGCTGACAATACCGGGATTATTCTATCCGAAGAGCCGCTCGATTTGGAATAATTCATCAACGGAACCCACGGGGCGATCTAACATTGCCCCATGGGTTCGTTGCGTGCATGGTAGACCTGAATGGGTATTAGACTTCTTCCATCTTGCTAAGTAATGCGTGTAAACGCTCCTGCCATACACCCTGCTCTTGCTTCAACTGCTCATTTTCGTTAACCAGGGTTTCACGATTACTGTTTGCTTGCTGAAGCTCTTGGGCTAGGCCGTTGTTCTTCTCTTTCAATTCTTCAATTTCCATTTGCAAAAGCGTTATCGTATCAATTGCCTGTTGTACTTTCGCTTCCAATTTCTCAAATACTTCAAAAGCCATTTCAGCCCCCTTAAGCCTACAAGGTGTCATTGTGAATGTGAGCAATACCCGCCATTTTTCGATTTGCCGGGACCTTGGCTAGGCTCGAACACGACTCACTTACTGAAGTAAGTTCATCTCCGTTCTCCCGCTTGCCGCCTTCCTGCAATGAAAATCTATTGGGTATACATCATTCGCGCCCTACGCAATCTGCCATGCATGTGACAAATACCGTGGATATCTAGCCCGAGGATGGATTTTAAGTAGCCTATCCCCGAGTGTCCAGCCGCAATCGCCCAAAGGGTCGAATGAGGTGGTTATTGTACGCTATCACGTCATGGCGCAGCGTAAAGTTTTGTTTTCGATGCCGGTGTAAATAGTGTGGATTAACAATAATTGTTAACGAATCATGATAACCAGAGCACAGACTGAGACCGTTTATCGTCCTAGAATAAGCGTATTCGCTCATTTTTATGACGAAGTGCACACAATTTGATTTCGATATTTCTCGTTTTTGCTCGTTAACGATAAATTAACAACATACCTACATTATTATATCGGTTAGATATGTTTCGGTAAGCGGACGTTACATCTGACATAACCTCACATTCCGCCAGCAGGAAAAAATTATGAGCCAACAAAAGAAACCAACGTTAAAAGGCCAATGCATAGCTGAGTTCCTTGGTACCGGTCTGCTGATTTTTTTCGGTGCGGGCTGTGTCGCCGCACTGAAATTGGCAGGGGCAAGCTTTGGCCAATGGGAAATCAGTATCATTTGGGGCCTGGGCGTCGCGATGGCGATTTACCTCACCGCCGCCGTTTCCGGTGCCCACCTCAATCCTGCCGTTTCAATCGCTCTGTGGCTGTTCGCCAGTTTTGAACGCCACAAAGTCATACCCTATATTATCGCCCAGATGTTAGGCGCGTTTTGCGCCGCCGCCCTGGTCTATGCCTTGTACTATAATCTGTTTATTGACGTCGAACAGGCCAGCCACATGGTTCGTGGCAGTGTGGAAAGCCTGCAATTGGCGGGGATATTCTCTACCTATCCGAATCCGCATATCTCCGTTTTACAGGCATTTTTTGTGGAAACAACCATTGCCGCCATCTTGTTATGCCTGATTTTGGCCCTGACTGATGATGGTAACGGTATCCCCAGAGGTCCTTTGGCACCGCTGCTGATCGGCATACTGATCGCGGTAATCGGCGCATCCATGGGACCGTTAACCGGCTTCGCCCTTAACCCCGCACGAGACTTCGGCCCGAAAGTTTTCGCTTTCCTGGCTGGCTGGGGCAAAGTCGCGTTTACCGGCGGCCGTGAAATTCCTTATTTCCTGGTGCCTTTGATTGCGCCTGTGGTCGGAGGCTGTTTGGGTGCCTACATCTATCGGGCGCTTATTTCTCCTTACCTGCCATCCGATGTACTGGAAGACGGTATGGAAGAGACCCATCGGGCCGAATCTGAACACAAGGCTTAATTCTCATCGTGTAACCTACAACTTTTTCAGGATAATATTATGTCATCAGAAAAAAAATACATTGTGGCTCTGGACCAGGGAACCACCAGCTCGCGGGCTATCGTCATGGATCATGACGCCAATATTATTAGCGTTTCCCAGCGTGAATTTACCCAAATCTACCCCAAACCAGGCTGGGTAGAGCATGACCCGATGGAGATTTGGGCTTCGCAAAGCTCAACGCTGGTAGAAGCGTTGGCCAAAGCCGATATCCGCTCAGACCAAATTGCCGGCATCGGGATTACCAACCAGCGCGAAACTGCGGTGGTATGGGACAAAGAGACCGGAAAACCGGTTTATAATGCCATCGTCTGGCAGTGCCGTCGCACGTCGGACATGTGTGAAAGGCTCAAAGAGGACGGACTGGAAGAATATGTCCGACAGACCACTGGGCTGGTTATCGACCCCTATTTTTCGGGTACCAAAGTTAAATGGATTCTGGATAACGTTGAGGGTGCCAGAGAGCGAGCCGAGCGTGGTGAGCTGCTTTTCGGCACCATTGATACGTGGCTTATTTGGCGTATGACTCAAGGCCGGGTACATGTTACCGACTATACCAACGCCTCGCGTACCATGATGTTTGATATCCATAAACTGGAATGGGACGATAAGTTACTGAAAATTTTAGGTGTGCCTCGGTCCATGTTGCCATCGGTTCGCCCCTCATCGGAAATTTACGGCGAGACCAATATCGGTGGTAAGGGTGGTACCCGTATTCCGATCGCCGGTATCGCCGGTGACCAGCAGGCAGCACTTTACGGCCAGCTCTGCGTTCAGCCCGGTATGGCCAAAAATACCTATGGCACCGGCTGCTTCCTGTTGATGAATACCGGCACCGAGGCGGTACAATCAAAACACGGCCTGCTTACCACTATTGCCTGCGGTCCACGTGGCGAGGTGAATTATGCGTTGGAAGGTGCGGTGTTCGTCGCCGGGGCGGCGATTCAATGGCTGCGTGACGAAATGAAATTGATCAGCGATGCCGACGATTCCGAGTATTTTGCCGGCAAAGTCAAGGATACCAACGGAGTCTATGTGGTGCCGGCGTTCACTGGCCTTGGCGCGCCCTATTGGGACCCCTATGCGCGTGGTGCTATTTTCGGCCTGACCCGCGGAGTGAACTCCAACCATATTATTCGCGCCACCCTTGAATCCATCGCCTTCCAGACGCGCGATCTGCTGGACGCCATGCAAGCAGACTCTGGTGCTAGGTTACAATCTTTACGGGTTGACGGCGGTGCGGTGGCCAATAATTTCCTGATGCAATTCCAATCCGATATTTTGGGAACCCGAGTGGAACGTCCATTAGTCAGGGAAGTGACCGCGTTGGGAGCGGCTTACCTGGCCGGCCTGGCGGTAGGCTATTGGACCGATCTGGAAGAAGTTCGCAGTAAAGCCGTGATTGAACGTGAATTCAAGCCCAGCATTGAAACGGTGGAACGCAATGTTCGTTATCGCGGCTGGCAGAAAGCAGTTGAGCGTGCTCGTTCATGGGAAGAACGCTCAGACCAGTAATGTTGGCCTGAGCCGGTTTAACAACGAGATAGACCTTCCGGACGGTTCCTACCGTCCGGAAGTGTTGTTGGTTGTGGTAAACTTTGCAGCAAACTTCTCTTACTGTTAAAACGCAAGGTTTAGCCATGAAACGTGAATTAGCCATTGAGTTCTCCCGGGTTACCGAAGCCGCCGCGCTGGCAGGATATAGCTGGCTTGGCCGCGGTGATAAAAACGCCGCCGACAATGCCGCGGTACAGGCCATGCGTATCATGCTTAACCAGATAGGCATCGACGGTCGTATTGTCATTGGTGAAGGCGAAATCGACGACGCGCCTATGCTCTACATTGGCGAGGCGGTAGGTACCGGCCAAGGCGATGCAGTGGATATTGCAGTTGATCCCATTGAAGGCACACGGATGACGGCAGCGGGCCAAGCCAATGCCCTGGCGGTCCTGGCGGTCGGTGAAAAAGGCGCTTTTCTGCATGCCCCTGATATGTATATGGAAAAATTGGTGGTCGGCCCCGACGCCAAAGGTGCTATCGATCTCGCGCTGCCGCTGGCGGAGAATCTGCATAACATTGCCCGCAGGCTCAATAAACCCTTAACGCAACTTACCGTAGCCATCTTGGCCAAACCTCGTCATGACGATTGCATCGCCGAACTTCAACGCCTGGGCGTACGCGTGTTTACCGTGCCCGATGGTGATGTAGCCGCCTCCATTTTGACCTGTATGCCGGATAACGAGGTTGATGTTATGTATGGCATCGGCGGCGCACCGGAAGGCGTGATTTCCGCGGCGGTCATTAGGGCAATGGACGGTGACATGCAAGGCCGGTTATTACCCCGTGACCAGGTGAAAGGGGATAATGAAGATAATCGGCGCATTGGCGCTGAGGAACTGGCCCGCTGTGCCGCGATGGGCATTGCCGCCAACACCGTACTGCGGCTCGATGATATGGCCCGCAACGACAACGTCATTTTTTCCGCCACCGGGATTACCAAAGGTGACCTACTCAATGGGATTACCCGTAACGGAAACATTGCCACGACGGAAACCTTGCTGATCCGTGGTAACAGCCGCACCATCCGCCGCATCACCGCCATCCATTATCTTGATCGAAAAGATCCAGCCTTGCATCCGTTTATTCTGTGAATCTTGGTTCGGGCGATGACACGGGTGTACTGTGTTCGAACGTAACCCACACACCTACGGCCTGAAAGATGTCGGGGTGACGGCTGCCCGTACTGGCAGCGTTGGTTGATTTAGCTGATAATGGTTTTGCCATCATCAGCCGCTGTGACAGAGTGGGGAATCATTTGCCGGTCAAAGTATCGGCTGGAAAGCACTAGGGGGAAGAGATCGTTATGGCCGAATGGGTGAACGGGAAAGTCATACATGTGGAACACTGGACTGAAAGTTTATTCAGTCTAACCGTCAAGGCACCGGTCGATTCTTTTACCGCCGGGCAGTTTGCCAAACTGGGTTTGGAAGTTAACGGCGAGCGCGTGCAGCGGGCGTACTCATATGTAAACGCGCCGAGCAATGACAACCTTGAATTTTATCTGGTTACCGTGCCCGAGGGTAAGCTTAGCCCGCCGCTGCATGAATTGACCCCGGGAGATACATTGATGATAACCAAAGAAGCCTCCGGCTTTTTTGTGCTTGATGAGATCCCCGAATGCGACACGTTGTGGATGCTGGCGACAGGTACCGCCTTGGGTCCATTTTTGTCGATTTTGCAACAAGGTGAGCGGCTGAATCGGTTCAAAGATATTGTACTGGTTCACGCGGCGCGTTTTGAACGGGATCTCAGCTACCTACCGCTGATGCTTGAATTACAGCAACGCTATAACGGCAAGCTTCATATACAAACCGTGGTAAGCCGCGAAGAGGTTGCCGGCTCGCTAAGCGGTCGTGTGCCGGCGCTGATTGCCGATGGTTCGCTGGAAGCGGCGGTGAGTTTGCCGTTAAATGCCCAGACCTGCCATGTTATGCTGTGCGGTAACCCACAAATGGTACGCGATACTCAGCAAATATTAAAAGAAACCCGTGAAATGCGTAAACATTTGCGCCGCAAGCCAGGCCATATTACCAGCGAACATTATTGGTAACGCTCATCGGAACCGTAGCCGAACCCTCCGCCCAAGGACATCTCAGGCCGTGAAGATAAACGTGTTCTTAGCGACTGCGTTGCTCAGCACCTTCTCCACCTTTGCTGCAGCCGTGTCACCAGCGAATCCGCCTTCCCCTGCACCTTACTTGGTGGCAGGGGCGCCAACCTTTGATCTGACTATTGTTAAATTTCGTGAAAGATACAATAGCCACAATCCACAACTGCCCATCGGCGAGTTCCGCTCCATCGACAGCCACGACGAAACGATAAATCTCACCCGGGCCGCCAGTAAAATAAATGACACTCTTTACGCATCGACCGCGCTGGAAAAGGGCAGCGGAAAAATAAAAACCCTACAGTTAACCTATCTGCCGGTGGAAGGCAGTGGTGAAAAAGCGGCGCGCGCCGTTGCCATCGCTTATATGGCAGCGCTAGTGCGTGAGTTTGAACCGACGCTTGGTCTGGAACAAAGCCGGGCACGGGTCATCGATCTCCTGGCAAAAGGACGGGGGTCGCGGTTTTTTCAGTACCTGGGGGGGGCGATCCGCTACGTCGTCGCGGATAACAGTGATAAAAGTCTCACTTTTGCCGTCGAGCCAATCAAGTTGGCAATGTCTGAACCTTGATCGGCACTGGTTATGACAAAAAACAAAGCCACCAAGGCGCTTTCTCTCTATACTGACAGCAGGTCATACTGTCTGAAAAGACGGTCAATTTTTTTATTTCGCGTTCCCTGATTGGAGATTATAAGATGCGACATCCGTTAGTGATGGGTAACTGGAAACTCAATGGTAGCAAACATTTAGTTAACGATTTGATCGCCGCACTGCGCAGTGAATTGAGCGGCGTAGTGGGCTGTGGCGTGGCTATCGCGCCGCCGGTCATGTATCTGGACCAGGCCAAGCACGCGCTGGCTGGCAGCCAGTTGGCACTGGGCGCCCAAAACGTGGACACCAACCTGTCCGGTGCGTTTACTGGTGAAGTTTCCGCCAATATGCTTAAGGATATCGGTGCGAAATATATTATCATCGGCCACTCTGAGCGTCGTACGTATCATAAAGAAAGCGATGAGTTTATCGCTGAGAAATTTGCCGTACTCAAAGAAGCTGGGCTGATCCCCGTACTGTGTATCGGTGAAAGCGAAGCTGAAAACGCCGCAGGCCAGACCGAAGCCGTATGCGCACGTCAGCTTGATGCGGTATTAAATACCATGGGCGCCAAAGCGTTTGAAAACACCGTCGTCGCCTATGAACCCATCTGGGCCATCGGTACCGGCAAATCCGCCACGCCGGCCCAAGCCCAGGCGGTGCATAAATTCATCCGCGGCCATATCGCCAAACATGACGCCGCCATTGCCGAACAAGTTATTATTCAGTACGGTGGCTCGGTTAATGCCAGCAACGCAGCTGAACTGTTCACCCAGCCGGACATCGATGGCGCGCTGGTGGGTGGCGCTTCGCTAAAAGCCGATGCCTTCGCAGTGATCGTCAAAGCTGCGGCAGCAGCCCAAAAAGCCTGATATCAGCTGGCTAGACATGCCGGAAACCCCAGGGGTTCCGGTGAGTTTGATGACAAAGCCGTGCTAGCGGGCACGTTTGTCAGCAGTCTGACCGGAAACCTTGTGGTTTCCGGTTTTTTTTGTGCGATTCCCTATCCGACGATCAGTCGCCCTCATAACGACCCACCGAGGCGCGATCCACCAGCTCAGGGGTCAATACCAGCACCTGTGGCTGGGTATCGGGATGCTGTAACCGATAGATGAGCGTATCGATAGCCAACTCTCCCAACGAGTCCTTTGGCTGATTGATTGTGGTTAACGGCGGCGTAAGATATTTAGCCAGTTCGATGTCGTCATAGCCGATCACCGCCATATCCTTGGGTACCGATAGCCCACTTTGAAACAGTGCCAGGTAAACACCTACCGCCGCAGCATCATTACCAGTGAACACCGCATGAGGCGGATGAGGCAAAGCTAATAACTGCTGCATTGCGGTGACGCCGCTGCCAAATTCAAAATCACTGAATACCTCATAGCCGGCCGGAATAGCCAAACCGGCGCGCTGCATGGCCAGACGAAAACCCTCCAGGCGATGGCGCGCGGTAGTTTTGTTCTGCGGGCCGGCAATACAGGCTATTTTGGTGTAACCACGGGAAATTAAATGTTCGGTGGCCAGGCAGCCGCCCAACAATGAATTATCTTGAATGATGTCCAGCGCATCGGCAAACGGTGTCCAGTCCATCATCACAATGGGTAATGACGGATAGCGGCGTAACGCCAAACGAGAAGGCTGGTTATTTTCGGTACACATGATGAGCAAACCGTCCACACGCTTTTGCAGCAACGTTTCCATGCTGCGGCTCATGCGGTCGGCATCTTCCTCGGTATTGCACAAAATCAGGCTATAGCCACGCTCATAACAGCTGCGCTCTACGCCATGGACCACTTCGGCATAAAAAGGATTATTACTGGAGGTGATCAACATCCCAATGGTATGGGTTTGGTTGATTTTCAGGCTACGGGCAAGGGCCGAGGGAGCATAGTTCAACTGTTCCACCACCGCCAGAACTTTATCGCGCACCGTATCACTAACAAAACGATTATTGTTGATGACGTGCGACACTGTTGAGGTGGAAACACCCGCCAAGCGGGCGACATCTTTCATGGTGGCCAAAACTGCTCCTAACCCTGCAAAAAAGCATCAATTTCATCACGCCACGGAATCGACGGCTGGGCACCTGGACGGGTGACGGCTATCGCCGCCGCCGCATGGGCGAACTGAACGGCATTATCCATATCCTTACCCTCAAGTAACGCGGTCATCAACGCGCCATTGAAGGTATCCCCGGCAGCGATAGTGTCAACCGCCTTAACCTTAAATCCCGGCACCCGTTTTCCGTGGCCCCGTTCGCTAAGCCATACCCCACGGCTACCAAGGGTAATAATGACCGTCGTTATTCCTTTTTGGTGCAGTATCTGTGCGGCCTGTGCGGCAGCGGCATCATCACTGATATTTACGCCGGTAAGGCGCTCCGCTTCGGTTTCATTCGGCGTGATGATATCCACCAATGCCAGTAATTCATCGGGTAATTGCCGGGCCGGGGCTGGATTGAGTATCACCTGGGTCTGATGATCCCGCGCCAACTTCGCGGCGGCAATGACAGTCTCTAGGGGGGACTCAAGCTGCATCAGCAGCGCGGTAGCGTCAATGACCGATTGCTGGCAACGCACCAGATAATCCGGCGTTACCGCGGCGTTAGCCCCAGGATCGATACCGATCATATTTTCACCGTCGCCGTTGACAAAAATCAGCGCCACGCCGGTCGTCGTGCCCGCCGCCTGTTGCACGGCGTTAATGTTAACATTGTCTGATTGCAACTGAACACGAATACGCTCACCGATATCATCTTCACCCACGCAGGCAATAAAGTCGATATTTGCCCCACTACGCCCCGCCGCCACCGCCTGATTGGCACCTTTACCGCCAAACGCTACCCGATAATGCTTGCCGACCAGCGTTTCGCCAGGGCGGGGGAATTGTTCAAGGTTGAGAATATGATCTGCATTGATACTACCAAGAACCACTAGCTTATTCATTCCCATCGCCTTTATCCTGATTAAACGCGTTATTGCCTGATAACAGGAAATAACGCATGGACAAATTATCGATCTCGATCGACGTTATTTTGTGACCAATTTCAGGGCGACAGGGATAACCGCGTCAACCTTTTGACCCTTTAGGATTTTATCGGCAGTTTCAACACCGATAATCCCGATCTGCTCAGGCTGCTGAGCCACGGTAGCAGCAAGCCGGCCACTCTGTACCGCCTTGATGCCATCAGCGGTACCATCAAAGCCCACCACCAGCACATTGGTTTTGTTCACCGTTTGCAGTGCGCGCATGGCACCAAGCGCCATCTCATCGTTTTGTGCGAATACCGCCTGCACATCCGGATGCGCGGTCAGCAGGTTTTGCATCACGTTCAGTCCCTTGGTCCGGTCAAAATCAGCGGGCTGGCTCGCCAGCATGGTGAATTTATACTGGTCTGCCGCCTGCTTGAAACCATCTCCGCGTTCACGCGCCACGGACGTCCCGGCGATACCTTCAAGTTCGATGACCTTGGTATTTTTTCCCAGTTTCTGGCCGATAAAATCACCGGCCATCTTGCCGCCCACCCGATTGTCCGAGGCGATATGACTCACCACTACCCCTTTATTGGCCTTGCGATCCAGGGTTATTACCGGGATTTTCGCCTGATTGGCCAGCATCACCGCGTTACCTACCGCATCAGAATCGCTGGGATTGATCAGCATCAGCTTAACGCCCCGAACCGTCAAATCCTGCACGTTCGCCAACTCCTTGGCTGGATTGTTTTGTGAATCCAGGACCACCAGCTGGTAACCCAGCTTATTGGCTTCTTTCTGTGCTCCGTCTTTCATGGAAACAAAGAACGGGTTATTTAGCGTCGAGACCACCAGCGCGATACTGTCTTTTGCCAGTGCGTTGGCACTTAAGGTGGCGCTTAACGCGAGGGTAGACATCAACATGACCAATTTTTTCATTTTCATCTTTATCATT
Organism: Acerihabitans sp. TG2; assembly: GCF_035013185.1. Classification (NCBI taxonomy): domain Bacteria; kingdom Pseudomonadati; phylum Pseudomonadota; class Gammaproteobacteria; order Enterobacterales; family Pectobacteriaceae; genus Acerihabitans; species Acerihabitans sp. TG2. The sequence goes on from NZ_JAYGJO010000033.1 coordinate 24,399, forward strand.
CCTGCGAGTAGAGGTTATTTACTGCTTTTGTTATCTACCAGTACCGCCAACAAAATAACCACGGCTTTTACTATCATCTGGTAGTAGGAAGAAACGCTTAATAAATTCAGTCCGTTATTAAGAAAGCCCAAAATCAGCGCGCCAACAAGTGTACCCATAATGCGCCCTTTGCCGCCGGAGAGACTGGTACCGCCCAACACCACCGCAGCAATCGCATCCAACTCATAGCCAGTGCCGGCGGTAGGCTGTGCGGACGACAGGCGGGCGACTTCGATAACGCCTGCCAATGCCGCCAGCATCCCGCACAGTGAATACACAATGATTTTCACCCGATCAACACTGATACCCGATAGGCGGGTAGCCGCCTCATTGCCCCCCAAGGCGTAGATATAACGACCTAAGCGGGTATGATTGAGCATGTACCAGGCCGCAATAAACACCACAGCCATGATCCATATCGGCGTAGGAACGCCCAATGGCCGACCGATACCGAACCAACCAAAAGCGTCCGCGACGGCGGTAAAACCGGTGTTGACCGGACTGCCGTTGGTATACACCATGGTAATTCCGCGCAATAGCAACATCATGACCAGGGTGGCAATAAACGCCTGCACCCGACCCTTGGCCACGATAATCCCGGTTACGGCGCCGATTGCGGCCCCCAATGCCAAGGATGCCGCCACCGCCACCATGACGTTCACTTCCAGACCCACCACCGACGCGGCAACTGCACCGGTCAATGCCAACAGCGAGCCCACAGAAAGATCGATACCGGCGGTCAGTATGACCAATGTCATGCCCACCGCCATAATGGCGTTCACTGACGTCTGTTGCAGAATATTGAATACGTTGTTCAGGCTAAAAAAGTTTGAACTCATTGATGAGACCACGGCAATCAACACCAGTAATGCGATCAATGATTTTTGTTCTAACAACCAGGCTTTACTGATCCGCCGTTTAACGGGGAGGGTATGGGAATTCATCACTGATTCTCCTGCTGAGATCGATATTGCTTGCCAACAGCGGCAGCCATCAGCACTTCCTGAGTCGCTTGCTCTATGGGGAAGATGCCGCTTAAACGCCCTTCATGCATTACCATAACCCGATCACTCATACCCAAAACCTCGGGCATTTCGGATGAGACCAAAATGATACTGAGCCCTTCTTGCTTAAACTGATTGATGAGTTGGTATATTTCTTTTTTGGCACCCACATCAACGCCACGGGTCGGTTCATCCAGGATCAGCACTTTAGGCCGGGTCATCAAACCGCGAGCGATAGCCACTTTTTGCTGGTTACCGCCTGACAATAGGCCGATAGGCTGATTCATTGATGGGGTTTTGATATGGAATAAATTGATAAAATCGCCCACCGCCACTTGCTCATCGGTGTGCTTTAGCCAACCGGCCTGATGACTAAAATAGCGCAAGGCGGTCAACGTCATATTCTCCTTGACCGACATGCCGAGGATCAGACCATCACGCTTGCGATCCTCGGAAATATAAACAATGCCATTGGCTAACCCATCCTGCGGCGTTTTGGCCATCACAGCCCGCCCATCGAGCATCACGCTGCCGCCGGTCCGTTTGGCCGCACCATAGAGTGTTTTCATCAGTTCAGTGCGCCCAGCACCCATTAACCCGGCCACACCCAGGATTTCATTATGGTGCAGGGTGAAACTGACATCAAACACGCCGGGACCGGACACATGATCGACCACCAGGCATTCCGCGCCCGGGGTAAGCGTGACCCGAGGATATTGTTCCTCAATACGCCGCCCCACCATCATTTCAATTAACGCGTCTTCCTGTAACTCACTGACCTGACGCTCGGCGATAAACTGACCATCGCGCATGACGGTCACGTCGTCGCAGATTTCAAAGATTTCTTTCAACCGATGGGAGATATAAACGATGCCGCAACCCTGCTGCTTAAGCTCATTTATGACACTAAATAACGAGGCGGTTTCAGTATCCGTTAAGGCATCCGTAGGTTCATCCATGATAATGACTTGGGATTTAAAGCTGATGACCTTAGCGATTTCCACCATTTGCTGATCGCCAATCGACAGTTCACCCACCAGTCGACGGCTACCATAATGTAAATTCAGGCGCGCCAGTAACCGGTCGGCCTCACGGTACATCTGTGGCCAATCTATCCCGCCGAAACGATTAAGAAACTCGCGGCCAAGAAAGATATTTTCCGCGATAGTCAGTTGGGGTATCAGGTTCAGCTCTTGATGGATGATGCCGATGCCAGCTTCTTGGGAAGCCTTTGGCCCACTGAAGGTAACGTCGTTGCCGCGAAAAAAAAGTGTACCGGCATCTTTGCTGTAAATCCCGGTCAAGACTTTCATCATGGTCGATTTACCGGCGCCATTTTCTCCTACCAAGGCCATGACACGACCGGGATATACCGTCAGCGCCGCGCCGGAAAGCGCCTTAACCCCCGGAAACGATTTATCAATGCCTGTTAGTTGCAGTAACGGTTGCATAAAAGCCTCAGAAAGTGACGCCGGAACACAAAATAACGTTGGCAAAGGGGGAACATTCCCCAGTGCGTATAACCGCCCGGCTAAGCGCGGTGCGTGTTTTAAACGCCTGGTGGCTGATATATTCTGTGGCGATGGTATTCCCCTGCCGCTGCCCTAGCTGGCTCAATAACATCAGTAACGCGTGGTGTAACTGTGGGTTATTGGTTTTCATCTCTTGCGCAATAATGGCTTTTTCAACCTGCATTTCGCAGGTGACGACCTCAAGCACGGACAAAAATGCCGGTAAGCCCTGGGTAAGCGCCAGATCGATGCGCTGGGTGGTTGCGGGTATTGGCAGCCCGGCATCCGCAATCACTATCTCATCGGTATGCCCTAAGCGGGAAATGAGCGCGGAGATATCGGCGTTCAACAATAACCCTTTTTTCATGATGGACTCCTACCAGCGAAACGTTTCGCTGGTGATGAAAATAATCAAAACCAAGGGAATTAACAACGGGCAGAGCGTAAAAATGTGATCACCATCGAAACGTTTCGCTGGCAACTGAGCAAAGTCTGTTGGCGGGATATGGCCTAGGCAATACGCAAGGCCGATGGGCGGAATGATAACGACGACGAATTGATGACGTATAGGGGCAAGGTCGCCCAGAGACGGTGGCTGGCCGGGATAATATCTATTCCGGCCACGGTTCACGCATTAGCGCTGATTAATCTGATCAAAGGTGCCGCCGGTGGAGAAATGGATTTTTTGCACTTTCTGCCAATCACCAAAGGTTTCGGCGAGGGTGAACAAATTTAACGTCGGGAATTCTTTGGCAAATTCCTTAGCGATGACCGGATCACGCGGGCGATAGTAGTTCTTGGCAGCAATTCGCTGCCCTTGAGGTGAATACAAATACTTCAGGTATTGCGTGGCAACATCACGGGTTCCGCGTTTATCGACAATCTTATCGACCACCGATACGGTCGGTTCCGCCAGAATGGATTCGCTGGGTACCACGACGTCAAACTGACCTTTTCCCACAGTGTTTACCGCCAGCAAGGCTTCGTTTTCCCAGGCAATCAATACGTCACCGATACCGCGCTCGACAAAAGTGTTGGTCGCACCGCGTGCGCCGGAGTCGAGAACCTCAACATTCTGGTACAGGGATTTAACAAAATCCTGTGCTTTGGCTTGATCGTTATTATTGTGGTGCAGGGCATAACCCCAGGCCGCCAGATAATTCCAGCGCGCGCCGCCGGAGGTTTTAGGATTGGGCGTAATGACCGAAATGCCCGGTTTGATCAAATCATTCCAATCATGAATGTGTTTTGGATTACCTTTGCGTACCAGAAAAACAATGGTGGAGGTGTAAGGCGCAGAGTTGTCTGGCAGACGGGTTATCCAGTTTTTAGCAATAATACCGCGCTCAGCAATCGCATCGACGTCATATGCCAATGCCAACGTGACCACATCCGCATCGATGCCGTTAATCACCGACGACGCCTGCTTGCCAGAACCGCCATGGGATTGCCGGATGGTGACCTTATCGCCGGTCTTGGCCTGCCAGTATTGACTGAACGCGGCATTATATTCCTGATACAACTCGCGCGTTGGATCGTATGATACATTCAAGAGTTGAATGTCCTGTGCCATCGCACTGCCTGATAATAACACCAGCAATAAACCTGCCCGCCATGTCGACATCATTGCGCTCCCCAGAGTTTTCATAAAAGAATAGGTATCACCAGAGAGTGTCAGACTTTAGATCGCAGATTAAAGAATAAAAAAATAATTTATATAATCAAAAGAGATAACGCGTTGGCACGAGGCACTTAGGTTGGAAAGATGAGCACGAGTGGCTCTGGGCTGAGGCTCTGGTCGCGACAGGGCATGAGAGACACGCCGTGGCATTGGCGCCGACGGCATATCCGCGCGGGGAGATCTCACCTTAATGCCGGCAAATCAACCGGCCAGGTGCGATCGCGTTTATCAATACAGTTTTTTGGCACATTCCAGCAGGTCAGTCTTAAGTGGCCGCTTCATGTTTTCAATAGCATCGATGATATCGTGGTGAACCAACCGCTCATTTTGCACGCCAACACAGCGCCCACCGTAACCCTGTAATAACAGTTCAATGGAGAAAGCACCCATGCGCGAAGCCAAGATACGATCATAGGCAACCGGGCTACCGCCACGCTGAATATGGCCTAATACGGTAGCGCGGGTCTCGCGTCCGGTCTCTTTTTCGATATATAACGCTAATTCACTGACGTTACATATGTGCTCGGTAATCGCGACGATGGCATGTTTTTTACCTTTAGCAATACCGGCTTTAATTTCATAAACCAGATCGTCTGGTTTAAATTCTACTTCCGGTATCACGATAAATTCACAACCGCCGGCGATCGCAGCAGACAGCGTCAGGTCGCCACAGTAACGTCCCATCACTTCCACAATGGAAATCCGCTGATGTGAGGAAGAAGTGTCGCGTAAGCGGTCAATCGCCTCGACCACCGTTTCCAGAGCAGTAAAATAACCGATGGTATAATCGGTGCCGGCCACGTCATTGTCTATGGTGCCGGGTAACCCGATACAAGGAAAACCCATTTCGGTGAGACGCTTGGCCCCCATGTAGGAACCGTCGCCGCCGATCACCACCAGAGCGTCCAGACCACGCTTCTTCATGTTTTCGATGGCAATGGCCCGGGTTCCCTCTTCACGGAATTCCGGGAAGCGGGCTGAACCGAGAAAGGTACCGCCACGGTTAATCATGTCCGACACGCTATAACGATCCAGTTTTTTCATCCGATCCTGAAACAAACCGAGGTAACCGTCATAGACGCCGTAAACTTCCAATCCCTCGGAAAGACCGGCACGTACCACGCCCCGGATCGCTGCATTCATGCCTGGTGAATCACCGCCGCTTGTCAGTACACCGATTTTCTTAATCATGACTACCTCTGAACTTTAGATATAATATGTAGAATACACTATGCCGGGTATATTGCAGGTTACACTTAACGCGACGCCTGTGGCTTATACTAAAAATAGTATAACAATTCCACATTGCTGAATTGATTCAGGTCAGGCAAGTTCCGACTATCTTGCTGATGTAGACCACATGATAATGCATTACATTCCGTTCACACCATCACTTCGCCCAATTATTAGCACGCTTCAACGTTAAACGGCTTATCCTGGATAAAAGGGTATCGCTCATTAATTACCCATTGTTTTATCAGGTGCAAGATGTGATTGAAAGGCAAAAAAAACCCCACCTTTCGGTGGGGGAAGACAGAAATCGTCAGGGAGTCATCGTATTCCCGTGTCTGTCCGGTCATGCTGTTGTCCTCACCTGTAGGTTATTTCACCGGTTGCAGTATCATCGCAGACTGCACAAACTCAATCACCCGTGCCTTGTCCGGGTCTAGCTCATCGCGCGTGAGGACGATCCGCCAACTGCCTTTCTGATTATCCGGCGTGCGAAACTGAGCCACTATCGCCACATACTGCGCGCTCTCATCCATTGGCACCGTGACCGACACATTGCTGCCAGGGCGTATCCACACGTCTTTCTCGGCCAGCAGACAGGTGTTGAGCACATTGCTGGCGTTGCTCAGCAGCGTGGTGTAATCCGCTTTTTCAAACACCTGGCTGTCTTTAAGCTGGTACACCCACACGTTGGTGGCCAGCGGGGTGCCATCATCATCTGGGTTTAACTCGGCACGGGCCACAAAATCCAGATGCAGGGTTTTCACCTGTTTATAGAAAAGGGATCTCGCAACGGATTTGGTGCCATCGCTCACGCTCTGGGTCAGGCCACAGCCACTGAGCAGCAACGCCAGCAGCAGGGTAGATATCAGTCTGTTTTTCATCATGGTGTTTTCATCGTTATCGTGGTGTGATTCTGAATGTCAGTCATCAACCTCGATGACTTCACGGTGTAGCGGGTTTGCGCCCAAGCCTTGATAGGTGCCCAGCGACACCGTGAGGGTGGGTGGCCTATCCGGTACCGGGTGGTTGGGATCGTGGCCGAGGACGGCAGTGTAACCCGCATAGACACTGTGCTCGCCGTGCCGGGCGGTCAGGCGAGGTGCAGGCAACAGTCTGCGGGGGAGCGTCAGGGTGATATGCGCATCGAGTCGCCAGCCGAGGTACACCCGCAACAGGGTCAGCAGATCGTGGTACAACGTCTGCGCTGGGGGGAGCCAGCCAGTGGCCTCGGCCTTGTCGTCGGTGAACAGATCGATTTTCACCGTGCTGTTGATGTCATAGCCGAAACCACCGATGACCGGGCGGTCCCCCAGCCGAATGGCATCGCCAAGGCGGCGTTTGGGAACCGGAATCCGTCGTGGATAGTACGGTATGACGGTAGCCTGGGTGTTCGGCGCTACCATGCCCACCAGCGCCTGGAGACCTTCGGCCGTGCGTGCAGGTTGGCGCATAATCCCCAGCAGGGCCAGAAAGCGTGACAGCGGGGTGTCAGTCTGTTCAGCCGTGCCGGGAATGCCCAACCCCACTAACCCCAACAGGCTCTGGGAAATGTTATCGCTGCCGCCCGGTTCAAAAGTGGCCGGGTAGCTGTGCTTGCGCCAGATACGGTAGAACTGCGTCAGAATACGGTGGTTGAAAATATCGAGAAAATGCTCAACCGTTTCATGTCCCTCGCGGTGCTGGGCAATGTCGTCGATGTAGCCGGTCGGCAGTGGTGAATCGACGCCGTACAACCCCATAAAGGTGGTGCGAAGGGTGGGGGCTGACGCCGGGTTCTCATCGGGATGCCGTTCGAGCCCCTTGAACTCGCTGGCCGGAAAACCCATCCCCGGATGTGGGCGCAGACGAACCGGGTCGTTGCGCAGGGCACTGGTACTGCCCAGCGGTGGGTATTCCGGGTGCGTTTGCTCCAGCCACTGCAAAAAACGGTAAAAACCGATGTAGGGTAGACGCTCACCGACCAGATCATTCAGCCGGGTATACGTGGATTGTGATTCTCTTTCCATCGAAGGCAGTGTCCCGAAGGGTGCTGTATCAGGGTTAAACGGTTGAACAGGTGAATGTCGGCATAGATCGCAAAAAAGCGGTTCAGCAGGCAACCAAACAACCAGACATCGCCTTCCCCAGCGAAGCCGTCCGTCTCCACGGTGACCTCAATGTCCACTCCACGCTGCAAACCCCCGTGCTTGAAGTACTGCAAGCGGTGGTGTTTCACCTCGGTGATCGCCTCACGTCGGCGCTGGTTATCCAGGTTTTCCGTCCAGTCGTAAAGCGCCAGCGTGTTACGCAACACATCAGCGTTATCCATCATCCACAGAAAACTGCTGCCGAGCTGGCTTAACAGCTTCCAGTGAAAACGGTCACGGTTGGGCGGATAGCAGGGCTGGCTCGGGGTACACAGGTTCTGTACCGTGACCGGGGTCTGGGTGGTGCTGACCAGGTTGTCGAACAGGATGCTTTGCAGCGCTTTGCGTGGCAACGTGCCGTTGGTACCCATCAGGCTGAGCGCCAGCGACTCTTCCGGCAACTGACGTTCACGTTCAAACGCCTCGCCGCCAAGGATCAGCAGCGTGTCGTTTCTGCCTGAGGGGCCGCGCCGCAGGCGAGTGTGGTAGTAACGTACCGGACGGTGGTAGCGCAACATGCCGCCGTGATGTTGAAAATGACGAAACGGCGTGTACTGTACCGCGTCCTCCAGAAACGAGGTGGCCACTCGCTCCACGGCAAAAATTTCAGTATGCGGGTCGTCGTCACGCAACGGGTGCAGTGGGTACTCCGTCTGCTGTGCGTTGATTTGCAACGGCTTGGCATCAAGGCGAAACAGGTTCACCACCGGCACACAGTGCAGGCGCAGGTGCTGTTCATCAAAACTGAAATCACGTGGCCAGGGTTGCGTGAGCGGGATATCCAGCTCAAACCACAGCAGGGCTTCTGGCCAATTCACCTGTTCCAGTCCCTCCAGCGCCACAAACATAAACTTCTGGCGGAAGGTGAAATACTCCAGTAGATGTTGATAACCGCTGTAGTCGTTGTTCTCCACCGGCCAGAGATGCGCGGCGTCCTCAAAGCCTGTCGCACAAAATCGGCCATCAAACGGTTGGCGATCACTCTCCCCCGGCAGACGCAAAGACATCTGCCCGGTTCGGCGGGTGAGATACAAATGCAACATCGACGCCAGCGGTGCATCACCGTTAAGGTAAACCGGCAGGCGAGTGAGATTGACCTGCCGCCAGTCAGCAATGGTCCCACACTCAAATCGCAGACGAATGGCCTGACTGCCGTGCGGTTCGGTAAACAGGGTGGCCCGGGTTAACTGCAACGGGTGAAGCGTCAGGCTTTGCACGGTACGGTAGCGACAGCGCATGCGGTGATCTCCCACCGGGCGGGAGATCACTTCGGTATGCGACTCAATATGTTCACTGAGTTTTAAAGCCTGAATATCAGGTGCGATTTCCACCACGCTCATCGAGGGGATCGGACGCAGGTAGTGCGGCCATAGCAGACTGATCAGCCCTTCGGTCAACTCAGGAAAGTCGTCATCAAGCTTCTCACGCAGCCGCCCCATCAAAAACGCAAACCCCTGAAACAGACGCTCGACCACCTCATCCGCCGCGCCGGGTGTCAACAGGCCCATCGCTGCTGCCTGCGCCGGGTGTAGTCTGGCAAATTCTTGTGCCGCATCGCGCAGGTAACGCATTTCAGCGTCGAAATAGCGCAGGGTCAACTCTTCCATCGTGGTTCCCCGTGGTGGTCGGCGGCACGGTCAGCCGCAACGCGCGCGCCCGGCTCAACAAACACCTGTGTGGGCAACCGGAACCCTTTCAGTGTTAGCAGTGCCAGCGGCCCTTGCCCCGAGTCGGTACGCATCATGTAGTTCAGCAGATTACCGTCCGGAGCTTTCCAGAGCAGTTTATAGGTGCTGTTATCCACCATGGTCACCTGTGCTTTATCCAATAGACGGATAAAACCCCAGCTTCCGGGGTAGTCGGCGTACAACCGCTCACCGGCATCGACACTGACCCAGCTTAAGGTGGTGCGCGGTTTCCACTGGCTGTCCGGCCAGGTGAACACCTGCCAGCGCTCGACCTGGTTGTGGTAATCCATCGTCTGCTGGTCGAGGATGAAGTGGGTTTTCATCACATCCCGTGACGGTTTGCCCATCAACTGGAACTGCACTCGGGCATCACCGCTGGTGAAGACCATATCCGACAGTTCACTGAGTTGATTGAGGGCCTTGAGAAAGGCCGGGTTAAAATGCAGTCCCTGGGCGGCAATCGCATCCGGCACCCAGTGACGCCCCTCTTGGCGCAGTACGCCATTGAGGTTGGATTTCACAAACTGGGTGATGCGCCCGGTGTCGTTACGCAGGTACTGTGCCAACAATGGCAACGAGGCTTCACCCTGCTTATTTTCGGCAAACGGGTAACGGTCGTTAAAGTCGTGCGCCCAGTCGCTGACGATGGCATTCTGCCACTGGTGGTTGATGCTTTGCGTGGTGGGGGACAACACTTGCTGCCAAGCCTGATCCATGGGTTGTACAAACACCGCCTGACCAAAACTGCTCCACTCCTGCCCGAGACTCGCCGCCACCAGGCTGCCGTAGTCGCGGGTGTCGGTGACATCCACCGATTTGCCCTGGAATACCGTCTGTGCCAGCGCCTGCATCATGGCCTGTGGGTCTGCGGTATTGGTGACCTGCTGGAGCTTCAGGCGCACACGGGTGACACGGGTAAGAAAGGTCTGCAGACTCATGGCATTATTGCTGTCACCTTTGTTATCCATCAGCGCCAGCAACGGACCAAATGCGGCATCCAGCGGACCGTGCGGCCCTGACTGCTGGTCGATGGCTTGGCTCGGTTCACGGTGCAACAGGTTTTGTGCCGATTTCACCAGTGTATGGGAGAGGGACTCCTGCTCTTGCCCGGCTCTCCCCTGGGTGTTCAGGGTGTTCATCAGCGCCACCAGCGGAGATTGACGCACCTCGGCCAACAGGGTTAACTGGTCAATCGCATCCGACAGCGTAGCGGCTCTTTGCCAGCGCAGGCTGTTAAGAAAACTCAGCCAGGCACCGGCATAGTCGGTAAAATAGCGTTCGGTCAAGCGAGATTTAAGTACCTCCGGTGAGCTGTCCTGGGTGACCGGGGTCGTGTTGTCACTGAGTACCCAGTCGATTTCATCCCGGCGTTGATTGGCCACTTTTTCAATCGCCGGTCGTACCGCCTGCTCCCAGGCCTGACGGGTGAACATACCTGGCACCACGCTGCCGGTGGCGAACAGTTTTCTGGCATCGGTATCGCCGGTCATATCACTGAGCGTCATATCGGCGTAATGACGGGCCACCTGCGCCAGCATCTTCTGGTACAGCGCCGCATCCGCATTGCGCATGCCAATCACGCGTAACAATCCACTGCGGGTGGTGGCCGCCATCTGTGCATCCGGTACCCCCTGCCACGCCGTGTGGGCAGGCAGATTCTGTGCCATAAAAGTGAGCAGCGAGGCCCCCTGCCGCTGCCACAGGCCAGGGCTGACCTGCTCGCGTTGCGGCCAGACGGCCATCACGGTCGCGGCAAAAAACGGCGCATCCATTTTTTTCGGGCGGTTCAGCATCAGGTAGGCTTTTAACTGGTTGTACACCTCCTTGCTTAACGCGCCACGTTGCTTGCTGTCAGGCGCAAGGCTATTCCAGGCCGCCAGTTGGTGATGTAACTGTGCTACCGCTGCATCACGCAGCAACGGCATGGCGCTGCGGGCATATGCTGGCCACAGGGCCGCTAGCAGTGGGTCGTTCTGGCTCAGACCAAACCGGCTGTACCAGGGGGTACCCTGTTGTGAACGGTATTGCAGCTGTTCGATACGCCGTTGCAACGCATCGAGCGCCATCAGGCGCTTATCCACGGGCTGGCGTGTATCTGCGGCAGCCAGCGCCAGTAGCTGGCCTTCGCTGATGGCCTGACGGTTTAGGTTATAAGAGAACAACAGCCCGGCACAGGTCAGGCCGAGCAGCACCAATACCGCCTGATACAGGGAATTTTCCCAGGCAAACCCCACACGCTGTAAACGCAGCGAGGGTAAATCATCCAAAATGGCCTGCCAGGCATTATCCGGTAACCAGCGTTGTTTATCCGCCCCTTCACCTACCACCACTGGGCTGAACATCACCCCTCGCAGCGGTACGGCATACGGGCCGCTGAGTAACGGGGTACACAGGGTTTTGAACTGTTCCGCCGTGCCCGTGCGCAGTTGCTCAGACAGGCGCAGCAGAAAATCGAACCGGGCATTGAGTAACCCCTGTTGCACCCCCTGCGGGGTTAACTGCGCGGGCAAGCCCTTCAAGGCTTGCACCAGTTCATCCGGGGTACAGCGAGGGGGTAGCAGGCACCCCACCGGTTGCGTCTCTCGTCCAGCTTGCGGCCAGTCAGTCTGTTGCACTTCCCACAGGTACAGTGGCACCTTCCAGCCCAGCATTTTATAGCGTTCCTTAAGCTGTCGGGCCACGGTATCACCCTGTGTCGCCTGACGCAGCGCTCCGTCATAGACCAGCACCATGGCATCAACCGGGCGGCGTTTAAGTTTACGCAACGCCATGATACGCCCGCTGTCGGCGGCAGAGGTCACGTTACCGCCCCAGAGGGCAACGACGCCGTTGGCTTCCAGCCACTGGGTGCCTATCAGACCGGGTACCGCTTTTTCTACCACACCACTGTGTCCGAGCAGCAGCACAAAACGCACTTTAGTGCGCCAGAAACGACCGTAATGGTGGTTCAGATAATCACGCAGTTCTTGAACAAACGGCAGGGCGACCTCCGCAGGCGCTTTTTGCAGGGACGTGTCGGGTATCTGGCTGCGCGGTTGTTGCCGATAATTGCGGTATATCGCCATCCCACCGAACAACACCGCCATGCAGGTTGCCCCGATCAAACTACGCAGCAACGGGCTGACCCCCCAGCGTTCGCCAAAGAACACCAGTACAGCGGCCAGCATGGCACCGAACACCATAACAAGCAGGCTAGCGCCAGAGGGGCGGGATGAAAACGGATTTTTCATGACGGACTGACTCCTGCTGATACGGTTGCCAACAACAACGCATTCTCTCGTGCCAGCACCAGCCCCTGTGGGGCGCGGTGGTGTTCGGCCATCAGCATCATCAGGGTTAGGGTAAACCACTCGGTGGCGGGGCCAGGCTTGCCAAGCCAGTGAGGAATAAACTGTTGAGCCGGTGAACCCGGATTTGATGCGGGGTCCTGCTCACGCCGACGCTGGCAGCGTTCAACAATCAACCGATCTTTGGCGGCGATGGCCGACTGGTTAAACCACAGGTCAGTGGTATTCATGGCGATCGGTTGATAGGTGAGGAACTGCACCGCATCCTGTGCTGTGGTGTCCGGCAGCCCGGTCATCGGGCGATGCAGACGGCAGCGGTAAGGCCCGGCGTCCATACCGGGTGCGATCAACCAGGCTACGGCCCCGTCAGTGGCGTCACGACTGGCATCGTTGTCAGCCCACTGGGTGAAAATCATCAATTTGGCGTGCCCATCAGGCTGATTCAGCCAGTGGGTTGCTTGCTGCGTATAATCAACCACGCCAAAAATATAACCTGCCAGTCGCGACACCGGTAATCCCAGTTTTTGCCAGACACGGCAAAACAGTACCCGGGCAGACTCATTTTCCAGGCCTGAAAAATACACCGTCAACGGTGAGTGCAGTGCGGCCAGTGATGCACGGAGTGGCACCAGCAACTCTTCAAACAGATAACCCGCCGGAGGGTATTCGCCCAACGCAAAAGCCTGTTCGCTGTTGACCTCAACCCGCCCTTGGTTGGGATGGGGCACTTCAACAGGAAAAATATCACTGTGATCCAGTACATCAAGACCTGACTGTGCCCACGTCTGCCATTCTGCCATGTGCCAGTCGTTTTGCGCAGACACCCCCTCGGCATGTTCGGCATCAACGCCGTAGCGGAACAATCGCCAGCCCGCAATGCCGATAAATAGCAGGGCAACCGCAATCACCGCGCCAAACGTCACCAACAGCAGACGTGGATCGTTAAGCCAGAACCACAAACCGCAGCCTGTCGCCATACACAGCACGATAAGCAACGAAAACATACGCCACCATCCCACCCAAACCAGTGGGGCGGGATGGCGAACGGTATAAGGTTGGGGAATAGACCAGGCCATCAGGCTTATCCTTCAATATTGGTGGTGGGCAGACTGGAAATCACTTTGCAGCCACAGGCACAAACCGCCTGATCGAAGGCGACCTGCTTGCCATCGCACAGCCATGTTGGGGTGGTGCTGACAATACGGTTAATCCCGTGGCCGATAATCGGGCAGGTGACAATATCGTCAATCAGTGCTGCTTTTTTACCGTCAATATCCATGCTGGAGGAGGCCGAAATCACTTCGCCACCACGGGTCAGTTTATCGCCTAGGCGAATAATTCCTTTTGGCATAATGAATGCTTCCAAGCTTATTGTTGGCTGCTGAATTACACAGGCCGTGTCGAGTAAACCACGGGGCCATAAGTGTTATTGCGTGGCGTCCCTTTTCGACAGAAAAATATGAGCAAGATAAAAATCCCAACAAATGGGATTAGACTTACTAACAAAAACCATCCAGAATAATTAACATCATGCAAACGGCGTACTTGCAGTGCAAAATTAGGAGGAATGGTTGCAATATAATATAAAATAAAAATGGCAGGCAATATCGTTTGAATAATACTCAAACTACTGACTGTCCCTGAAGAAAAAACCGAACTAACGCACACCATAAAAAGCAAAATAGATATCAGGAAATGGATGATATTGAAGTACCAAAACTCAGCACGTCCGGCTCTTCCTTCCAAGGTGAAATATTTTTTGAGGGCATAAATATACCAGCGCATACGATCTCCATTGTTTGAAATAATAATATAAACCATCGTTCTAATGGTCATTTTACGTTGTAGGAATTAACCTGCCAATTGACGCCATAAAGCAAAAAAAAGGTTATTTAAACGGAAAGAAGGCATCAGGTAGATCACCAGTGATAACAAGCTGTTCCGAGTCCCGATCATATTAGGTTAATTTTTATCGCCTTTTTGGTCAGCAATCACTATTATCCGGTCGGCCTTACTCAAAAAACTGCTCTATATCTAAATCCGTACAAATAAGAAAATAATAATAGAATAATTGATATAATGCAGATAATGAAGAGACAAAAACCGCTATCAATAATAAACGTTTTTTAACTTTACTCATGGTGAAGTCCTTCTGAAACCGTCATGGATAAATATTTATATTAATTTTAATGGTGTTGAAAAATAAAAAAATACTGAGGATAGGTTGGTAATAAAATTAATTAGCCTTACATTATTTTATTAGTATACATAATTATTTATTAATCTGTTTTTTAGTGGATGGGTAAAAATAAAAATCATCCTCTGAGTAGCTAGTACTGCTCTGCGGCATAACCCTGTTTTCGCTCTTTCCAGACATCTGTTCATTATTTTTTTGCATTTTTTTCAACTTTATCCTGGTATATTCTACTAGATCTAAATTTTTACTTCCCTCAATATTTAATACGGTGCAAATTTTTTCAAATAAGTCGCCGGTGGCTCGATGAGCGTTCATTGCCACCCGATAGACAGCATATGACATAGCAGCCGTTGCAGTTAAATAAAATAATATAAAACCATTGTTCAGCATTGGATGAGCCAAAAACAATGAATGGAAGGCTAAACAACAAAAATAAAACAGCACTGATTTTTAATGCTATTTTAAAAGGAAAACTTTCCGTGCCACCATAGTATTCTGGTGGTAGCGAAATGGTGTTTTGCTGGGGATTGGCCACCGCATACATCCGGTACTCGTCACCGTCTGGCATAACCGCCATTTCCAGATAATCACCGATCTGGATATTCGTTTTATTCAGCCAACCCGAGAACACCTTGCCTGCAATTATTCCCTTAATATAAAGGCATTTGTATTGTTTTCTTCTACCATCGTTAAATCTGGCGAGCGGGGCTGCGCCAGAAAAAAACTGCACCAGTAATAAAAGAATAGCTCCATTGTTGTCCCGTTGGCGTTTCTGTTCCGCGCGCTGTATCTCGGTGCTGTATTGACTCGCCTCAAAGTAGCCAATGACTTTCTTAAAGGAAACCGCCTCCAAGATACCACTGATCTTGATCAATGGTTTAGTCGGTGGCAGTTCAGGGTATCGGGGGAAGTTGGTCATTTCCTCCTCCATTTGAAGAATAAACTCTTGTGTTGTGATAATTTGTGATTTTAATTCATCTTTTCTTCGTAATTCATATTCATCTGGATGCTCTGATTGTTCATACCTTGCAAGGGATTCGCTATCAACTTTTATTGAGATGTGCATACTCTGCAAAGCACTTTCCAGCTTTTCAAAGCATTTATATTCATGATGTAAACATGATGCCCAGTTGTGTAGAAAATCATCTTTTTCCATATTAATGGTACCTGTTATATTTAGTATTTAAGTCTGCGGCGATTAAAAACACCTTGCAGCACCTAGCTCCTATATATAATACCTTATTATTCCGTTTTTTTTACTGGCGGGTAAAAGTAAAAATTATCCTCGGAGTAGCTAGTACTGCTCTGCGGCATAACCCTGCTTTCGCTCTTTCCAGACATCAATTCATTGTTTTTTTGCATTTTTTTCAACTTTATCCTGGTATATTCTACTAGATCTAAATTTTTACTTCCCTCAATATTTAACACGGTGCAAATTTTTTCAAATAAGTTGCCGGTGGCTCGACGAGCGTTCATTTCCCCCCGATAGACAGCATATGACATAGCAGCCGTTGCGGTTAAATATATTAAAATAATATAAAACCATTGTTCAGCATTGGGTGAGCCAAAAACAATGAATGGAAGGCTAAACAGAAAAAATAAAACAGCATTGATTTTTAATGCTATTTTAAAAGGAAAACTTTCCGTGCCACCATGGCATTCTGGTGGTAGCGAAATGGTGTTTTGCTGGGGATTGGCCACCGCATACATCCGGTACTCGTCACCGTCTGGCATAACCGCCATTTCCAGATAATCACCGATCTGGATATTCGTTTTATTCAGCCAACCCGAGAACACCTTGCCTGCAATTATTCCCTTAATATAAAGGCATTTGTATTGTTTTCTTCTACCATCGTTAAATCTGGCGAGCGGGGCTGCGCCAGAAAAAAACTGCACCAGTAATAAAAGAATAGCTCCATTGTTGTCCCGTTGGCGTTTCTGTTCCGCGCGCTGTATCTCGGTGCTGTATTGACTCGCCTCAAAGTAGCCAATGACTTTCTTAAAGGAAACCGCCTCCAAGATACCACTGATCTTGATCAATGGTTTAGTCGGTGGCAGTTCAGGGTATCGGGGGAAGTTGGTCATTTCCTCCTCCATTTGAAGAATAAACTCTTGTGTTGTGATAATTTGTGATTTTAATTCATCTTTTCTTCGTAATTCATATTCATCTGGATGCTCTGATTGTTCATACCTTGCAAGGGATTCGCTATCAACTTTTATTGAGATGTGCATACTCTGCAAAGCACTTTCCAGCTTTTCAAAGCATTTATATTCATGATGTAAACATGATGCCCAGTTGTGTAGAAAATCATCTTTTTCCATATTAATGGTACCTGTTATATTTAGTATTTAAGTCTGCGGCGATTAAAAACACCTTGCAGCACCTAGCTCCTATATATAATACCTTATTATTCCGTTTTTTTTACTGGCGGGTAAAAGTAAAAATTATCCTCGGAGTAGCTAGTACTGCTCTGCGGCATAACCCTGCTTTCGCTCTTTCCAGACATCAATTCATTGTTTTTTTGCATTTTTTTCAACTTTATCCTGGTATATTCTACTAGATCTAAATTTTTACTTCCCTCAATATTTAACACGGTGCAAATTTTTTCAAATAAGTTGCCGGTGGCTCGACGAGCGTTCATTTCCCCCCGATAGACAGCATATGACATAGCAGCCGTTGCGGTTAAATATATTAAAATAATATAAAACCATTGTTCAGCATTGGGTGAGCCAAAAACAATGAATGGAAGGCTAAACAGAAAAAATAAAACAGCATTGATTTTTAATGCTATTTTAAAAGGAAAACTTTCCGTGCCACCATGGCATTCTGGTGGTAGCGAAATGGTGTTTTGCTGGGGATTGGCCACCGCATACATCCGGTACTCGTCACCGTCTGGCATAACCGCCATTTCCAGATAATCACCGATCTGGATATTCGTTTTATTCAGCCAACCCGAGAACACCTTGCCTGCAATTATTCCCTTAATATAAAGGCATTTGTATTGTTTTCTTCTACCATCGTTAAATCTGGCGAGCGGGGCTGCGCCAGAAAAAAACTGCACCAGTAATAAAAGAATAGCTCCATTGTTGTCCCGTTGGCGTTTCTGTTCCGCGCGCTGTATCTCGGTGCTGTATTGACTCGCCTCAAAGTAGCCAATGACTTTCTTAAAGGAAACCGCCTCCAAGATACCACTGATCTTGATCAATGGTTTAGTCGGTGGCAGTTCAGGGTATCGGGGGAAGTTGGTCATTTCCTCCTCGATTTGAAGAATAGACTCTTGGGCTATGATAATTTGTGCTTTTGATTCATTGATCATTTGTAATTCATATTCATCTGGGTGTTCCGATTTTTCATGCCTTGCAATATATTCACTATCAATTTTTATTGAAATGTGCATACTCTGCAAAGCGCTTTCCAGTTCGTCAAAGCATTTATATTCATGGCGCAAACATGATGTCCAGTTATATAAGCAATTATCTTTTTCCATATTAATGGTACCTGTTATATTTAGTATTTAAGTCTGCGGCGATCATAGGCATCTTGCAGTGATTTATTATATTGCGCTTCTTTCTTTTTCTTTTCTTCCTCGGATGGGGGAAGATTGAATACCTCATGTATTGCTTTTTGTAACATCTCTTCCTGCCCTTTCAATAATACGGCAATCTTGCTGGTGGTTAATTCCATGGTATTATGGTTTTTTGACTCGTCCCCGAACACCGTCTGTTTACACCAAACTTGAATATCATTACTGCGCAGCAATTCATACAAGGTTTGCGCAATGGTAATGGCTACCATTACTTGCCAACTAGCAAGAATTCCGATCGTCCTTATTACACCGGCCCTTACGGTTGAAAATACAACCTTTTTAATAGAATTTTTTCCCAGCGCTGCTAATAATTCATTAACGGTGTTAATAGCAAACGCCGTATCCGATACTAATTTGGTTATCGCAAGTATGGAAGATAATGACCCTAACCTTTTTTTCTCAATTTCATTTAACATATCGCTGGTATCAAGAATTATTGTAATCCCGGCGGCAATACTTCCAACACTGGAACCCGCACACTTCCAGAGTCTCGCCTGAGCTTTCTTTTCAAGAACACCTTTATACGCTTCTTCGATCAGGCCAGCCAACGAACTCGCGGCGGACAAAAGGGGGACAGTCAACTTCATGCGGTCTTCGCCTGAGCCACTGCTGCTTTCGGTCAGGCTTAATGCGCATACTGAGTATATTATCACGCCCAGAGATTTAATACGGAATGCCTTAATACTCTCTTTTCCTGCGGAAAATTTGGCTAAATGTTCATATTTATCTTTAAATCTCCCCAGTTGTTTTTTATTTCTTTCTGCATGACTTAATTGCTCATTAATAACTCTCCGCATATTTTTCTGTGCATCAGTCGCAAATATGCTGCTCCCCTCTGGATAAGCGATGGCTTCATTCATCATTTTGGCCAATTCCACTTTTGTCACTCCGGCGTCCAACAGGAATATCGCTCGTAGGGCTTTACCTTGAAACGTATCGACCACGGTCCCTTTCAGGGCGCCATTGGTGATGGTGGTTAAGGCCCGGTCACCAAAACTCATCACGCGCTGGGTCATGGATTGCGTCGCCTGGTTGCTCGCCATCATGGCACTTAATGCGCGATCCACCGCGTCAGCATAGACCGATAACTTATCCAGGATGTTCTGTGTAACCTTTGTTATGTCCGGACCTGCGTAGGGCTGTTTTTGTGATTTTATCTGCTCTAACAGCCCGCTAACGGAGGCCATAACCTCCGGGCAGTTAAAAAACTGATAACGCCAAAGCAGGTTTTTATTATCTTGCGTGGAATAGCTGTCGGTCCATGCTTTGAGCTGTTTTTTACCCGCCTCGGATAAATTGATTGAGGCCAGTGCATAACCTACCACGTCGCGAAAATTAAGGTGATCCTGGGTTTCTGTGGAATGAAAATCTTCAATGCATGCAATAAATAGCGGATGTTTTAACCACAGCAATCTTAAGTCAATAATGACTTTGTTTTGTTTTTTTATGGCCGCCCCAAGCTGCTGGTCGTTTTCTTTAAAAGCCGTTATCCAGGTTTGATTAAATTGATCATAATATTTTTTCCACACAGCCTTTATTGCTTCTTTCTTGTTTACTGCCATGACCTCATCGTAATGCTTGCCTATTTTTTCAGGACAAGGTTTGTTTTTTTCCAGTGGGTCCCGGTAGGGATCAGCAACGTAACGCGCCATTTGCATGTTGATCTCACGTTGCTTACCGCGTTCTCCGTGATGATAGTCAAACGACTGTTCCTCAGCCTGTTTGATCACTTTCTCCAACCCTTCCATATTGTAATAAGTCGCAAATTCTACGGCCAGTTCATCACAGTAACGCTGGTGCATCAGTGCGATATCGTCACACCAACCGGTCAATTCGTGAGCGATGCCTATCGGGTCATGCACTGCCATGATTAACGGCTTGATCGGGGTACCGTCTGGTTTGGTGCCACGCGTGTGTAATGCCTTTATGGTCTGGCTGCTGTTCCCCGCCCTGGCACTACTCCACGGATACAGTGTGGCGCGTGGGCGCAAGGCGTCAGCGGCAAAGCTGTAATACGGGGGGGTGTCACTGACAATACTGCTACGCGAAGGTGTGCGATTGTAAGACAATATGCCCGACGGGCAACCTGGACCAATAGGCAGATAGTCCAGTACGGTTTGCACAGTGGCTGGTGTGGCTTGGGCAATACCATGCTCTTCTTCTGGGCCGGTCCAGTGCCAGTATTCCACCTGCTGCATGCGTTTTTTTCGCTGTGCCGCACCGCTGCCGTACAAATCAAACAGTGCCGGGTTCCATTTATACGGGGAGAAGGCAATCCAGACCGTGCTCCTGAGCGCAATCTCATCGAGCACAATGAATTCGATATTGGCTGATTTATGAATACCCCTGGTGCACTCCGAGCTGTATTTTGGCTGGGCAGCGGGCGCTGTGGGTTGTTTCCATAAGCCGCCATCCGGGGTGATACTCCAGGCTGCCCAGGTCTTGTTACCCTCGTAATACACATACAAAAACCCTTCCCGCATGGCACGTAGGCCATAGTCATACTCCTCGCTTTTCGGCAACGGGGTTTCGGGGGTGGCCCAACCGGGCAGCTTGGGCAGTATCGTCTCGGGAATGGCAGCGTAACGCACCGGCAACAGGGCCGGGCCACAGGGCTGGCAACGGGAACAAATCAGGGGAGTGGGTTGACTCATGGCAGCAGTTCCTTGCTTGGGTGACTAACGGGGAGGTATAAACGCTCGCATTCATCGGCAAATCGCTGCCAGTCCTGGGTGGTCAACCCGGCGATGCGTTCGGCGTAACGCACTTGTGCCGGATACGTCTCCAGCGACAGCAGGTACTGAAACTCCGGGTGCAAATCGAGATGTGGGTGCCAGTACAAGGCGTGAAACGCAAATATCACACGCGCCTCATGTTCGCTCATGACCGGTGAGTGGGCGATACGCTGTAATGCCTGCTGTGCCACACTCTGCAAGCGGCTTTCGTCCTGGCGTGCTACCGCTTTAGTCTGTGCACGGTATTGCTGCATCGCCTGATTCACCACGGCTATCTGTTCCAGTCGGGGTCTGTCTTGTTCTGTTATCCCCAGTGAAAAGGTCAGCAACGGCAAAACCGCAGCGTTGTGGCAACGTGAGACTCGTTGCCCGTCGCCGTTCAGCAGATGCCAACCGGATATCACCCCCATTAGTCGCTGTTGCTGGAATCGGCTCAATTGCGGCCACAGCAAGGTATTGACTGCCGGGTCGAAGTAACGCAGCAGAATATTGCCGCCACCCGACAGAGCCTGTACGGCAGTGCCGCCCAGTTGGCGAGCAACAACACCGGCTGGGTGTGCGCTGGTGAGCCAGCCACACACCGTGCGCCCGGTACCTGCAATAAGTTTTGTCGGGTCAGTTTCCTGCAATGCCTGGGTGATACTCTCTTTTAGCACTCTCGTATCATCAGGCTGAGTGAGATCCAGCCCGACCAGCCACGGGTAGTACTTTTGCGGTATTGAACCGTGCAGCAGCGGGGCCGGTTGCGGATGGCGTTCAGTCAAGGCACTGATCCACGGCGAACGGGTGTTCAGTTCCAGTTTCGTGGGGTCGATAAGCAGAAAGACGTTTTCCCCGCTGCGGGCCAGTTGTGCTGTCAGCGGAGCAAGAATAGCCTCAGCCTGCTGGGCAATCGCTGGGTTGGAATAGTCAAACTGCACCAAGGTGTCTGTGGGTTCGGCGGTGGTCATCGGTGTTCCTTAGCTCAGCGTCACGGTTGCGCCCTGGCCCGCAGCGGCGTCGTCAATCATCGACGCACAGTGCTCCGGCAGGGTCAGTTCGGCATTCTGACTGTCTGGCCCGATTTTTTGCAGCGTCGCACATTTAATCACCACATTGCCTGGGCCACCGATGTCCACGTTGCCGTCCTTGATACGCACAAATGCCTCGCCACACGCCAGCAGCAGTTCGGTTTTGGCGCTGATCGTCACCTTGCCGTCATGGCTGGCAATCGTCATATCCTTTTTCGATAACATTTCCAAACCATCGTTTTGCGCCTGGATCTGAATACGCCCCGCCGCCGCAAACATCTTGATGCCCATGGCCTTGGCAAACAGGCTC
>NZ_JAYGJO010000034.1:0-44153 GCF_035013185.1 Acerihabitans sp. TG2
CTATTTTAATCACTAAAATGCATATCAATACACAATTTACATACCAAAATCGCATAAATGATTGTGAGCAGACTATTAATACCTCAAGTTACTAGCGTATACTTATCCACGTGACACATATCACGTTTTGTGTCAGCTATTTGGTTAAACGTGAAAAGAGTAGAGGTAATAAAATGAAAATAACCACAGCGACGTCTTTAATGACCGTCATTTCGGCTTTGTCTTTTGGCACTTTTGCGGATGAGTCCATTAACCAAGAACAGGCAAACCACTTACATACATTTGATTCCGTCAGCGCAGGCGGGATTGATGGTGCAGCTTCCAGCATTCACCCAGCACTGAACCAGGCGGCCGAGGCTAAAGGGGCGATGTCATATCGAGTGACCGAAGCGCACGATAATGATACTTGGCAAGCCACCGCGGCACGGTATAAATAATGCGCTGACAAACCGGGCTGGCACGCCATACTCCCGGCGTATTCAATGATTTTACCTATCAATAACCTCGTCACCCTCAGTTATTCCTGTGTCGCAGCCATAACCGGATGTGTGTTATTGATTCCCTCTCGTCGTCCGATTCGACGATATTTCCCCCCGCTTGCGGGGGTTTTTTTTTGCCTGTTCCCGGCAATTATATCGCCAGGCCGGCCTTAAGATTTAATTGGGCCAGCAGTTTGCCGTGAATACCGCCGAAACCACCGTTGCTCATAACCAGAATATAATCCCCCGGTTGTGACCGTTTTACGATCATATCGACTAGGATATCAACGTCGGCGCTCCAATGGGCCGGCTGCACGCAGGCTTCGGCAACTTCACTCACTTGCCACGGGATATGCTGCGGCTGAAAGAGGAAAACCTCATCCGCGCGCCCCAGGGCCGGCGCTAGCTCGTTTTTATTCAGGCCCATTTTCATGGTATTTGAGCGGGGTTCCAATACGGCCAAGATACGCGCCGTCCCGCCGACCTTACTGCGTAACGCAGCCAGCGTAGCGAGTATCGCCGTCGGATGATGGGCAAAATCATCGTACAGTTTTACCCCGTTGGCGGTGCCTTTTAGTTCCAAACGCCGTCGGGCATTGATAAACGATCCCAAAGCCTGACACGCCTCCACGGGTTGCACGCCTACGTGCCGGGCGGCGGCAATCGCCATTAGCGCGTTATGCATGTTATGCTCGCCAACCAAGCCCCAGCGCACTTCGCCGATAAGCTGATTTTGGAACAAAACCTGGAACACACTGGCATCAGCCGTCAGTTTTTTCGCGCGCCAGCAACCCTCATCCCCTACATATTCCTGTTCACTCCAGCACCCCATCGCCATCACCTGTTTTAAATGTGGGTCGTTATCGGGCAGGATGATTTTACCTTGACCAGGGACTAACCTGATCAGATGGTGGAATTGTTTTTGGATCGCTTTAAGATCGTCAAAAATATCAGCATGATCGAATTCAAGATTGTTCAGGATCAGCGTGCGTGGGCAATAATGAACGAACTTGGAACGCTTATCAAAAAAGGCGCAATCATATTCATCGGCTTCCACCACAAAAAAATTCCCTTGCCCCAAACGCGCGGACACCGTGAAATTGCCGGGCACACCACCGATAACAAACCCTGGCTGATAACCGCAGACTTCGAGAATCCAGGTCACCATGCCAGCGGTGGTGGTTTTACCGTGGGTACCCGCCACGGCAATGACCCAGCGTTGCTGCAATACCTGGTCGTGCAGCCACTGCGGGCCGGATACATAGCGTATACCACGTTCAAGCACCGCTTCCACACACGGATTACCGCGGCTCATCGCATTCCCGATAATCACCAAATCCGGTTCCGGCATCAGCTGAGCCGGGTCGTAGCCCTGAATAAGCTGGATGCTCTGATCTTGTAGCAACGTACTCATCGGTGGGTAGACATTATCATCGGACCCGGTGACATCGTGCCCCAGGGAACGAGCCAACATCGCCAGCCCGCCCATAAACGTGCCACAGATGCCGAGAATGTGTATGCGCATAATTTTTCCATTTTTTAACGACAAACTGTGGTTATTCTACAGCCGTGACCGGATGATATAAACGAATTTGATGATGTACCCGCATTCGTTTAAGCTAAACTATCCATATCTAGGGTAGAGCAGCATCGGTTATGGCTAGGCTAGGCAGTGTTTTCGGTTGAGACAGACAGTGGTTTTCGGTTAATGGTAGTGGTTTAGGGGTATTATTGGTTAATAATTAATAGTACATCTTTTCATCCATAGCAAAAGTGTCTTATTTCTATTCAGGGAAAGTATTATGAAAACCTTAGGCGAGTTTATCGTTGAAAAGCAGCACGAATTTCCACATGCCACCGGTGAACTTACCGCGTTACTCTCCGCGATTAAATTAGGTGCGAAAATCATTCATCGCGATATCAATACTGCGGGCTTAGTGGACATTCTGGGTACCAGTGGGGTGTCGAACATCCAGGGCGAAGTACAGATGAAACTCGACCTGTTCGCTAACGAAAAATTGAAAGCGGCGCTAAAGGCCCGTGGACAAGTGGCGGGCATTGCATCGGAAGAAGAAGACAACATCGTTATTTTCGACGGCGAGCGTTCGACCAGCGGTAAATATGTGGTGCTGATGGATCCGCTTGACGGCTCGTCCAATATCGACGTCAACGTATCCGTAGGGACTATTTTTTCTATTTATCGCCGAATTACCCCTATGGGCAGCCCGGTTAACGAGACCGATTTTTTACAGCCGGGCAGTCAACAGGTTGCCGCGGGTTACGTGGTCTACGGGTCGTCCACCATGCTGGTGTATACCACCGGCTGCGGGGTTCATGCTTTTACTTATGATCCTTCCATTGGCGTGTTCTGTTTATCCCATGAAAGCGTGCGTTTTCCCGCCACTGGCAATATGTATTCCATCAACGAAGGTAATTATATTAAGTTTCCTACCGGCGTTAAAAAATACATCAAATATTGCCAGGAAATGGATGAGGCAACCCACCGCCCCTATACGTCACGCTATATCGGTTCACTGGTTTCCGATTTTCACCGCAACCTGCTAAAAGGCGGGATTTATCTGTATCCCAGCACCGCCACACATCCACAAGGCAAGCTGCGTTTGCTTTATGAGTGCAATCCGATCGCATTTTTGGCCGAGCAGGCCGGTGGTAAAGCCAGCGATGGAAAAAATCGGATTCTGGATATTCAACCAGAAAAACTTCACCAGCGTTCGCCGTTTTTTGTTGGTACCGAATCGATGGTTAACGATGCCGAACGTTTCATGCGAGAGTTTCCTGACGAGTAGGCAGTAAAACGAGTCTTAACATGGGGTGAAAACGACGCCACTGCCTGTCCTCGCCGTTTGCTGATGGCGAGGACAGCTGTTTTAGGCGGCGGCCACTTGAGTTTTCATCTCTTGCACCTCGAGCAAGCTCGTCTGCGTTGCTTCCAGTTGAAATACTGCCATACTGGCTATCAGATCATCCGACTGAGCCTGTAAAGAACGGGTTGCTGCGGTTGATTCCTCCACCAGCGAGGCATTTTGCTGAGCCAACGCATCCATCTGCGACACCGCCAAGGCGATTTGTTCGATACCCAAGCTCTGTTCGTCGGTGGCATTGGTAATTTCATGCATTAGCCGGGTTACACGCGAGACCTCTTCAGAGATGTTGTCCATGGTTTCGCCTGCCGTAAAGGCCATTTGGGAACCTTCGTCGACCCTACCCTGGGATTCATTGATCAGCCCCTTGATCTCTTTGGCTGCTTCAGCACTGCGATGAGCCAAATTACGGACTTCGCCAGCCACCACGGCGAAACCGCGCCCTTGTTCACCTGCACGTGCGGCTTCCACCGCTGCATTGAGCGCCAATATATTGGTTTGAAAAGCGATGCCGTCGATAACCCCAAGGATGTCGGCAATACGTCGTGAGCTGGTGGTAATAGCCTGCATTTTTTCAATAACGTAACACACGACCTCAGCACCTTTATCGGCGGTGTCAGATACCGTTTTAGCCAACTCATGAGCCTGCCGGGAGTGTTCAGCGTTTAGTTTTACCGTCTGGGTCAGTTGCTCCATGCTGGCTGCCGTTTGCTCTAGGGCCGCAGCCGATGCTTCAGTACGTTGGGACAGATTAATATTGCCGGACGCCAGCTCGCGAGTACCCGCATCAATTTGTGCACCGGCCTGGCGAACTTTACCCACCGCCTCCGCCAACGCGTCCTGCATTAGCGCCAAAGCACGACTCAGACGCCCGAGTTCTTTATTTTGGCTGATTGCCACCGGATGATACAAATCTCCGCTGGCAATTTGTTCCAAATGGGCAATCGCACTATCCAATGGGCGCAAGACAATAAATTTCACCAACAGCCATGCCGCCGTCGCCAGTGCCAGGCTGAGTAAACAGGCGAGAATGACCAACGCTAACTGCGTGCGAGCACCCTGGGCAGCGTCTACCTGAATATCCTTCCCCGTTTGCTGCGCATACAGCTGAAAGCTGTCGAGCTGCTTTTCCATTTCAATACTGAGTGGGGCCAGGACATTTTCCAGCACTTGATAGTATTCATAGACGTCCGCTTCGCTTAATGCAGTGAGCATCGCATTAACGCCCTGTTTGCTATAACGTTGGTAAACGTTGTTCAGTTGTTGGGCTCGCCTGGCACCCTCCGTGGTCACCGAAGCCGCAACTAAAAAAGCGGCCATCTTCTCATCGGCCTGCTTGTCCAGCGCCTTGGCAAGGTTAGTCGATGCCTGGGCTTTGCTCGTCAGGCCTGTTTCAAATTGTCTGGCCGCCAAGGTCGCTTCGGCGCGGGCGCGCAGTGACGCAGTATAGGCACTGCTAAGCGTTCCCAACTCTTCGCCTTGTACTCGGTTGGTGGATTGCAGAAACTCAGCACCCTGTCGAATAGTGTGGATACTGATACCACTGACAACAAATAGTATGATTGTCATCAATACCAGCCAGGTGAGTAACCCTGCTTTGATACTCATAGTTTTGAACATGATGGCTACCCTGCATATCAAAAGTTGTTGAAAACAAATCACTGGAGCAAGCTATAGACTCCAACTTGCATCGGTTATCGGTTGCGGGGGTTATTACTTTATCATTTAGCTTTTTTTTAATCGCTTATTGTGAAACCACTCACAAGTTTCGCTAACGGATAAAATAGTGACGATAGGTGAATCAGCGATGAACAATAAAAAATTTTGGTTATAATGAACGCCACGCCCTTTTTTAAAACAGCTAAAGGAAATTGACATGAGTTTGAATCAGGTACCGGCAGGAAAAGACCTTCCCGATGACATTTATGTAGTGATCGAAATTCCGGCCAACGCCTCGCCGATCAAATACGAAATTGATAAGGAATCAGGCTCGTTATTCGTCGACCGTTTTATGTCCACCGCGATGTTCTACCCATGTAATTATGGCTACATCAACCATACGCTTTCCTTGGATGGGGATCCGGTTGACGTTCTGGTACCCACGCCTTATCCGCTGCAACCCGGTTCCGTTATTCGCTGCCGCCCGGTGGGCGTGTTGAAGATGACCGACGAAGCGGGTGAGGATGCCAAGCTGGTGGCAGTGCCTCACACCAAGATGACCAAAGAATACGATCACATCAAGGATGTGGACGACCTGTCGCCGCTGCTACGGGCGCAAATCACTCATTTCTTTGAGCATTATAAAGACTTGGAAGCCGGTAAATGGGTGAAGGTCGCGGGCTGGGAAAATGCGGAAGCCGCAAAAGCGGAAATTATCGCCTCTTTCGAACGCGCCAAGAAATAAGATCGACGAAAGCCAACCGACGCGTCAGTCAATACGTGAGTTATTTCGGGTAAACCGCCCTACTCCACGTTGCAGGTACACTGGTTTGGCTCGCTTGGCTTACCCCAGTCTTTTACTTACGTAATGGACTGGGGTTCACTGCATCGCCAGCCTTTCGTTAAGGTTCCTCGGTGCGCTTTAGCCAGTCACCGCCCTTTAGCTGACGTAAGCCCTCTACCGAACGCTGATAAACATACATCCAGGCGCTGCCATAGGGCGTCGAGATCAACGCCCGTCTATATTCACCACTTTTAGTGCGCAGTTCGTCCAGCTCGGCCAAAGTCGAGGAGTCAATTCGATAGACTTCACCGTACACCGTTCCCACACCAGGGATTACCGCCGGATAATGTCCGAGATCGTATAATTCGAAACCGGAAATAAGATGATCACCCAGCCATTGGCCATTGGTCATCCAATGGCTGTTACCCTGATTGCGTCGCAGACTACCGTAGACAATTATTCGCATCGTTAAAACTCAAACTGATAGAGCAAGTCTAATGCCTGATTAAGACCAGACACCGCTTCCAGATAAAGTCTAGGCATTAAACGGTAACGTAATGTTATCGTTGCCAATGAATCAAAAATACCGACACCATATTTCACCTGCAAACCCGGGGTGAGATAACCACTGACCACCACCTGTGAGTCGTCGCCGACCCCCTGGGTATCAAGAGTTAAATCACTCACGCCAAAGGCCGCACCGATTTTACCCACAAGTTGACCACTTTGCGCAACCCCAATGCCGATTAACATGGAGGTCATTGCGCTACTGTCGGCCCCAGGCGCATTCAAACCCTGACCGCGCAGCAGATATGACAGCGCTTCTTGCTGGGATTTGACCGGATCCGAGAATACCTCAAGCTTGGGTTGATCCGCCATCCCGGTGACTCTGATCCCGGCGATTACGCCGTCAGCGGTTGAGTCCGGATTGCGGATCGCCTCAATATTAAGCACCGGGCGATCGGGCGGACCAGCAAACAGCAGTTGCCCGCGCCGAACGATCAAATCTTGCCCATAAGCGCTGAAACGGCCATAAGGGAT
This sequence comes from Acerihabitans sp. TG2, assembly GCF_035013185.1. NCBI lineage: Bacteria > Pseudomonadati > Pseudomonadota > Gammaproteobacteria > Enterobacterales > Pectobacteriaceae > Acerihabitans > Acerihabitans sp. TG2. Next base: position 6,846 of record NZ_JAYGJO010000034.1, read on the forward strand.
GTTGATTTGGCCATTCAAACCCAGTCCTTGCTTATCCTGGACCATTTTCAAATCCCCATCCAATCGCGCTTTGAGGCCAAAGGCATCCAGCCTGACATCGTTACCGACATGGATAATCAAATTACTGTTTATGGCGGTCGAGACTTGCCTGCGCGCCACCGGTTGCAGACGATCGTCAAGAATCACTTCATCCTGGGATACACCAACGGCGCTCGCAGGCAACTCTTTTACCACAATCCGCGCCCAGGGAATATCAACCTTACCATTCAACGTAAATTGCTGCGGCGAGGCTTCCAAAATTATGTTCGGCGATATGTCTAAACGAACCATGGGGGGGACAGTGATCCTGACTCGCGTGCCCTGGGCTGCAATTCTGGCGCGCCAGTCGTTAATCCGGCTCCAATCAGCGCTACCGGTCAAGTTGATCTGCCCTTGGGTGGTATGGACGGTTCCCGCCAGTGTGGAGCTGGTGCCGGAAAAGGTCATGCCAAGGCGACTTTCGGTCATGGCAAATGGCATCCAGTTGCCGCGAATGAGTACCTGATCAAGTCCCAATTGCCCAAACAGCTGCGGCTGGGCAACATCGCCCCCGATACGCAGGTTCGCGTTAAGCATGCCGCCGACGCTTTCGCCATTGGAGAGAATGGGGTTGACGATCGCCAACGACAACTGACGAACAGCAATGGTCCCGGACAGACTGCGCCGCCCCAAAGGATCGGCCACTTGGATCTGGCCGTTAAATTGTCCATTGCCGGCAATACCTATCTGCCAGTCAAAACGGGCACGGTCTCGTTCTACGCCGAGGTTGAGATTGAGTGTGTCAAAGGCGATAGGCAACGAACCGCCCTGCACCCCTTGTGTCATCTTCACGCCTTTGCCAACCAGGCTAATTCTGGCCTGGGGCAAACCGCCGCCGGGTTGCCAGCTGATATCGGCTCTACCGCTAAAGAGGCCGTCAAGCTCGGTTTGCGGGGGTAAATAGGGTTTGAGCATGACCAGATCAAGGCGATTAAGCAACAGTGTGGCCTGGCCGCTAGCGCCAGCGTTAATGGCCGTCGGAACACAGAGCTCTGCGTGGGGGTTTATCCAGCAATGGGGGCCGATAGTGATTCTTTGTATACCCTGCTGGTAATCAAGTGCCATATCGCGGCTCAACCGCCACGGCCCCATCGGGGTGGTGAACGCAGTCTGGCTTAGGGTGGCACGCCAGCGCTGTTGCTGGCGATCGTAACCGCCATTGAGTACCAGCCCCCCGGAAACCGGATCGCCTTGGACGTTGAGACGAAGCTGATGCCGGCGTTCATCCCCGCTGGCCGCCAGAGTCAATTGACGCACCAACATATCACCCTGTTTAAGACCATTGATGCGCATATCCACATTTCCCCGCACGATATCGCTGGCGCTCACATTGCCGTTCAGGGCGATCTTCGCTACGGATAAGGTCTGCCAACGCAATCCGGCGGCAGACAGATCCATGGCTAACCTGGGCGCACGACGTTCGCCGCGCAGAGTTAACGTGCCATGGGCATTACCCGCCAACCCGGGCAGCGCACCGTTCAGATTTGGCGCATCAAGCACGGCATCCAGAGCCAGTTGGTGATCTATATTACCGGTGACATTCAGGCTATTGCGTCCCAACACCAAACGCAGCCCAGGAATATGCCATTGCCCGGCAGCATTGCCACTCAGGGAGCCACGGGCGGTCAGCTGGTTTTGTTTGATATTGCCATCAAGCGTGAACTCAGGAATGCGCAACTGCCAGCTACCGCCGTGCAGGCTGCCTTGAGTGACGATTTTACCGGCAAGCCTGGCTGGCCAGTCCGGCCATTGGCGGGAAGTATCAATCCCCGTAAGGGTCAACTCGCTGCGCCAGCTGACGACATCGCTCCAGTCCACCACGGCACTCAGATCACCGTAACCCTCCAATGTCGAGACGCGCAGTCGTGACAGCGTAAACTGGGCCGGATTTCCTTTACCCGTAAGCGTAATGCCCGCGGGCGGCAAGCCCTTTGCGCTGAGATCTGCACGAAACTGGAGTTGATAATCCACGGCCTGGCCGCCGAGCTTTAACGCCAGATCACTTACCCGGTATTGTGCGTCTCCTTGTATTGGCCATTGCAGACCTGGGCTCGTCAACGCCAGATCCAGCGGCAGGCCGGCCACCGCTAACTGGGTTGAGGCCGTCAGTTGCGCTTTTACCGGTCCGGAAAGATTGAGGGTAGAGACCAACCGGTCGCGCAAGGCACCGCGTAGGGTAAGTTTGATTTTTTCGCCCTTCATAGGAGCGACATTCAACGCGGCGTTAACGGTTAAGTGGAGAGGCCATTGCTGTTTCAGTTGCGCCTCACCACTGGCGTAAAGCGCGCCTTGGGCGGCATTTATCTGCAATTTTTCAAGTTTTACCTCGCCATCGACGCTTTGGCCCTGCATGAAAAATTGATCAATTATAATGTCGGTATCGCCGGTTAACCGCAGATTCTGCCCGCGCAGGGCCATCACGCGGATATTGACCGGCAAACGCACCTCCGGCAAATCCGACAATAGGGGTTTGGCAAACAGGGCTCGTAACGTATCGGCCAGCGGGGGTTGAGGCGGTGTGGTGGCCGTTGGTCGCTCAACATGGGCGACCGCCTGTTTTTGCGCCGCCGTTTGGCTGACATCGCCCAGCGCCCTATCGACAATCACCTCAGCGGTTTTGGGTAAAGCCACCCGCAAATTATCGATCTCGGTGGGCATAATAGTCAAATTATTGCCATGAAAATCCATGCCAGTGCTAAATGTAGCCAACGCAATCATGGTATGGTCAATCTGTACTCGGACATTATCCAATCGCAACTGACGTAAGATCAGTGGATAAGGCGTGTGCAGAGCACCGCTCGTGTCTTCGGCCGCCGGAGCCGCCGGTGCCGGTGCCAGCTCGGCGGTATTCACCTCTACATCAACATCTTGCAAGGCGATGGAATTCAGGCACAGCTGGCTATGGCGCAGGCAGGTTGGGTCCAAGGCCAAGGAAAATTGACCGACGGCGACAGTCACCCCAGGCATTCGGTAGTGGATGCCCTTAAGCGTCAAATCACGCCAGCCGCCGGCAACACTTTCGACGGCCAAACCAGGCACCCAGCGAGCGGCACCATTCACCAACAGATGCAGGCCGCTGGCGGTGCCTATTAACCAGGTCAGGGCACCGAGCAAGATCAATAGCGTCAGTAGTATGCCCAGGGCGATTTTTTTCGCAAGCCTCATAGTTCTGTCCCTAACCCTATGTAAAATTGCAGCCCATGTTCATTGGGATCGCCGATGGGGCGGGCTATATCCAGCTTGATCGGCCCCACGGGCGATTCCCAGCGCACCCCAACGCCGGCACCGGTTTTTAGATTGGTTTTTCTAAAATTATTGACTGCCTGCCCGGAATCGATAAAGGTCGCCCCCCACCATCTGCCGGTAACATTATATTGGTATTCCAGCGAACCGGTGGCCAATGATGAGGCTCCGGTCAGTTTGCCGTTATCATCCCGAGGTGATATGGATCGGAAACTGTAGCCACGGATACTGCGATCGCCACCGGCAAAAAAACGTAGCGACGGTGGTACCCGATCAAAATTGTCGGTGTCAATCCAGCCCAGGGTGTAGCGCGCCACAAAACGATGCTTGTCCGCCAGAGTACGGATCCAAACGTTGTGCGCCTGGAGGATCACAAAATCCACATCCGAATCCCAAATGGTATTGGAGATATCAATTGAATAACGCTGGGTGTCTCCCCAACTCGGCATCGCGCCACCCCGCTGCCGGGTACGGCTGACGGTGAAACCGGGATAGAGCAACATGGTGGTATCGGTCACGGCAGCCTGAGTAAAGTGATCAAGGCTCCAACGCAAATTGACCGAACGTTGCCAGCCATGGGAGAAATCCCAAAAGCGCGCCACATTGAGCGTGGTGGAATCAGATTTGGTGTCGTTGAGATCTTCACGTTTAAAGCCGCTTTGCAGGATATAATATTGTTCAAGGGGGCTTTTTTGCAGCGGAATTTTATAGTTGAAGTCCAGCGCCTGCTCCGGCTTTGACACACTCAGATTGGTCTGCAGACTGTGACCTCTGGAGTTCAGCCAAGGGCGGTTCCAGGTCGTTTTAAATCGTGGTCCGATGTCAGACGCGAATCCCACTCCGGTTTCGATAATATTTTGGCTACGCGGCGTCACCACCGCATCCAGTGGCAGTATCTTGTCCTGAGCAGAATGGCTAAAATCCGGCGACACCACCACCGAGTTGAACCAGTTGGTGGCCGCCAATTGACGATTGACCTCTCCCAGCGCCGTGGCGCTATATTCATCACCTGGACGTATGGAGGGAATATTGTGTAAGTAATCCTCACGGATTTGCGCGCCATGAAAACGAAGTTTGCCGAATTTGTAGCGCTGGCCGCTGTCAAAAATCACATCCCAGAAGGCTTCATAGCGGGAGGGGGAAACCGCTAACTCGCGCTGCGTAAACGCCGCATCGAAATAGCCATCACGCACGGCTAATCCGGTCATATTGTTAATAAACCGGGTATAATCGCCATGGTTAAGCACACTGCCGATAGCCGGACGGCTTCGTTGTACCAAGCGCAGGTAATCCCGATCCTGGCGCGCGTCACCCCGCAGCGTAATGTTAACCCCGGCAATCTTCACCGGCTTGCCTGGGTTGACCTTGGCCACCAGCACCGGACGTCCGCCGTTCACCGCCGGTCGAAACTCAAAATCAATCTGCGCAGAATAATACCCCAACGCACGCAAACCTTCGCGGACCGCTCGATCCACCCGCGCCTGGAAACGGGCATCGCCGTTAACTTCATCCGCGCCAATGGTCGACAGCCGCGCCCGGACATTGCGCTGCAATTCGCCATCCAGCCCCTCAACGTGCAAACGAACGTTGGCGGCATGGGACCAAGGGACGACCAACATGATGCATAACAGACAAATACAGCGTTTCTTTTGCACGCAGGCTCCTGAAATTTACGTTCCTGTGAATGAATTCCTTACGCGCACCATCGTCATCATTCCAATTATTAACCGGTTCGGGGGGTGTTTTTTATACGTTAACCCTAAAATTCAGCGTGAAGCGCTATCTTAACGTAATATCAATGTTTAGTGTCTGTAAAGAAAACGTGTTAAACAACCCTCAATACCTTTTTTTTTACAATATCAGACTAGCAGGAGTCTATCGTGGCGCAACCTTTTGACAAAACTCAACCGATCTCGCAAAAAGAGGCTCTACCGGGTCGTATGACGCCGATGCCGATAGCCTCCCTTCACTGTGTCAATGGGCATTCTATGAGTTTCGTGCCGGACGGCATGGAGGTGGCGCTGTTTGCCATGGGATGCTATTGGGGCGTGGAGCGTCTGTTCTGGCAAATTCCGGGGGTTTACAGCACCGCTGCTGGATTTGCCGGCGGTTATACACCCAATCCAACCTATAGCGAAGTTTGCAGCGGGCAAACCGGCCATGCAGAAGCCGTGCGGGTGGTTTTCGATCCCAAAAGCCTTTCTTATACCGATTTATTACAGTATTTCTGGGAAAACCACGATCCAGCCCAAGGAATGCGCCAGGGCAATGATATCGGGTCTCAATACCGCTCCGCCATTTTCGCGTTGACTGCCGAGCAGCAGCAGGAAGCGCTGGCCAGCAAAGCACTATTTCAGCAGGCGATGGAGCAAGCCGGGGATCGGCGTTCTATTACCACCACCATCGAGCCGGCGACGCTTTTCTATTATACCCAGGATGATCATCAGCAATATCTGTACAAAAATCCACAGGGGTACTGTAATTTGGGTGGGATCGGTGTTTGCTTGCCGCCGCAAGCGTAAACATTAGCAGCCCCAGCAGGGCTGCTGTTATACTGGTGCTACTGTTGGGACAGGGATCTACACCGCCCGTAATCAGTATATAACGTTATCTTTTCACTCTACATTGCCCTTCAAAGGCGTGCTGGCATAAACGCCAGCCCGAAGTGGTCAAAATATGCTAAACAGTATCCTGCTTATCCTACTGCTGATTGCGGTAAGCGCTTTTTTCTCCGTCTCGGAAATATCACTGGCCGCTTCGCGCAAGATCAAGCTGAAACTGATGGCCGATGACGGCAATATCAATGCCAAACATGTGCTAAAACTTCAGGAAACGCCCGGTATTTTTTTTACCGTGATACAAATTGGGTTGAACGCGGTGGCCATCCTCGGCGGTATCGTGGGGGATGCTGCGTTTTCTCCCTCCTTTGCTTCAGTGCTGGTTCGGTTTATGTCGCCGGAACTGGCCGATCAGATCAGTTTCATTTGTTCTTTCACGCTGGTTACCAGTCTATTTATCCTGTTTTCTGACCTAACCCCGAAACGCATCGGTATGATCTCACCTGAGGCCTGTGCCGTACGGATCATCAACCCGATGCGCTTCTGCCTGATGGTATTTCGTCCACTGGTATGGGTGTTCAACGGCCTGGCTAACCTTATTTTCCGTCTGCTTAAACTGCCGATGGTGCGCAAGGATGATATTACCTCCGATGATATTTACGCGGTGGTGGAAGCCGGCGCCCTGGCTGGCGTGCTGCGCAAGCAGGAGCACGAGCTGATTGAGAATGTGTTTGAGCTTGAATCCCGCACTGTGCCCTCTTCCATGACGTCGCGCGAAAGCATTATCTTTTTTGATTTGCGCGAAACTGAAGAGAGTATCAAGGAGAAAATTTCAACACATCCTCACTCGAAGTTTTTGGTGTGCGACGCAAATATCGACCATATCGTCGGTTATGTGGATTCCAAGGATCTGCTCAACCGGGTGCTGGGCAATCAAAGCCTGGCACTGAACAGTGGGGTACAGATCAGATCGGCCTTGATCGTACCGGATACCCTAACGCTGTCGGAAGCATTGGAAAGTTTTAAAACCGCGGGTGAAGATTTCGCAGTGATCCTTAATGAATACGCGCTGGTGGTGGGGATTATTACCCTGAATGACGTCATGACCACCCTGATGGGTGATCTAGTGGGGCAAGGATTGGAGGAGCAAATCGTCACCCGTGACGAAAATTCTTGGCTTATCGAGGGCGGCACACCTATCGATGACGTCATGCGAGTACTGCATATTGATGAATTTCCGCAGGCCGGCAATTATGAAACCATCGGCGGTTTTATGATGTTTATGTTGCGTAAAATACCCAAACGCACGGATTTTGTGCGCTATGGCGGTTATAAATTTGAAGTGGTGGATATCGATAGCTATAAAATCGACCAGTTGCTGGTGACCCGCATTGAGGAGAAATCACCCTTAGTCCTGACGAAACCCACCGATACGTCAAACGTCGCATAACCGTATTACTGCCCCGCCCGTTTTCCATTACCCTAGTTTGGAAACAGGCCCACCCCCGTTTGAAGCGCAGGTACTACTTAGCGCATTCACTCTGGGGTGGGCCTGGGAGCGTAGCTGTTCTATTTTCGCCCTACATTAACGCAGTGTCACCGGCAGCAGCGCGGTTACCTGGTGGCCCCTGCGTGCAAATGCCGCAGTTTGGTGCAGGGATCACCGGCTGATGTCAGAGGGTATCGCAGGGGTGGCCCTGGTGGATCAGGCCATATCTAACTGCAGACGCATCACCTGTCGGTTAACTTCCGACATGACGTGGAAATGCAGTTTATCGCGGACTTTGGGCAACAGAATTTTGCCTTTATCAAATTCAAATGCGCCGAATCCTTTGATATAGATCCTGCCGCGGAATAAGGTTTTAACGTAGGTAGCGACCTTAATAGCGTTATAGCGATGGAAGATTCTCATTTTTGTTTACTTGCCTCCCGTAATTTTTATCCTTCAGGTCAACCGTTCTGGCGTTGACCTGAAGCACTAACCGTACACTTAATAAGAGCTCTCATATGTGCGTAAGTTCACGCGATTACAGAACTCTAAGCTGTTTTTACATAATTTTACAGAACGCTATATAGCCGTAACACGTGGCAATGTATTTTTTAAACTATATTCCTCTAAACTCAATCTACCGTCTATTCGACGGTTTATTCGCGGGTCGACCATCCGCCATCCAGCTTCGGCGACCGAACCTCGGCCATCAGAATAATTACCGCATTGATAGAATTCACCAAGGACGCGAGTGTAGCGTTCAAATATGACCAAATGACGACTATCGTCAATAAAACGATGCCCAGCGCGTCTAGTGGCTGATTCGTGGTCCATTGGATTAAAAGCATAAAGAAAATAACGGCCCAGTCGCCATGCTGCTTGTTGTCGGGAGCGTGGCGGGCAAGGGAGATGGCTGCAGCCCAAGGGATCGGCAATCATCGTGCTGGATGCCCAAGTGCAAATGCGTTATCGCGAGGGTGACGGGTAAACTATGGTCTCGATACCGTGCGTAATCAACCTATTACACCGCCTGTTAGCAGGCGGTGTAGCATAAAACCGATCAGAACAGCGATACCCTGAATCCCGGATTCAGAAAAGATTCCCGAGGATGATAATCTAAGGTTTGGCCGGTCCAGTCGTTAACTTGCGCCCCGGCAGCGGCGGCCACGGCATGTCCGGCAGCGGTATCCCAGACGCTGGTCGGCCCGAAACGGGGATAGAGCTGGGCACTTCCCTCCGCTACCAGGCAAAATTTCAGCGAAGAACCCATGGTCACCGTCTGATGCTCACCTAATTGTAATAGATAATCCTGCAACTCCGAATCATTACCGTGTGATCGACTGACCACCACTAACGGAGGGCGCGCATCCTTGCAATGGATATCCATCCGAGTGCCATCAGAGGTCATCTTCCAGGCTTTGCCTGCATCCGCGGCGTAAAGAATATCGGTAGCGGGAGCGTAAACTACGCCCATCACCGGTTGACCCTTTTCAATCAACGCGATATTCACTGTGAATTCACCGTTATGGCGCAGAAATTCTTTAGTGCCATCAAGGGGATCGACCAGCCAATAACGGGTCCAACCGCGGCGAATATCCCAGCCAGGGGTATCCTCTTCCGACAGAATAGGAATGTCGGGCGTCAGCGAACGCAAACCGGCCTCAATCACCTTATGCGCGGCTAAATCGGCAGCGGTAAGAGGTGAGTCATCGGTCTTGTGAGTCAGCTCAAGCGGCCGATCGCCGTCGTAGACCCGCATAATGGCTGTTCCCGCATCACGGGCCAAACGGCAAATAGGTTCAATCATTTCGCACCTCGGATATAACATTATATTAATCAGTTACCTGCGAGCGATTTTTGGCTTTCGATTCCTGCGTCTACCGCCGTGGAGAGTTCGGCTGACACCCCGGTGACTGTTTTACAGAATCTCCAATAGTTCCACTTCAAATAGTAGCGCACTGAACGGAGGAATGGACGCACCGGCGCCTCGCTCACCATAAGCCAAGCCATGAGGAATAAACAGCTCCCATTTGGAGCCCACTGGCATCAGCGTCAACGCTTCAATCCAGCCCGGGATCACGCCGTTTACCGGAAATTCCGCCGGCTGTCCGCGCTGTACCGAACTGTCAAATACCGTCCCATCAAGTAACCGGCCGGTATAATGCACGCTAACCCGATCCTGCCGGGTAGGAATGGTTCCTTCACCCTGGGTTATGACCTTGAATTGTAAACCAGACTCGGTAACCCTTACGCCTTGCTGCTTGGCGTTGCTATCAAGAAATTCCTGCCCCGCTACCGCCAGATGTTGCTGACGCTCGATGCGTACGGCATCAGCGCGTTCATGGATGATGCGCAGCGCACGGTGAATGGCATCCACAGGTACCGCCGGTGAATTGCCGGTCAAGGCGTCAGTCAGGCCCGCTAATAGCGCCTCAGGCATTAATCCTTCCAGACCCGATTCCTGCAACTGCTGACCCACTTGCAAACCGATACCATAACTGGCTTGGGCTTCAACACTGTCTAACGATGTTACGCTCATATTTGTTCCTTGAATGGGTAAAAAGCGAAAGGCGCAGCATAACAGCGTGGGGGATTAGGGTAAAATCTTCATTAACAATTATGTGTGGCACACCGAGCTATCAGCTAAGGATTAGGCCACACTCAGTGATGGATCGCCCGTTGCAGACACTAGCAGGACTCACTCGCGTCTCAATTAAGCATGGAGGTTCACCCTGTGTCGCTCTATACTTCCTTTGGTCACAAGTAACCCATTGTAAGAGAGGTCATCATGGGCAGAATGTCGCCCGGGAAAAACAAAACTCAGGGTTTTTCCTTGCGAAGAGATGGCGGATTCAAATGGAAGTGGCCCTCACGTGCGCAACCCGATGAAAACGCCCCACCACAGCATCGGTTGATGGCTCTGTTGAAAACGTTTTGGCATTTACCTGACCAATTCCATTGGATGGGTGCCTTGCCGCTGCCCCATCGTCGCTGGGTGTTGATTGCCACGATGTTTATTTTGTTGGTTATCCTCTGGCCTTATACCCCACCCAATACCCCGATCCGCCCGGTGCCGGTTCATATTGCGCAACATCAGGTCATGCAGGCCGAACTGGTGGATAATCGCCCGATCACACCGCCACCCAGCACTGAGAACAGCCAACTACACCATTACCGGATTGTCGAGGGGCAGACCTTGGCACAGCTATTTCGTCAGCACAACCTGCCGGTAGAGGATGTATTTGCGATGGCCCAGTCGGAGGGTGAGGACAAACCGCTAAGCAGTTTACAACCTGGCCAGCGGGTAGATATCGAGCAAAATGCCCAGGGTATGGTCACTTCGCTGGTCGTTGAAACCGGCACCAACAGCAGCGTGCGTTTTGTCCGGCAAGCTGACGGTAGTTATTCACGCCTACGCAACTAGCCATTGCCCGAGGTTTCCAGACCATGGAAATACACTTTCACCACCGCAACGGGGAAGGACTGACACGGTTCCCCCACCGGCACCCTACCAGGCCGGACAGTGGGAACCGTAGCGCTGCGGCACTCAATTCTGGACAGCAAAACGCCGGCATAATGCCGGCGTTTTATCTTTCACTCAATCGGTAATTCAGCGTAGATTTTTATCTTAAGCCTGACGATTAAGCTTCAGCTACCACAATCACATTCAGGGTAGCGAAAACTTCGCTATGAACCTGGATGCTGACATCATGATCGCCGATAGTGCGCAATACACCGTTAGGCAGGCGCACTTCACTTTTGGCCACTTTAACACCAGCGGCGGTGATGGCATCGGAGATGTCACGTGTACCGATAGAACCGAACAGCTTGCCTTCATCGCCAGCTTTGGACGCGATGGTGACGCTGCCAAGTTCAGTAATTTTATCGGCGTGAGCATGGGCGGCAGCCAGAACTTCATTCAGTTTGCCTTCCAGCTCAACGCGACGCTCTTCAAAATATTCAACGTTTTTCTTGGTGGCCGGAACAGCTTTACCTTTCGGTACCAGGAAGTTACGGGCGTAACCCGCTTTAACGTTAACTTGTTCGCCTAAGCTACCTAAGTTGGCAACTTTATCAAGCAGAATAACTTGCATTACCTTATCCTCTCAAAGTCGTGTTGGACAGTGACCGATTACTGATGACGATCAGTGTACGGCAACAGAGACAGGTAGCGTGCGCGTTTGATAGCGCGAGCTAACTGGCGTTGGTATTTGGCACGAGTACCGGTAATACGGCTCGGGACAATTTTACCGCTTTCGGTGATGTAGTTTTTCAGCGTAGCGATGTCTTTATAGTCGATCTCAATAACGCCTTCCGCGGTGAAACGGCAGAATTTGCGACGACGGAAATAACGTGCCATGTGGCTAGTCTCCAGAATCTATCAATTCAATCTGCTCGGCATGCAGCACCATTTTGTTCAGCCCATTGCGCCCTTGATGGCAACAAATAAACCCTTGAATGGTAAGCTGCGTACCGACCGTTATACTGCGAGTAATCTCTTGTGATTGTTTTCCACTCACTACCACGGGCATACGGCACCATGCTTGTCGTGAAAAACCGGCTTCCTGTTGCTGCGAGCGATGCTCAAGCACAAACTGGCAGTGAGGAATACCTGACGGACTGACCTTACGAATGGGTGCCCTGCATACTGTGCCGGACAACATTAGTCGGTTCGCCGCCATCAGCGATTACTCTTCAGAATCCCCAGCATCATTATCATCATGAGCTTCGGTAGCGAAATCTTCACGGCGATCGCGACGTTCATCTTTCGCCTTAACCATCGGTGAAGCTTCGGTGACCGCATGCTTAACACGCATGATCATGTTGCGGATAACGGCGTCGTTGAAGCGGAAGTTTGTTTCCAGCTCATCGATCACTTCCTGCGAAGCTTCAACGTTCAACAGAACGTAGTGGGCTTTATGCAGTTTGTTGATCGGATAAGCTAGTTGACGGCGGCCCCAGTCTTCCAGACGATGAATGATACCTTCCGCATTGGTGATAACAGCGGAGTAGCGCTCAATCATGCCGGGTACCTGTTCGCTTTGGTCAGGATGAACCATAAAAACGATTTCGTAATGACGCATACAGAATTGCTCCTTACGGATTATTCAGCCTCCTGTCAGGGTCAACCGCGGCCCATGGAAGCAAGGAACGTGATAATTGTGCGGCTGAAAAATGACGCGCAATCTTACATTTATGGGGCGAAGAATACAAGGGCTGATGGTGGGAAAAACCGCGCAACGAGCAACGGACAACGAAAATAAGGGGGCATATGATTTAGCCCCGTGCTTTGGCGTGTTTTTATTGGCCCGCTGCGTTACAGATGCGCTTGGAAAAAATCCACCGCCGCCGACAGTGCTGTGACGGTGATTTTATGGCCAATGTCAGGCTCAGTCAGTAATGTCGCCTGATGTGACCCCTCACGGGATGCCAGAGCCTCATACAGACGACGGCTGTGCTCCACCGGTACAAGTAGGTCAGCCTCGCCGTGCCAAATTAACAGCGGGCGGTTGGCGAGTTTGTCCAATTGATGAAACACCTCATACTCTGCCAAGGGCGCCAGGTGTGGTTCACATTGCATTTGCCGTTCGCTGGCGGCGAGCGCTACCGGCGGAAACAGGGTTTTCGATAACGGTAAATAATCACCGGCCCCCATAAAATCGGCCACCACGTTTAGCCAATCATAACGCGCCATTGCGCCCAGCGCCGTCATGCCCCCCAAAGACGCGCCGCAGACGCCCACGCGCGCGTGGTCGATTAGCCCCCGCCGCGCATAATGATCGTTGAGTGCCGGCAGTTCATCGATATTGCAACGCAGGATATCCCAAAAGTGGCTCAAGCGCCGGTGCTGATCTCCGTCAAATCGGGCACCATGCATGGCGGCATCGGGTAGAATGACACGAAAGCCGGCCTTCGCCAGGGCATAACCGAAATAGCTGTACACCTCTTTCGAGGAGGTAAAACCATGGTAAAAGAACACCGTAGGCAACGGGTGCGAGTGTCGGCCCGCCGGCACCGCATGAATCACCTCAATGCCGTCCACCGTTTCCTGATGCATTTCGACCACGTTGCCTCCTGATAGATCTGATGGAAAATGCGCTGTTTTATCGCTCGATTCACCGACCATTACTGTATACTTGAGCGAGTAAACAGTGGAATATGAATAGATGAAAACACTTCCCGCTATTATGTTTATTCTGGCTATGCTGCTGAGCGGCTGCGCCGTGTTGACCGGCACCCCCGTGGCTCCGCCCGCGCCCACCGATCGCGCGCAGGAGATCCAGCGAGACCAGACCGCCAGTCTGACCCCCTTCGACCGGGTTACCGTTAATGAGCGCGGCAGTCCGATGGATGCAGAGCGGGCAATTGCCTACCAGGCGAATGCCCACCATGCCACCTATTACCAGATTATCATGCTGGGGGAAACCATTACTCCGGGGATATGGCGCGCAGAAGCCATTTTATACCGCTAGCCAGGCTAAACCTTGGCCGGCTGACGCTGGCGTACCGCTTCGAACAAACAAACCCCCGCCGCCACCGAGACATTCAGCGACGACACTGAACCGGCCATGGGGATGCTCATCAACTCGTCGCAGTGTTCACGCGTCAAGCGCCGCATGCCTTCACCTTCAGCGCCCATGACCAGCGCCAGCGGACCGGTCAATTTGCTCTGATAAAGATCATGATCCGCCTCGCCGGCGGTGCCAACAATCCAGACATTATGCTCTTGCAACAAGCGCAAGGTGCGGGCTAGATTGGTCACGCGGATCACCGGTACGGTTTCCGCCGCGCCACTGGCCACTTTTTTGGCCGTAGCCGTAAGTTGTGCCGATCGATCCCGAGGCACAATGACCGCATGAACGCCTGCTGCATCGGCACTGCGTAGGCAAGCACCCAGATTATGCGGGTCAGTCACACCGTCAAGCACCAGTAGAAAGGGTGCCGCGTGCTGTTCGAGCAACGCCTCCAGGTCATTTTCCTGCAGTTGGCGTCCTTCTTGAATTCGCGCCACTATGCCCTGATGCACCGCGCCTTCGACGGTCTCGTCAAGCCATTGGCGATTAGCCACCTGGATCACCACACCCGCCGTTTCCAATTGAACGACCAGTTCGTGCAGGCGGCGATCGTCGCGGCCTTTGGCTATATATACATCAAGAATACGCTGCGGCTCGCGGTCTAATAATGCCTTGATGGCGTGAATACCGTAAATGATTTCGCTCATGTTGCTCTTTTTCGCTATATGGGCCATTCCGGCCCATAGGTGGTGTGTCGCCGTTATTATCGGACGCGGGTAAAACAGGCCGGGTTATTGGTCCGGTTTCGATTGCGCACTGCTTTTTTTTCTGCTGCGGCGCGGTTTGCCGCTCGTGGTTTTTTTAGGCGCATTAGGCTGGGTGCCGCCAGGAGATTCGGCCACGGGCGTTTTGGCTTTTGCGCCACTGTCATCACTCTTGCGAAAAGCACTGTCTGGTTCGAAATTAGTCGGTTTTTTACTGGAACGGCGACGACGCGGCGGCTTGCCATCGCTGCTGGACGTGCCACTGGTGGCTGCACCCCGGGCTGCCTGTTGCGTCCGCCCACGTTCGGTTTTACCCGCACCTCTTGGCTGGCGACGGCTGGAGACCAAGGAGAAGTCAATCTTCCGCTCATCCATATGAACCGCTTCCACCTTAATTTCTACCGCGTCGCCCAGGCGATATACTCGACCGCCCGACTCGCCAATCAGACGCTGACCCACATTGTCATAACGATAGTAGTCATTGTCCAGGGTGGAAACATGCACCAGACCGTCGATAAACAGATCGTCAAGACGGACAAAAAAACCAAAGCCGGTGACGCTGGCAATAATGCCGTTGAACACTTGGCCGACGTGATCCTGCATAAAGTCGCATTTCAGCCAATCCGCAACGTCCCGGGTTGCTTCGTCAGCACGTCGTTCGCTCATGGAACTTTGCTGGCCGAGTTGCAGCATTTCTGCCATTTCAGCATGCCAGCCGCCGGTGGATGTCGCGCGACCGTTAGCTTCCCCTTCCTGCTTGGCCAATAAATATTTAATGCCCCGATGCAGCGACAAATCCGGATAACGGCGAATGGGGGAGGTAAAGTGAGCATAGGCCTGTAACGCCAGGCCGAAGTGGCCGCGGTTTTCAGGATCGTAGATGGCCTGCTTCATTGAGCGCAGCAACATGGTTTGCAGCATCTCATGATCCGGCCGACCGGCAACCAGAGTCATCATGTCAGCATAGTCTTTCGGTTCGGGTTTAATCCCGCCGCCCAGCGACAGCCCTAGTTCACCCAGAACCGTGCGCAGTGACGTAATATGATCGTTACTAGGACGATCATGTACCCGATACAACGCCGGTTCGCCATTTTTCTCAACAAAACGCGCGGCAGCGATATTCGCCAGGATCATGCACTCTTCGATCAGTTTATGTGCATCATTGCGCATAACCGGTTCGATACGCTCAATACGCCGCTCGGCATTAAAGATAAACTTGGCTTCCTCGGTCTCAAAAGAGATCCCACCACGTTGCACCCGGGCCTGTTCCAGGATTTGATACATTTCATGCAGCGTTTGCAGCGGTTTGACCATAGGGTGGTATTGTTCGCGCAGCTCGCTATTGCCCTGCAGTATATGCCAGACCTTGGTATAAGTGAGACGTGCGTGGGAATTCATCACCGCTTCATAAAATTTATATGACGAGAGCCTGCCCTGGGATGAAATGGTCATTTCGCAAACCATGCACAGCCGATCTACCTGAGGATTGAGCGAACATAACCCATTAGAAAGCACCTCAGGCAGCATCGGAATCACCTGCGAGGGGAAATAGACCGAAGTGCCGCGGCTGCGCGCTTCATTATCCAGCGGCGTATTGGGACGCACATAATAACTGACGTCCGCAATAGCCACCCACAATCGCCAACCGCCGCCACGTTTTTTCTCGCAGTACACAGCGTCATCGAAGTCGCGCGCGTCCTCTCCATCGATGGTCATCAGCGGTAGGCTACGCAAGTCTACGCGACCTCGCTTGGCGGCCTCGGGAACCTGCTCTTTGAGTTCCGCTACCTGTTCCTCAACTTCCGGCGGCCAGGCATAAGGGATGTCATGGGAGCGCAGGGCAATATCCACCGCCATGCTGGTACCCATATTTTCGCCCAGAACTTCCACTACTTTGCCGACGGCCTTGGTCCGGCGTGTTGGCCGTTGCGTGAGTTCCACCACGACCACAAATCCCATACGGGCGCCGCTTGTTTCCTCTGGCGGAATCAAGATATCGAAGCTGAGCCGGCTGTCGTCCGGCACCACAAAGGCGCTGCCTGCATCGGTAAAATAGCGGCCGACAATCTGGCTGGTCTTGGGAACCAATACCCGAACAATACGGGCTTCACGTCGGCCCTTGCGATCGGCACCCAGCGGTTGGGCCATCACAACATCACCGTGAATGGCCATTTTCATTTGTTCAGCGGAAAGATAAAAATCGTCTTTACTGCCTTCCACGCGTAAAAAACCAAAACCGTCGCGGTGACCAATCACCGTGCCGCGGAGCAAATCCAACCGTTCAGGCAGCGCGTAGCACTGTCTGCGGGTGAAAATAAGCTGTCCATCACGTTCCATGGCACGCAGGCGGCGGCGCAGACCCTCAACCTGATCTTCTCCGGTGATCTCTAAATCGTTGGCCAACTCTTCACGACTGACCGGGGTTTCCCGTTTGGCCAGGTGAGCCAGGATAAACTCCCGGCTAGGGATGGGAAATTCGTATTTTTCTGCCTCTCGTTCGAGAAAGGGATCTTGTGACATTGCGCTATCTCCATTGCCAAAAACGGGTTGCTATGCTGATGTCATTCAACAAGCAATATTCTGTAGAGCGACGGACCTTTTCACCTAAAATCTCACCTTCAAGGATTATCGATTATGGGATGGACGTATCACAATCCCCTGCTGCCACATCTGTTTCAAACGGTGGGCAGAGTGAAAGACCAGATTACGCATTATGGTCGCACTACAAATAAACCAGTATTTATCGATCGGGATGTTAACCCTGCTAACCGTGTATTCCCGCCCAACCCGATATAGGACGACGACGCGACGGATGACAGGTAAACAGATGTAATAAGAGTAACCTTTAGGAACCAAACAGGCTATAGAACTTGTCATCGACTGGGACAGAGACAGAGGTTAAAGGAAGGATAACTCTATGAAAACAAAAAACAAACCGGGAATTACCCGGTTTGTTACATTTTTATTGTTTTACGCTTTCGACGCCTTTAGGCATCAAATGGGTCGCGTAAAATCATGGTTTCAGTGCGATCAGGTCCGGTTGAGATAATGTCAATCGGTACGCCGGTCACTTCTTCAACCCGGCGGATATAGCGCCGAGCAGCCTCGGGAAGCTTAGCCAGTTCCTGCACGCCAAAGGTGCTTTCGCTCCAACCCGGCAGGGTTTCATAAACCGGTACGATACCTTCCCAACCTTCGGCTGCCAAGGGCGTCGTTTTCATTTCCCGGCCATCTGGCATGAGGTACGCGATACAGATTTTAACTTCCTTTAGACCATCAAGGACGTCCAGCTTGGTCATGCAAAAACCGGACAAGGAGTTAATTTGCACCGCCCGGCGCACCGCAACCGCATCCAGCCAACCGGTACGGCGGCGGCGGCCCGTGGTCGCACCGAACTCATTGCCTTTGGTGGAGAGATATTCACCGACATCATCAAAGAGTTCGGTAGGGAACGGACCTGCGCCCACGCGGGTGGAGTAGGCCTTGACGATGCCCAGCACATAATCCACATAACGCGGACCAATACCTGAACCGGTGGCAACACCACCCGCCGTGGTATTAGACGAGGTCACGTAAGGATAGGTGCCATGGTCAATATCCAACAACGTACCCTGAGCACCTTCAAACATGATCAGTTCGCCGTTTTTACGGGCAACATCCAACAATTCGGAGACGTCCACCACCATGCCGGTGATAATACTGGCAATCGGTCGCACATCGTCGAGTATTTTCTGATAATCAACCGCGTCAACTTTATAATAATTTACCAATTGGAAATTATGATAATCAACGATTTCCTTCAGCTTGACGGCGAAAGTTTCCATATTAAACAGATCGCCAACGCGTAAGCCGCGACGGGCAACTTTGTCTTCATACGCAGGGCCGATACCACGCCCGGTCGTGCCGATGGCTTTATCGCCACGGGCTTTTTCACGGGCCATATCCAGAGCGACGTGATACGAAAGGATTAGGGGGCAGGCTTCGGAGATCAATAGACGTTCACGTACCGGAATACCGCGCGCTTCGAGTTCGCCCATCTCTTTCATTAACGCTTCCGGCGATAAGACTACGCCGTTGGCAATGATGCTGGTTACATTTTCACGTAAAATACCAGAGGGAATCAGATGCAGAACGGTTTTTTCACCGTTGATAACCAAAGTATGACCGGCGTTATGGCCGCCTTGATAGCGAACAACATATTTAGCCCGTTCAGTCAGCAGGTCGACGACCTTGCCTTTACCTTCGTCACCCCATTGGGTGCCCAGTACGACAACGTTCTTACCCATCTCTCAATTCACCAGATTGCTTAAAAAAGGATTCTACCATCTCAGTCCGCTGCTTTCAGTACTTTTTAACACCAGTTTTCACTGTTTTTTATCTGTGCGATCATCCTCCCATTCTGCTACGCAACATGTAGTAGATTACACCGCCCGCAACCACTAAACCGCCACCGAAACGTCGCAATAATTTATCGGGCAGCAGGGCCATGGTTCCGATCATCTTGCGCCACACCGTGGGAAACAGCATCGGACCTAAACCTTCGAGTACCAACACTAGCCCGAGGGCCATCCAAATAGTAGGGTTCATCATGACCTCTAAAAAAAAGGCCCGCGTAAACGGGCCTTGGCATATTGGTGGTGGTATGAATCAGTGACGGGCGGCCGGAATGGCTACCGCCGGTGATTTCATAAAGCGGAAGAAATCACTGTCGGAATTCAATACCATAACATCGTTGTTACCGCTAAAGCTGGTTTCATAAGCTCGCAGACTACGAACGAAAGCAAAGAAATCCGGATCCTGGCTGAATGCATCAGCATACAGCTTGGCGGTCTCGGCATCAGCCTCACCACGGGTGATAAGCGCAGTACGTTGCGCCTCAGCCAACGTGCGGGTCACTTCATAATCCGCTGTTGCCCGTAGTTTTTCTGCAGCTTCCTTACCTTGTGAACGGTGGCGACGGGCTACCGCTTCGCGTTCTGCCCGCATGCGTTGGAAAATGGCGTCTGAAACTTCTGCGGGCAAACTGATCTGCTTAATACGCACATCCACAACTTCAATACCCAGCGCCGCCATACTGTTTGGGTTAACCGCTGGCTGCACGCCTTTGGTTTCACGCTCCACCCTTGCGGCAGCGGAAGCAATAGCGCTATCCGCTGCAGTGGTTTCCACCTCACCATCGCCGGCGGTGCCACTGTTCAACTCATCACGTACATCGGTCATCAGACGGTTGCGGGAATCGGTAACAATGCCCTTAACGTCCAACCGGCCTAATTGAGAACGCAACCGGTCGCTGAATTTACGTTTAAGCAACACCTCAGCCTGAGAGACATCACCGCCGCCCGTTGCCAGGTAGTAGCGGCTAAAGTCGCTAATACGCCATTTGATATAAGAGTCGACTATCAGATCCTTTTTCTCCATGGTCACGAAGCGGTCAGCCTGGTTTTCCATGGTCTGGATGCGGGCATCCAGAGTCTTAACCGTTTCGATAAACGGAATTTTAACATGCAGACCGGGTGAAAAAATTTCCGGTTTGTTTTCACTATCACGCAGTACTTTGCCAAAGCGCAGGACGATGCCACGCTGGCCTTCCTGTACCACAAACAATGAGGCGTAGAGGGCAACCAACACCACAACAACGATAAAGATTAAGGGTTTACGCATGGTTATTCTCCCCCTACACGCGTGGTACTGCCACGCTGGGCATTCGCTCTGCGCTGGTCCATAACCGAACCTGAGCTGCTGGTGTCAGATGAACTTGATTCCACCGAGCCGGCGGCAGGTTTAGTCAAGGGTGGCAACGGCAGTAGGGATGAAGAGCTGGTCGCTTTGCCCGTAGCATCGGTCGCAGAGGCATTGCGCAATAGCTGATCCAACGGCAGGACCATCAGATTATTGCTGCCCTTATCGCTAATCAGAACTTTACGAGTATGACTCAATAAACGCTCCATGGAGTCGAGATAGAGCCGTTCACGGGTAATTTCCGGTGCGGCTTTATACTCCGGCAGCAATTTAGCGAAACGCTGCACCTGACCCTGCGCTTCGAGTATAGTACGGGTCTTATAGGCCCGGCCTTCCTCCAGAATACGCTGTGCATGGCCGTTGGCACGCGGTTGTACCTCATTGGCATAGGCTTCGGCTTCGCGAATGTATTGCTGCTCATTTTCACGGGCGGCAATAGCATCATCAAAGGCCGCTTTCACTTCCTCCGGCGGACGGGCAGCCTGGAAGTTAACGTCCAACAGGGTAATCCCCATATCATAGGGACGAATGGTTTCTTCCAAGACCCGCTGCGTATCGTTTCTGACCACGGTCCGTCCTTCCGTAAGGATGCGGTCCATGGTGTATTTACCAATCACGCCACGTAGTGCGCTGTCAGTAGCCTGACGCAGGCTATCGTCCGCATTGGTAACGCTAAACAAATAACGCTCTGGATCGGTGACCCGATACTGCACGTTCATTTCAACCCGTACCACGTTCTCATCAGCGGTAAGCATCACCCCGGAAGCCGCAAGCTCGCGCACAGATTCAACATTGACGGGAATGACATGATCGACAAAGGTCGGTTTCCAATTCAGCCCGGGTTGCACCAGCCGATCGAATTTACCAAAGCGTGTCACCACGCCGCGTTCGGCTTCCTTAATGGTATAAAAACCACTGCCAGCCCAAACAATCACCACCGCCGCGGCGACCAGGGTGACATAGCGGCCATTATGGGCGGGGCCTTTGCTACCACCGGTATTATCCGGGGTTTTATTTCCGCCGCCGAACCCGCGCAGTTTTTTACCGAGTTTACGAAATATATCGTCCAAATCGGGGGGTCCTTGTTCACGTCCGCCTTTATTATTATTACCGCCAGAGTCGCCGCTATTATTATTGCTGCTTCCCCACGGGTCGCGGTCATGTCCGTTGTTTCCGGGCTGATTCCACGCCATGTTTTAGCTCCATTTTACTTAATTAGTATTCTTCAGGCTTTAATTCCCAAAGGACGGTCAGACAAGATAGTCCACCAACTCATTTTCCTGCTTGCAAAGACGCCGCCAATCAATGATGGGCAGCCGGACGATCAATCCCATGCTGCCATCATCCTCAATCCATTCTTTTTCAATGGCCTGAAGTTGGTAGAAACGGCTACGCAGCCGGCCAGCCTGCGGCGGCAACCGTAGCTGATGCTGGGAAATCTCGCCCGATAGACGTTCGGTCAACGCTTGGAAAAGCAGCGGAATGCCGTCACCGGACTGAGCAGACAACCACACCCTTACCGGCAGGTTATCCTCGTTGCGATCGATGCGCGGAACAAAGTCATCCAGCATATCGATTTTATTCATAACCAATAAAACCGGGATTTCATCTGCATCGATTTCTGCCAGCACCGTGTTTACAGCGTCGATATTTTCCTGCCCACGGGTATCCGAAGCGTCCACGATATGCATCAATAGCGTGGCCTCCCGCGTTTCCTGCAGCGTCGCCTTAAACGCCGCCACCAGGTCATGGGGCAAATGGCGGATAAAACCCACCGTATCCGCCAATACGGTATCGCCAACGTCCACGACCTCAATACGCCGAAGCGTGGGGTCAAGCGTTGCGAACAACTGATCGGCGACATACACTCCCGCCTCGGTCACGCGGTTAAACAGGGTGGATTTGCCGGCGTTAGTGTAGCCTACCAGCGATACAGTGGGTACCTCGGCGCGATTGCGGGCGCGACGTCCTTGCTCCCGCTGTTTTTCCACCCGCTCCAGACGGGAGAGAATAAGTGTAATGCGGTTGCGCAACAACCGGCGATCGGTTTCAAGCTGAGTTTCACCCGGCCCGCGCAAACCTATGCCGCCTTTTTGCCGCTCAAGATGTGTCCATCCCCGCACCAGCCGCGTGGCAAGGTGACGCAACTGGGCCAGCTCAACCTGTAATTTCCCCTCATGGGTACGGGCGCGCTGTGCGAAGATATCTAAAATCAGTCCAGTTCGATCGATGACACGGCATTGACATAGGCTCTCGAGATTTCGCTCCTGAGCCGGGGACAAAGCATGATCAAACAGAACGACAGACGCACCACTGGTTCTAACCGCCTGCGCGATCTCATCAGCTTTTCCCTCTCCGACATAATATTTGGGATGGGGTGCCTTGCGGCTCCCGGTGATGACATGCAATGTTTCCACCCCGGCGGAAGATACCAGCGATTCAAACTCCTGTAGATCTTCCATGTCTTTGTCTTGCGAGAAAAAAATATGAACCAGTATGGCCTGCTCACCGGTATCGTAACGGTCAAACAAGCGTACAACCTCTCACGCGGATAAACCGCTGTTGTAACGGAGTTCTAGCATCAGCGACACGCTAAAACTCCGCAGTATGGTCAAGCTGGATACGCCTTATTCGGCGTCATCGTTTTCCTGGGGCTGTTGAGGCGCCGCAGGATTGCTACCATGATGAAAATTACTCGCACCAGTGGCCGGATTGTTATTGTGATGCGACACCGCACGTGATGGCACTACGGTTGAAATGGCATGTTTATACACCATCTGGCTGACCGTGTTTTTCAACAAAATGACAAACTGGTCAAATGACTCAATCTGGCCTTGCAATTTGATACCATTCACCAAATAAATAGAAACCGGAACCCTTTCCCGACGCAATGCGTTCAAGAACGGATCTTGCAAAGATTGCCCCTTAGCCATTCTATCTTTTCCTTATTTGTTTGTTGTTTGTAACAAGAACCCTGCGGCTCTAAAATTAACGATGTAAAAAAAAATGCGTTCAGTACTTTTCAATTGTACACAATCACCCGGCCTATGCACTAACAACCTGTAATACCTTATCTAAGGCCGAGTCCGGTTCCTCACTATCGAGCCAATGTACCGAATGCCAACCCCGCAGCCAGGTCATCTGCCGTTTGGCCAACTGACGGGTAGCGCAAATTCCGCGAAAAACCATTTCATCATAATTAATTTCGCCAGCTAAATATGACCACATCTGACGATATCCAACGCAACGAATGGACGGCAGATCTTTATGCAAATCCCCTCTCTGGAACAGCGTTCTGGCTTCCAACTCGAAACCCGCTGTTAACATTTGATGAAAGCGTTGTTCAATACGCTGATGCAACAGCTCGCGGCTTGATGGCGCAATCGCAAACTGATAAACCTGGTAAGGTAATGCCTCACCAGACGTTTTTGTCAGTTCTGTTAGAGTGTTACCTGAAACGAAAAAAACTTCCAGTGCTCTTGACAGTCTTTGGGGATCATTAGGATGAATACGCATAGCAGAGACCGGATCAATAATTTGCAATCGTCGGTGCATCGCCTCCCAGCCCGAAGCTTGAGCTTCACGGGCGATCTGCTGCCGTACTTCAGCATTTGCCGGGGGCAATGGCGATAATCCCTCCAGCAACGCCTTGAAATAGAGCATCGTCCCCCCTACCAATAACGGTATACGTCCGCTAGCGGTAATCTCTGCCATCGCTGCCAGCGCATCTCGGCTAAAATCTGCCGCCGAGTAAGCTTGGGCGGGGTCGTTTATATTGATTAACCGGTGCGGCGCCCGCGCCAATTCATCCGGTCCGGGTTTGGCCGTTCCGATATCCATACCCCGGTAGACCAGCGCAGAATCGACGCTAATGATCTCCACCGGTAAATGCTGACAAAGCGCCATTGCCAATGCGGTTTTACCCGACGCGGTGGGGCCCATCAAAAATATTGCCGGCGGGCGCGGTTGTTGTTGCACGGAATCAGTCATGGTTCAGGGCCTCAATGGCGGACTCCAGATCAAGCAATACCAAGAGATCTCCCGGCGGTTTTTTTACCCACTGAGGACAAAGACGTTCTAGCTCGGCGAGCAACTGTATCGCTTGGGAAAGACTCCATTCGCGCTGTTCGCTGGTGAGATAGCGGGCTATCCAGTCCGCAAGATGCTCAGGGACGTTATTTTCAGGAATACGATCATCAGGGACAGGATGCTCAATTCCCGCGAGATAGCCTAACAGGTCGGGAATCAAGTTTTGTAAATTTTGTTGGCGTAATGGTAAAGGTACGCCATTTAGCGTGGCTTGCTGTTGATTAACCTCCAACTGAATGCCCAGCGCGGTTAACTCTTGGTGGTAACGGCGATAAGCATCGGCTTCCTGCGGTTTTAACGTCATGCGCAGCGGAATCAACAGCGGTTGAGCCTTTAAGGCCTCGTCGTACGGGGTAAGCTGCCGGCGTTTCAGGCATCGATCGGCCACCGGCATCGATAACAGCGCCAACCGGTGGCGAAATTCCACCAGCGCATAGCAAGGCGGATAGAGAGTCAGTACCCGGCCAAAACTCTGGGGATCATCACCCGGTGCGGACTCGGCGACGACGCGTGCGCCAGCCCTCGCTGTCGCAGGGGGTTCACCGGGTTGCACCAGACGGCGATACAGTTCGCCCGTTTTTTTCTGATAACCTCCGGCTGCCTGATAGGGCGTCGTCGGCTCACGCGCCTGGCCGCGGTGGCTGTCACTGTGTGCGGCAGCCCCTTTGCCTAACGCACGTTCGGCGTAGGGTACCGGCTCACGCGCAGCGGGGATCAGCGCCCTAGCCCCCTTCCCGTCGACGGGCGGCACATCAACGTTAAACGAGTTTCGCCCTGACGCCACGCGGTTTTCAGGTGACCAATGGGCGGAGGAAGACGCGTCATCATGGTCTGGCAAGGCCGGTTCGGCACTTTGCTGCAGTACGGCGATGATGGCCTGGTAAATAAAATCATGCACCAACCGTGCCTGATGAAACCGTACCTCATGTTTTGCTGGATGAACATTAACATCAACCTGATGTGGATCAACCTCCAGGTAAAGCACAAACGCCGGTTGCTGCCCCTCGGTTAACTGCTCCTGATAAGCCTGACGGATAGCGTGATTAATCAGCTTATCGCGCATCATGCGCTGGTTGACATAGCAGTACTGCATTTCCGGCAATTCTCCGCCACTGCGGGGGTCCACCACCCAGCCACGAATAGCAAGATCGCCATGAGTCCATGACACCGCCAGCGCCCGCTGCACAAACGCGGGGCCACATAAACTGCCCAATCGGCGCAGATGTTGTTCCGGCTGGCTCACCGCGCGATACTGGCGCACCGGTTTGCCGTTGTGCT
This sequence comes from Acerihabitans sp. TG2, assembly GCF_035013185.1. Lineage (NCBI taxonomy): Bacteria > Pseudomonadati > Pseudomonadota > Gammaproteobacteria > Enterobacterales > Pectobacteriaceae > Acerihabitans > Acerihabitans sp. TG2. Next base: position 32,599 of record NZ_JAYGJO010000034.1, read on the forward strand.
GCAAAGTAAAAGTGACGTCAAAACGTGCCAGCGCGATACGCTTAACCACTTCATCAATATGTGCGAACTCGGTTTTTTCCGTACGCATAAACTTACGACGAGCCGGCGTGTTGTAAAACAAATCCAGCACCTCCACCGTGGAGCCGACGGGATGTGCGGCTGGTTTTAGGCTTACCGTCATATCACGCCCTTCAGCATAAGCCTGCCACGCCTCACTTTGTGCCTCGGTACGCGACGTCAGGGTCAGGCGGGAAACCGAACTGATGCTAGCCAGTGCTTCACCACGAAAACCAAGACTCACTATCGCTTCAAGATCGTCGAGAGTAACGATTTTGCTGGTGGCATGTCGAGCCAGGGCCAAAGACAACTCGTCCTTGCCGATGCCACAGCCATTATCGCGGATACGGATAAGCCTGGCCCCGGCCTTTTCTATATCAATATCAATACGGGTGGCGCCGGCATCCAGGCTGTTCTCCACCAGCTCCTTCACCACGGACGCGGGCCGTTCCACCACCTCACCGGCGGCGATTTGGTTGGCGAGTTGTGGCGGCAAAACCTGAATCGGCATCTTGAAAAAAGTCCTCTGGCTTATGCGGGTGGAATAATCAATGTTTGGTCCAGCATCACTTTATCGGATTTGAGTTTATTGGCCTGTTTTATCCTATCGATACTGACCCCATACCGCGCGGCAATCCCGGTCAACGAATCGCCCGAGACCACTTTATGCCGACGCACACGGGTGACCTGAGAGCGCTGAGTGACCGACCCTGCTGGGATTTTTAACCGTTGCCCTACCCATACCACGTCGCGTTTCAATTTATTCAGATCACGCAAAGCATCCATGCTGACGCCATATTGGGCGGCAATGCCGGAGAGGGTATCCCCCCGTTGGACAATGTGCCGCGTCGTCGCAGCAGGCACCACACTGGCGGTAAGTTGCGATACCGCCTGGGTTCCGCTGGCGCCTGCGTCTGCTGCGGAGCTCACGCCCTTAGGGCGATTCTCTAGTCTGGGCCCGTTTTGCAGAGGATGTGAAATAAAATAGGCTCGCAATCCCAGGTAGATAGCCTTGGCAATTTTATCCTGATAACCCTCGCTACCCAGCAAGCGTTCTTCGGTGCTGTTACTAATAAATCCCGTTTCCACCAGCAGCGAAGGGATGTCGGGTGACCTTAGTACCCCTAAGCTCGCATGCTCAGGGCGGATTTTATGCAACCGACCCACCTTGCGCAATTGACGCAGCACCCGGGTGGCGACGTCATATCCAACCCGCTGCGAATGGCCGAACTGCAAATCCAGCACCGCCTGACTGAGGTAGGGGTCGGCCGCGCTATTGGCCAGCAGATCTCCGGCCCCCCCCAACAATTCCGACTGTTTTTCATGCTGTTCCAACCAATTACCCATCTCGCTGTTGGCGCGCCGGTTGGACAACACCCACACCGATGCACCGGTGGCGCTACGATTAGGTGCTGCGTCGGCGTGTATCGAGACCAGCACATTGGCACCCTGTTTGCGCGCAACATCGGAACGCCCCATGACCGAAATAAAATAATCACCGGTGCGGGTCAACGCCGGACGGAACATAGGATCGGCGTCCAGCAACCGCTTTAATTTGCGGGCAATGGAGATAGTGACATCTTTTTCTTTCAAGCCGTGTTGCCCGATAGCACCAGGATCCTGCCCGCCGTGGCCAGCATCAATAGCCACCACCACCGGCTCATTTTTACTGTACTGGGCAGCGGCCGCAGGCACAGCCACGCTCTCAACCGAGGAGGTGGTTTGTTTCCCCACACTGGCGTGTGACGACTCGGTGCGACGATTAGGCGATGGCGTAGTCCGTGCTGACGACGCGGGAGCAATCAAGGTAAACACCAGGTTATAGTGACCATTTCCCTGCGCCAGATTGGCCTGTATCCGTGATTTACGGGTCAGTTCAAACACCAGTCGGATGGTGTCGGACTTCACCGGCTTGCTGCCACGAATGCGCTGGATAATATTCTGTCCATTAAAATCCAGCGGCAAACCTTGGGCTGCGCTGCTGTGGTTAATATCCACCACCACCCGCTCCGGGTTGCGCAATACAAAAAAAGCGTAAACCGGTTTGTCGCTGAAACCCAACGTTACTGTAGAACGTTCTGCCCCGTTGGTGACGTTGATATCGGTGAGATTTGCCGCGCTTACCTGCCCAATCAGACAACACAACACTACTGCCAAAATTATCCTGATTTTCAGCATCATGTATTGATTTCCGACCGTGGTGCCAATTGCGCAAGGATCGACTCGCCACAGGCCGAGTGTGATTCCAGCGTTGCGCGCCTGCCGGAAGGGAGATAGTCCAACGTCAACGCCAGATCGGCATCGGGTAACATACCCTGACCGCGCTGAGGCCACTCCACCAGGCACAAAGCATCATGGTCAAAGTAATCTCGCACCCCCATGAATTCCAGCTCTTCGGCATCGACCAGGCGGTAAAGATCAAAATGATAGACGGTTCTGGGCGTTAATTCGTACGGTTCCACCAGCGTATAAGTCGGGCTTTTCACATTTCCCTGATAGCCCAGGGCACGTAAAAATCCCCGGCACAGGGTGGTTTTGCCCGCGCCTAAATCGCCATACAGATAAATCACACAGGATTGATCACAGGCAGCGGCCAACGCCGCGCCCAATGCGATTGTCGCCGATTCATCCGGCAAAGGTAATACACTGTTTTCCATGTCTGATTTCTATGTGATTCGTTCAGGATTAACAAATTGATACAACGCCGGCAGTAAATCCGTAGCCAACATGCCTCGCGTTCCTTTTTCCAACGCCAGCAGGTCGGCGGTCGCGCCATGGATGACACAACCCGCGCACGCCGCGTCGTACAGTGATAGTTTTTGCGCCAGCAACCCGCCAATAATGCCCGAAAGCAGATCGCCCATCCCCCCGGAAGCCATACCGGCATTGCCGACATCGGCCAGGGCCATATGACCGGAGGCATCCGCGACCAACGTACCCGCGCCCTTAAGCACCACCACACCACCGTAGCGCTTGATGATATCTCTGGCGGCCACTACGCGGTCTTTTTCAATCACACCTGTGTTGATATTTAACAAACGGGCGGCTTCCCCCGGATGGGGCGTGATAATACGATTGTGACGTTTCTGCGGATTGATTGCCAGCAGGTTCAACGCATCAGCATCCCATAGCATGGGTTTAGTACAGTTTTCAGCAATACGCAGCGCGTTTTTGCCCCAATCCGTTTGTCCCATCCCTGGGCCAATCACTACCACATCAGCCCAATCCAATCCCTGCCGCACAGAATCATCATTTAACGATTCAACCATCAGCTCCGGCCTGGCGCTAAGCAGCGAGCCAATATTGCTTTCGCGGGTCAGTATCCGCACGAGCCCCGCCCCGGTGCGCAACGCCGCTTCGCCGGTCATGCGGATGGCACCGGACAGGCCATGATCACCACCGATGATCAATAATCGACCGTTATCACCTTTGTGGGAGCAGGGATCGCGCGGCATAAGCCAGCGCGTAAGATCCTCGGCGGTGAGGCGCGCCATCAGCGGCGGATGAGGTTGCAGCCACTCGCCCAGGCCAAGGTCGTTATAATGCAGTTGGCCCGTGACGCTGCGTGCCTTGCCGGTCAATAGACCTGGCTTTAACGCGATAAAGGTTACCGTATGCGCTGCACGAATCGCACTACCGGCCACCGCACCGGTCTCGGCATTCAATCCCGAGGCAATATCCAGCGCCACGATGGGCGCGCCATGAGCATTGGCTGTCTCAATCAGCACCGAGCAAGGTGGCCGCGGCGCATTCTGTAAGCCGGTGCCCAACAGGCCATCGACGATAACGTCAATATCTTGCGGCCAGAGCGTATCGGCCGGCGCTATGCTGCCACCGGTATCTAACCAGGCTTGGCGCGCCCGACTAGCCGGCTCAGGTAATGGGCTGCGGCCGGGGCACTCTATGAGCGTCACCGTTTTCCCCCTTGCCGCAGCCAGTCTGGCCACCACATAGGCGTCGCCGCCATTATTGCCGTGACCAGCCAGAATCAAATAGTGGCGGGCGAAGGGGTAAACCCAGCTCAGAACGCAAAACGCGCCGGCACCGGCACGCTCCATCAGTTGGTACAACGATAGCCCCGCCAGCTCTGCGGCCTGACTCTCCCAACCCCGCAGCCACTGCGCACCATAAACGGAATGTGGTAAACTTATCGAGCATGTTTCTTTTTTACGGTCGGCCATGTCATACCCTTTTGATCTTATAGAATTAGCCCACTTAGTTAAGCAATGGGGGCGTGAGCTCGGTTTTCAACAAGTCGGCATTTGTGATACCGATCTTTCTGCTCACGAAGGCGCATTGCAAACCTGGCTGGACCAACAATATCACGGCGATATGGACTGGATGTCTCGTCACGGTATGCTGCGCGCGCGACCCCAGGAACTGTTACCTGGGACCTTACGGGTTATCAGCGTCAGAATGAATTATCTACCCGCCAAGGCCGCATTTGCCAGTACCCTAAAAAATCCCCGGTTAGGTTATGTTAGTCGCTATGCGCTGGGACGCGACTATCACAAAGTGTTACGCCAGCGCCTCAAACAGTTGGGCAACAAAATTCAGGATTGGTGCCAAGACGTCAACTTCCGGCCATTTGTAGATTCCGCCCCGATCATGGAACGCCAGTTGGCCGCTAAAGCAGGGATTGGCTGGGTTGGTAAACACTCACTTATTCTTAATCGCGAAGCCGGTTCCTGGTTCTTTTTGGGCGAACTGCTGATCAATTTACCGCTGCCGGTGGACGTCGCGCAGCCAGAACAATGCGGCCGTTGCGTCGCGTGCATCACCACCTGCCCTACCGGCGCTATTGTTGCGCCCTATACGGTGGATGCACGCCGCTGTATTTCTTATCTTACCATCGAATTGGCGGGCGAGATTCCCGAAGCTTTGCGCCCGCTGATAGGCAACCGCATCTATGGCTGCGATGACTGTCAGTTAATTTGCCCATGGAATCGCTTTGCGCAATTGACCGATGAAAACGACTTCAGCCCACGTGCCGAACTGCACGCGCCACAGTTGATCACATTATTTAGCTGGAGCGAGGAGCAATTTTTGCGCGCGACCGAAGGGTCAGCCATTCGGCGCATCGGCCATTTCCGTTGGTTGCGCAATATTGCAGTGGCCCTGGGCAATGCGCCCTATGAGGATGACATTGTGTTAAGCCTGCAAACTCGCTTGGGCGAAAGTCTGCTGTTGGATATCCATATTGAATGGGCGCTGGCTCAGCAACAAAACCACCGACAAGCCTTAGCCGTCAACGTGCAATCGGCACAGCAGCAACGGCTAGTGAGGTCAATTGAGAAGGGCTTATTGCGTGATGCGTAACGTGATGACCTAAAAAAAATTACCATAAATGATAACTTTTCTTCTGTGGATAAAAATAAAAATCCTTTGGCAATCAACTACCAGAAAAAAGACAAGAGGAAAATACGACGTTTTTTAATTAATTTTTTTTGAATATTATCAATATGTTAAAATCGATCGTTGATTTAAACATTGATTACGATAAATGATTAATAATTGAGGAAACTGTGGATAACTCTGTTTAAAACATTTTTGGCGTGTTAAGCGTGCTGAACATTTGGCCGCACGTTACGCTGGACTATCGATTAAAATCAATCACTGAAATTGGAGCGGGAAACGAGGCTCGAACTCGCGACCCCAACCTTGGCAAGGTTGTGCTCTACCACTGAGCTATTCCCGCATTAAAAGTGGTTATCTCTAGCTTACCAAACTGTACATGTCCGCCTGGAGCGGTGCTTCACTTGACAGCGTAATGTTCAGTTTTGACATCTCATTTCGCCAACATCCTAAAATGAGTCTGCATAAAACACTTATCGGCAAAGTGTGAATTACAGCACTAAAACTACATAACTTATTGATTTTTATGCGATTTTAATGATTATTCCCGATGAGAGGACGCAATTATGGCTTTATTTTTAAGGCCTGTCAAGAGGACATGCAGACCAAAATCCCCATTAACAAGGATTGCTTATGGGTCGCTGACAATTAATGCCCACGGGACACCTTTTCGGACCAGAATACTTAATACCCGGATAAATCGACATAGGTGATTGAGAATCCAATGAAGCCAGGTCGATAGCACCCCACTCCTTTTTATATTCTTCCTTATTGTTGATAACCTATCATTTCACCATGTAGTGATATATGCCAAGAAATTAACTTAGTGAAAGTTTAACAACTGCATTGATGATTTATTTCAGTTTATTGTTTTACAGTTACACGAAACGATAAGAATGCAACCCTGTGGTCTCCCCTGTTGTTTCGCATTCATCATGCAGTGAACCGCCGGGTTGCATGATGTTTGGTGCCGCAGGCCAATGCTTGCAGGACACCCGGCATAACCACAACGTCACCACCGGAAGGTGGCGATACCAAAAACACCATGGAGACGATTCAATGGCAATTCCTATTTATTTGTGGCTGAAAGATGATGGCGGTGCGGATATCAAGGGCTCGGTGGATGTACAAGACCGAGAAGGCAGTATCGAGGTGGTAGCACAGGAACATAAGCTGTACATCCCCACCGACAATAACACCGGCAAATTGACCGGTACCCGCATACATACCCCGTTCATGTTCACCAAAGAAATTGATGCGTCCAGCCCTTACCTGAACAAAGCGGTATCCACCGGCAAGGCCCTGGCATCGGCTGAATTCAAGTGGTACCGCATCAACGACGCGGGTCAGGAAGTCGAGTATTTCAATACTAAACTTGAAAATGTTAAAGTTGTTATGATTCAATCGATTATGCATAACATCAAAGATCCCACCAAAGAGAAACACAACCATTTGGAACAGGTAGAACTGCGTTACGAAAAAATCACCTGGACCTATATTGACGGCAATATCATACATTCCGATTCCTGGAACGAACGCGCTACCGCGTAACACGCCCGCGGATGGGGACTCCCGTCCGTTTTTTTCCTTAATCTCTGCACTGCGGCTGAAACCGAGGGACGACATGGAGGCCAACCACTAATGGCAACACTGCAATCCCTACTTTGCGCCTGCCGGGAGCCACCAGCAGTGGTCCAACAGCAGGCACAACAGCAACTTATCCTGTGGGAAAATTGGCTAAAGCCGATTTCACCCGTCGCCCCCACCGGCGAGGATCCTGGCTATGATGATGACTTTCAGTGCATGCGCGAGCAGGTGAATAAACTGTCTGGCGCTGATACCGATCTGGTCAGCCAACTGGCGGAAAAACTGCTCACCACCACCACCAAAGATATCCGCGTCGCCACCTATTATATCTGGGCGCGTCTGCAGCGTGATGGTGAGGCGGGGCTCGCCGACGGGCTGGAGTTGCTGGCCGGACTGCTACAGTATTTTGGTGACAAACTCCATCCACAGCGCAACCGCAGCCGCAAGGCCGCGTTGGAATGGCTGGCAGGACAGCGCGTGCTCGACAGTTTATCGCTCTATCCGGAGGTTACGGAAAATGACCTGGCGCGCATTGCCGGCGCGCTGTTTTTAATTGAACAGACCGCCGAACGGTTGCAGGCTGATATACGCCCTGATCTGGGCGGGCTCTACCATGCCCTGGCCATTCGGCTGGAAAAATCCGGTGGCGCTGATGCGCTCGTACCGCAAAATATCAGTACCGATGCTCGCCAGCCGGTGGTGAGCAGCGGCGTTAGCCCCGCGTTAACCGCGATCACCTCGGGGCGGGAGCTGCTTGATCAGGTCCGTGCGCTGGCCAAGTATCTGCGTGACCAACCAGACGGTTGGCTCGCCGGACATCATCTGATGAAAAGCCTGCGTCACGATACTCTGCACCAGTTGCCCCCGCTTGCGGGGGATGGACGCACCCGAATTGAACCGCCGAAACCGGACCAGCGTGCACTGCTCAAACGCCTGTATTTGCAACAGAGTTGGTTGGAACTCCTTGAGCAGGCTGATGGCCTGTTTTCACGCGGTGCCTGTCATCTCTGGCTGGATTTGCAGTGGTACATCCATCAGGCATTAACCCGGATGGGCGGCCATTATGCCGCCTGGGCCAACATCATCGCGCAGGATGTGAAAGGGTTATTGCTGCGGTTGCCAGGTCTGGAGGTGTTGGCATTTAATGATGGCACCCCCTTTGCCGATGAGGTCACGCGCCAATGGCTTCATCAACTGGCGATGGATAATCCGGTCGGCTGGCAAGATGACACGCGTCCGACGGCCGGCACGGCAGGTGATGACGCTATATTACAGCTCGAGCCGGAGGCGCTGCAGCTCGCCGATAGTGACGGACCAGAGGCCGCGTTAAGTTGGTTACAACAACGTCCCGACATCACCACCTGCCGAAACCGCTGGCTGATAAGACTGTTGATGGCCCGTGTCGCGGAACAGTATGGCCGCAATGACATGGCGCTGCATCTGCTGGGCGAACTGGCTGCCACGGCGGTGTCGCTGACGCTCACGCATTGGGAACCCGAGTTACTGTTTGAGGTTAACGCGCGCTGCCTGAAATTACTGCGGGTGAAGGGGGGACGCAGTGAGACAGACCGAGCCCGTTTGCAGCCCGAAATGGAGCGGTTACTCGCGGGATTGATCGCCATCGACCCGGCTCGCGCCATGGTGCTGTGTGGGTAATGTCAATAGTCGCTAATCGTTTGCCCCCCGATAAAGCCCGGGGGATCGAACTCAATACCTTATAAAGTCGTACGACTGGATCAACCGGAGTGACCGGATGGATGGCCCACATTTTACCCCTTCTTTGTATGAGACGCTGTTTGGCAATTTTACCGGCGGACTGGACCTGCCAACGCTCGGTGAACCACAGCAGGTGGTGATCTCGGTGTTGGACAATATCCAGCGCATTCTCAATGCCCGGGCGGGAACCCTTGCCCACCTGCCGGACTATGGTCTGCCGGATATGACAACCATACTGCAGGGCATGCCCGGTACCGCGCATCAGCTGGTCGGCACCTTATCCGACGTACTGCTTAAGTATGAACCGCGCATCAAGCATATCGCGATAGCGCTGCTTGAACAGCACATGCCGGGTGAATTGCGCTATGCCCTTGATGCCGAGCTCAATGAGGTCGGATTGGTGCGTTACGGTACTGAATTTATGCCTGAGGGACGGGTGCTTATCCGTCATCTGAAACAACAAAACATTATAGGCCGGTGATATTTTATTGCGCCAATTACCCTAACGCTCGCCTTTCGGAACATGTCTACCCATGACACACCTACCGCAACACTACCTGAAAACCGGCGGCGACCCGCGTACGCTCGCCGACTATACCGCATTGCGCGACGAGTTAAACAAACTGACCCACCCGGCTCGCCCAGATGTGAACTGGCGTTATGCTGAAAAACTCTGTCTGGCGCTGTTTGAACATAACGGCGTGGAACTGCAAACGGCGGCCTGGTATACGCAAATCCGTACTCATCTGGCCGGAGTGTATGGTTTAAATGAAGGGCTGGCGATACTGGACGCGTTAGTCACCCATCAGTGGCATGCTGTCTGGCCGCAGCCGGTGCATGCACGCATGGAGATCCTCAGCGGATTAAGTCAACGTCTGCAACAGATCATGCGCATGTCAACGCTAAGCTATGCCGACCTCAGCCCGCTATATCAGGCAGAACAACATTTGGCACGGCTAGGTGAAGCCTTACAGCGCCTCGAACTCAAACATCTCAGCCGAATGGACGAACTGCGACACCAACTGCATAACGCTGCGGTCAGGTTGGAACACAGCGATGTCGGTGATAACACGCAAAACGAGGACGCGGGGCGACGGTTATCGCCATTCGACACGCCCGCACTGCCGCCGTCGTCAAGCGAGTCAAAACAACGGCTATCATCAGCCAACGGTCAGCGCTGGGTATACGTCGCTTACCAGGAACCTGAACCGAAGGTGGCGGTTGTCATCACCCCGCCAATCCCTGCCCGGCCCTGGCGGGCATTTATGGCCGGTGTGATGGTCGCCCTGGTCATGATGTGTCTGGGCGGGTGGGGTTATCTACGCTTCACGCAAGATCCGTTACGCGACAGTCTAATGGCCTCGGTGGCCCCGCTGCCGGTAACGCTGCCGCGTGACCAACTGGAATTATTGGTTCAGCAAACGCCGTCGTGGATAAATAACAACAACGACTATGCAACGCAAACCCAGGCACGGCTAGCCGCGCTGGCGGACCTGCCACCAGACTGGTCAGCCGCGTATGCTGCCCGGTTATTGCATCAGACCCAGCAGCTTTGGCCGAACACACCACACACCCTTGCTTTGGTCCACGACTGGCGACAACAATTGGATGCCCGTGCCATGCCTGCCGCAAGTCTGGAAGGCTGGCATCAAGGCATGACACAGTTGCAGCAGTTGGCCAACCAGCTCAACCGACTGGATGAAAAACGAGGCAAGTACCTGACGGTAAGCGAGCTGAAAACCATCGTCTATTCATCCATGCAAGCGTTCAACCAGCACCCCCCGGTGGAAGAGCAACTACGCCAACTGCAAAGCGGTGACTCGGCGCTGGTACAGATGGAAATCGAGCGTCATTTATCGCAGCTACTGAATCGTTATGCGCTCATCCGCTACCGCTAGGTCATACCGAACGGATAACGTTGAACGCCGAGTCATCGCCCTCGTCACTCAACACAGCGGTATATACATGTTCAGGGAAAAGCAATACGACACGTACACAGCACAATCCAATATTCACTTTGATGTGCGACTTGATGTTGATGACGCAGAAGAATTGATGGATGAATTTTTTACAGAATTCAACACAGCTCGAGGAAACTTCAAACTTGAGACCTATTACCCTGATGTGCCGATTTCATGGAATCCCTTCCAGAAACACATCGTAGATATACCCATTTTCACTATTGGCATGTTGATTGAGTCAGCAAAGGCCGGGAAATGGTTGTACAAATAATCACAAGCAAGGTGCTTAAAAATGGCTGTACCTGTTCACTTATTTTTAAACGATGATGGCACTAAAAATGGTAGTGAGCGTGCACCCTTTATCCTAAAGAGATCCCGGTAATCGGTGGCCGGATTGAGCCGGTGTATGCATCAGACTCGGATGAGCCATTTTCATACTATCAAGAACGACCCGTAACCAGTTGTAGGAATGTTGAACACATAGCAGATACGCTATGTGGCGTTAGCCCATTGCGGGCAAAATGGAGCGTCTGCGAGTTGAGTTCAGAGAGAGAAAGCGCGCGGGAAAAGCGCGCTCGGAATCACCGTAATACGCACCCGTAGGATATGGCTCGATGATCACTATCAGGATGGCACTATGTTGACGGACCCAACAGCAGCAGGCAACATTTCTCACTCTCGTTATGCCCTTGATATCAATGACAGCCCGGTAACGCCTGAGGTACTGCGCTTTCGTGGCACCGAATGCCTGAGCCGGCCTTTCTCATGGCGTATTGAATTCACTACCCCGCAGAGCACTATTCGCCCTGAACAGGTCCTGATGAAGTACGCCAGTTTTTCAATGCGGGATAATAAGGTGGTACATGGGGTGATCACCCA